>NZ_KI271860.1 GCF_000469465.1 Gemella bergeri ATCC 700627 | reverse complement strand
CAAGGGTTGGATTTGGAAAAAAATAATAAAAATAAAAAAATAGATAAACAGTATAATAAATTAAATAATAAAAAATAGCTGTATAACGAAAATGATAAAAAAATAACATTTCGCTATTTTTTTAAGAATATAAAATATTGCGTTATCAAAAAAAACAGCTGTATAATAACAGTGAAAATTATAGAAGGGAGATTTAGAAAATGGAATATATTTTTCCGCTTAAGCAACATGTAGGTGCTCCGTCTGAAGTAATAGTAGAGAAAAACTCTACTGTATCAAGAGGTGAAATGATAGCAAAAAAACCGGATTCTGCATTGGGTAGTAATATATTTTCAAGCGTTAATGGAATAGTGACTGATGTGACAGAAGAAAAAATAGTCATCGAAGAAAAAGACACAGATTTTTCTACATACAAACCGTTAACCTCTACTACACCTGAAGATTTAATAGCAGAATCTGGTCTAGTAGGATTAGGCGGTGCAGGGTTTCCGACAGCTGTGAAACTTGGAATACGTTTTGACAATGGTACCGGGACAGTGATCGTTAATGCAGCAGAATGTGAACCGATATTATCACATAATATCGCACGTATAGAGGATAAACCGGAAAATCTTCTTAAAGGATTGCGTATCGTAATGAATATAGTTAATGCTAAAAAAGGAATTGTAGCGTTAAAAGGTATTCATTCGGAAGCCGTGCAAATATTAAAATCAGCGGTTCAAGATGATGATATTACCATTTTTGAATTGGAAAATATCTACCCGATGGGAGAAGAGCGTGCTATTATTAGAGAAAGTTTAGGAGTATTGTTAAAACCGGATAAATTACCGTCAGAAGCAGATGCTGTAGTAATTAATGTAGAAACGGTGTTAAAAGTAAGAGAGATAGTAGAAGAGAAAAAACCGTTGATTGATAAAGATTTAACAGTAGCAGGAAAGCTGACGGATGCCGGTAGTATTCATGTATTATTCGATGTTCCTTTAGGGTCATCGGTCGGCTCGCTATTTGATAAATGTGGTGGTTTAGATAAAGAGCATGGTGAGTTGATTATGGGAGGGCCTTTTACAGGGAAAAGAACATATGTTGAAGCACCGATTGTAAAAACTACAGGTGGTTTAATTGCCGCAGAAAAATTCTTGCCAAGTCCGGAAAAAATAGGAGTATTGGTCTGTGCATGCGGTGCGAATGAAGAAAGACTTCGTGAACAAGCAGCCAGCATGAATAGTGAAGTGGTAGGTGTAGAGTTCTGTAAAAATGCTATATTGATGAAAAATGGAACCAGAAAATGTTTAAATCCGGGGATTTGTCCAGGGCAAGTACAAAAGGTAATGTCGCTAAAAAAAGCGGGTGCACAGGCTGTTTTAATTAGCAACTGCACAGATTTTACGAATACTGTAATGTCTTGTGCTCCACAATTAAAATTACCGGTTTATCACTGTACTGACGGTGCATTAAGATTCGTTAACTATAAACTAATAAGAAAATTTAAAAACTAATACGGGAGGAGAAAATATGAATATGGAATTTCGCTGACATATTTAAAATTATAAAGTAATACACATAAAAATAATACATATTGGGAGGTAAAACAATGTCTATTACAGTAGAAACATTAGAAAAACACTTAAAAGATCCAGCGATTTTTTGTTGTAGAAGAGAGAAAGGTCAAGTAATCGGAGCTGCCGATTTAGAAGATCCGGGTCTATTCGAAGACATGATTGATGCAGGATTGCTAACATTAAGCCCTGACGGACTTACTATAGAAGAAGTGTTAGGAAGTACATTATTGGAAGATGTAGAAGCTTTAACACCGATAAAAAAAGAGTACTTGGATAAAATAAACGAAGTACAAAAAGATATTACAGAAGAAAAACAAGGAAACGTGGTTGAAGAAGTAAAAGATGCTAAATCATCAGTTTATACACAAACAACTCACGGAGGTAATGGAATGATTCATATAGAAATTGGTAAAGCCGAAAAATTTGAAGGATTGAAATTAGATGTTCCTGTAGTAGTGGGTGCCGGAAATGCTCCAGAAGTGGCAGAAGCAGCTGAAAAAGAAGAAAAATTAGGTGAGAAAAAAGTAATCCGCACATTAACTAAAAAACATATCAAAATAACAGATGTAAAATTAGGAGATAAAACTTCTATCAAAGATGGTGTTATCACAATTGATAAAAAATTAGCAAAAGCTGCACTTGGTGAAGATGAATTATGTAAAAAATTAGAATTGGATGTTATTTATCCTGATAAACGTCACATTTACACTGAAACAATTATGGACGTGTGTCCTATTGCAACAAAAGTAGAAGGAAAACTTGGTGAAGGTGTAACTAAAGTATTAGACGGTGTAGTATTTATGCTAACTGGTGTTGATGAAGACGGAGTTCAAGTACATGAATTCGGTTCTTCAGAAGGGTTCTTAGATGAAAAAACGTTTTATGGACATCCAGGTTGTGCAGATGAAAACGATATTATTATTCGTTGCCATGCAACAATCGAACGACTATCAGGTATGACAAGACCGGGACCTTTTGCAGCGCACAAATGTCAAGACTTTATCGTACAAGCAATTCGTGAAGAATTAAAACATTATGACGGTGAAGTAGTAAGAGAAGAAATCTGTGAAGATGTAAGAAGAAGTGGAAATCCACGTGTTGTATTGGTTAAAGAAATTATGGGACAAGGTGCTATGCACGATAACGTTATTTGTCCGACAGAACCATGTGGTATCATTGGAGGTCAAAAAAATGTTGACTGCGGTAACGTGCCGATTATTTTAACACCGAACCAAGTACGTGACGGTTCTATCCACGCTTTAACTTGTATCGGACCTGCAACAAAAGAAATGACTCGTCACTACATTCGTGAACCGCTTGTAGAAGGATTAGCAGAAGATGCAGAACTTGATTTAATCGGGGTTATCTGTGTCGGTTCACCACAAGTAAATGATGAAAAATTATGGGTATCTGAACGTTTAGGATCTTTATTTGAATCATTAGACTTGGATGGTGTAGTTATCACAACAGAAGGATTTGGTAACAACCATATAGACTTTATTGAACATATTGATCAAGCAGGAGTAAGAGATATTCCGGTAGTAGGGGTTTCATTCTGTGCTTACCAAGGTCAGTTAGTAGTAGGTAACAAATATGCTACTGCTATGGTAGAAGAAAATATCGATAAAGGCGGATTTGAAAATGATATAGCCGGATGTTCTTGTGTAACACCGTCAGTAGCAGCACGTGCAATTCAAATGTTGAAAAACAAAATGGCGGGTGTAGAAGTAAAACCGGCAGAGAAAAAATGGAATAATGACGTTATTAATGCTAATAACAAACTTTTAGGTCTTCCGGAAACAGTATTAGTAGACAGTAAAACATATCACTAATTTAGGAGTAATAATGGATTATATTATAAATCCGGTAATGATGGGTGGCATAATTAAGGAAGTAAAAGAAGATAAAGTAAAAATTCATCTTCACGGTCGTTTAGGCGTGATTACTGTACCGACAAAACTAATTAAGACAGATAATATTTTAGAGATGGGACATGTATTAGAATTTTACTTTAGTTATATTCAAGTAATGGAAGACCCTTATGAATATGATAGTTCAGATATATTTTATGAAGAAATGCAACCATGTTTACTGGGAGGAAAAATTACTCAAGTAAATGATACCGCCATAGAAGTAGCAATAATGGACGGATTGGGTACTATAGCTGTACCAAGACGTTGGGCGTTTACAACTGTGGTGTTAAAAGAAAATCAAGATGTAGAATTTTATCTTAGTCACATGAGAGTGATAGGAAAAAAGAAAATTACATTAGCTAGAGCTTAAGGAGAAAATACAATGAAATTAACAACAAAACCAGGGATGCAATCAGAAATTTTCGTGCCTATTACACCTAAAGCAATATTTACAGAACTAAAGAAACCGTTAAGCGAATGTAAAGTTGCATTTATTACAGCAGGTGGAATACATATTAAATCACAAGAACCGTTCAATACATCAGGAGATTTTACATATCGTACAATTCCGTTCGATACACCATCTAGTGAATTAATGGTAACACATGGTGGGTTTGATAACTCTGATATTAATAAAGATCCAAATGCAATGTTACCGATTGATAGATTACATGAATTGGTAGCAGAAGGATTTATCGGATCATTACCAAAAGAAACATATACGTTCATGGGTGGAGGCGGTAACGTCGAAAAATTCACCAATGAAACAGGACCGGAAATTGCTAAAAAATTAAAAGAACAAGGTGTAGATATTGTATTATGTACAGGTGGATGTGGTACATGTCACCGTTCAGCAACTATCGTAACACGTTGCTGTGAAGAACAAGGAATGAGTTGCTGTGTAATTGCTGCACTACCACCAATTGCTCGTCAACAAGGTGCACCACGTATTACTGCACCTCACGTGCCAATCGGCTCAAATGCAGGGGAACCTAATAATATCCCTATGCAAACAGCAATTGTTAAAGAATCATTAGAATGGGTAAGAGATTGTCCAAGTTTTAATGAAACAAAAATATTACCTTATGAATACCGTCATAACGTGTAATATTGAATGTATATAGAAATGAAGAAGGGGGGTATCCTCCTTCTTTGTTTGGAAAGGAGTTGTAGCTATGGGATTGGGGCCGAGTATAAAAATGACAACACTTCATCACTATCGCTGCCCGCTTGTAGAGGTAGCAACAAAAGATAGTGATATTGAAATAGTTGGAATTATAGTAAGCGGTGTTTCTGAAAGTTATGATGACAAGGTTTATTCGGCTAAGAGAGTAGGCGATATAGCTAAAACCTTGCAGGTAGACGGTGCTTTAGTAGCTATTGACGGTTGGGGAAATCATCATATTGATTTTGTTAATATAATTGAAAATCTCGGAAAAAATGATATTTCAAGTATTGGTCTTAGTTTTATCGGTTTGCAAGGACGATTGGTATGTACAAATCAATATATAGATTGTATCATAGATACAAATAAGGGAACAACAGGATATGAATCATGTATGGTAGGCGAAAATAACTTGACGGATTATGATGCTAAAAAAGCAGTGGCAATTTTGAAAAATAAGTTAAGCAAACGGCAACGATTGAATAATATAAACAGCAATAAAGAGTTAAGAGTAGGAAAGTTAACCAAAAAAGTATTTACTATCAATGAAGTAGCGTTCGGTGAAAAGACGGAGCTGATTAATAACAAGCTAATTATCAGAAAAAATATAGCTAGGACATTTATCTCATTTGATAAGAGAATTAAACAAATAAAAGTAAACATTATAAAACCGCATGAACATAATATTTTTGTCAATTCTAACTTAGATTGCATGCCGATAGCATGTAAATATTCCGGAGAATTAGGAGAAGGTATAACGCATGAATTAGATGGTGTTACAGTTATGATAACCGGAGTAGAAATAGGAACGGGTTATCAACCGGCCAATATCGGATCATCAGAAGGTGTATTAAAGGACAGAGTATATTTCGATAGAGCAGGGACGCCCGGTACATCTGACTATATAATTCATATTGATTTCTCGTTTTTTGACGGAGAAGGTCGAACAGCGGATGGAGTTATCGGTGCGCATCGACTGGTAGACTTAATTGTTCAAGAAATTCGTGATGTATTGGTAAAGGTAGACAATATTCCATATAAAAAGTATGAGTATTATGATGTAAGAAAACCTGATAAAGCTAAAGTTGTTATTGTAAAAATAGTATCCGGTTTGGGAAATATGTATGATACAGTGTTATTTCCTTTAGAACCGGGAGGAATACTTGGGGGGCGCAATATAAGAGATAGTAGAAATTTACCTTATGTAATAAGTGTAAATCAATGTCGTGATGGTGTTATTCATTCCTTATTATAAAGTTATAAAATAGTTAAATATTTTTTTGAAGAAATAAGTTGGAGAATAATATTGTGTGTTAGAATAAATATAATAGTAATTTTTTGATAAAGGTTTAATGAAAACACTTATATCTAATTTTTATATAGATGTTTTACTTGATTATTTTAAAAAATTATAGTTGGTTATGAAGTTTAGATTATTTGATTAAGAAAATTTATAATAAAGAGGATTATTATTTAATTTGATTTAATTACCAAGTTAAATAATAATCCTTTTTTACGTTTAACCTAAATATTGTCCGATTAATATACCTATATATGTTCCGATAATATAACCGAGGGTACCGACCAACATTGCCGGAGCAACAAGTGAATTCCAACCTTTTGAAATAGCCATAGCGGCGGCTGTTGTAGGACCACCTATATTGGCATTTGAGGCAATAATAGCCTCTTCAATAGAAAAACGAAATAATTTAGCCGCTCCAAAGGTTACAAGCATATTAACAATTATCATTATTGCACAAAATAGAAGTAATAATGGTGATTTTTCAACAATTGCTTGAATTGAAGCAGGAATTCCAATGACAACAAAGAAAATATAAATAAGAAAAGTTCCTATCTCATTAGCCCCTTTAAATGATGTGAAGTATTTAGGGAAAAGGGATGCTAATAATACTGTCAGTGTTGTTACTAATAGATATTTGTTAGAAATAAATGCTATCAAAGGTGATTTACCTAGGGAAGCAAGATAAGTCGATAAGCTAAAGCTAATAGCTACTATAACAACCGCGGTGGCAAAGGTAAATGCAATATCTCTAACTGCTACAGTTGTTTTGCTGTTATCACTACTGTGGTGCTGTACATTCGTTTTATTGTCGAATGTTGTAATAAAAAACTTTCTAAATATTGGAAGAGTAGGTATAACTATAAGTATGAAAAAGTACAATACCATTAGCAAATTATCACTAACCGTTGCAGCGGAAATCAAATCGGTGGGTACTTCAAAAGCACTCGCGACAGCAACAAAGTTAACTCCGCCACCAATATACGAACCGGTCATAACTCCGGCAATATGATTAAGCGCCGGTACGAGGTTATGTAAAGCAAGATAACCGAAAATGGCACCTAATATTGTTCCAAGAGAGCTGATAAGAAAAATAATAACCATTCGTCCACTTTCACGCCAAATTTTTCTTAAATCACATTGGAAGAGTAACATCGCCACTGCGAGCGGAACAACATATGTCCAGATTGTATCATATACCGGAGATTCAAGCGGAATAACATGTAGGTTACTTAACGTTGCGGCAATAATAAGACCGATAATTGCTCCGCTAATTTTAGCGGCCCAACGATATTTTTCTTCTAAATAGATACTTAACGTTGCAATAGCTATAATAATTGCCCATAATGCCCATGTGTTTTCTGAATTTATCATGATATGTACACCCTTTCATTAAATAATTAATATTATTATACAATAAAATATTAAATAAAACTATTATAAAAATCTGCTTAAATAATGAGTTTGTTGTGGATATTCATATTATTACTAACAATTGTTTAAAAGTTCATTAAAATTATCTGAAAAAACTATTTTATAGTTATATAGATTATAGTGAAATCGTTAAGATTAGTATATGTAATCAGCTATAAAAATTCCCCATATATCTGATGAAAATGTTTATAGATATAGGGGGAATATAGTTATTAACGACGTCTATTATAGTAAATATAGTAGATAGCAAATAATACTACAATACAGTACAATGTAAAGTTTGGGTTATTAAGATAAAATAACATTGCTCGATTGGATGAACGCATTAAGATACCTTGAATAATAGACGGTGCAAATAAAATTGCCAGTATATAGACGCTTTTTGTACGCTGAGCTACTAGAAGAAGTACAACTAATAAACCAACTAACAAAAAAATTGCTACATATTTATTGATTATAATATTAAACATTGTAGGGAATGTGAAAGGATTATAATAGATAATAAGTGCCAATATCATAATTATAATTGTAATAATGGTATTTTTAGTCCGCTCATCAAGTTTTGATTTGTTAGTATATAAAAAGATATAACTCAGATAAAAGCCGCCATAAACCAATAAAGCGACGACGAATGCTTCGGCAATGTTAAGAATAGCAAACGGGTTGACTAAGATAGGGCCAAGATAAAACAGCATATAAACGCCTGTAGATATTAGTAAATTTCGTTTTAATGTAGTCATAAAAATCTCCTGAAAATTAATTATTTGAGTAGACCGGAAAGTCCATAAGCAAGAAAAGAAAAAATAATAATTATAATTATTAAGACAACAGCACTGGTGTTAAAAGTATATAATAGAGGAACTGCCAAGACTGAAGTAATAATTGGAATTAAAATATTTCTTTCTAAAAAGAACGAAATAATAAGGTTAATCGCAAATGATACAAAGGTAAAAAATAATATCAGTATAAGTCCCATTTTTGATAAATTATTTTCTTTAGAAAAATGTAAAAATAAAAACGGAACAGCATAGTAAAAAATACTCGTAATTAAAAAAGTAAGTAAAACATTTTTAGTTTTCATGGCATCTCCTAGGTTTAAATATAAATATATATCTCTCTAATTTTAATAGTTTAATGCAAATAAGTCTAGTAATTTATGTTGAATAGTAGGAAAATGTTTTTTGATAACGGTTGAAAATATTTCAGATTTAACTTGTTAAAAAAGTTTAATTAGAGTAAAATAAATATAACAATACTAAAAAGGAGAATTGAAATTATGTCAAAAGTTCATGTATTTGATCATCCATTGATCCAACATAAACTATCTTTTATCAGGGATAAGAGAACGGGTTCAAAAGACTTTAGACAACTTACCAACGAAGTAGGGTCTTTAATGGCTTATGAGATAACTCGTGATCTGCCGTTGGAAGAAGTAGAAGTTGAAACACCGATTCAAGTTACTACTTGTAAACGTCTTTCCGGTAAAAAGATAGTTTTTGTTCCTATTTTGAGAGCAGGTTTAGGGATGGTAGACGGTTTAATGAATTTAATACCATCGGCAAGAGTAGGGCATGTTGGGTTATACCGTGATCCTGAAACTCTTCAACCACATGAGTATTTTGTAAAAATACCAAGCAGACCGGAAGAACGTTTGTTTATTGTTGTTGATCCGATGTTAGCAACCGGTGGATCCGCTATAGCGGCAATAAATTCATTAAAACAACGTGGAGTAAGTAATATTAAATTTATGTGTCTAATAGCAGCTCCGGAAGGAGTAGAGGCATTACGTTTAGCACATCCTGATGTGGATATTTTTATAGCAGGTTTAGATGAAAAATTAAATGATCATGGTTACATTGTACCCGGATTAGGCGATGCGGGGGATAGAATTTTCGGAACTAAATAATGAAAAAGTGATTTTTTCATAAAATTTTATAAAATTTTATAAATGGCTGGTAAATATTTTAAAATGGTATTATAATATTCAATAGGTATTTCTTGAATTTATCATACAACAGATTTAGAAATATAAGATACATAAGAAAAGAGGTGAGAGAAATATATGGAAGAGCATACATATCTTATTACCAAAATGTTTGGCTATGACATAACGGTCAATATTCCTAGTGTAATCACAACCTTAATTACACTGTTGCTTACTTTTATTTTTGTGATGTTTATTACTAGTAGAATAAAATTAAGACCTGATAGCAAACGACAAAATGCAGCTGAGTTACTTGCGGTTTTTGTTAGTGATAACGTTATCAAAGGTAACGTAAACTGGAAAAAGTATGGTAAAGGATTGTGGGCAACGGCACTAACACTTATTTCCCTTATTGCTGTAGCTAATACTATTGGTGTTCTGATAGAAGTAAGTTATGATGAAGTAGTTTATGTAAATTCAGTAACAGCAGATCCGACATTTACTTTCTCTCTTGCGTTGTTAGTTATAATCTTTACTCACTATGCAGGAATTAAGTACAAAGGAACAAAACATTACTTTAGCACATATACATCTGCGGGTATAGGTATTACACCGTTTAAAGTATTAGAGGAGTTTACAAATCTTCTAACCTTGTCAATGCGTTTATTCGGTAATATTTATGCCGGAGAAGTTTTATTAGCACTTTTAGCATCACTTGCAACAGTTGGTGTTTTCGGTGCAATAGCCGGTATAGCCGGGCTAGTAGTGTGGAAAGGATTCTCACTATTTATTGGTGTTATCCAAGCGTATATCTTTACGATATTAACATTTACATATTTATCACATAAAATTAGTGATGAGCATTAATTTGCATTTTATATAATAAACACAAAAAATGTGTAAAATTAATAATTAAGAAAAATTTATTTATTATCCAAGGAGGAAAATATAATTATGGTAGGATTAATTGGAGCAGGATTGGCAGCAGGATTGGCAGCGATTGGTGCCGGTATTGGTAACGGATATTTATTCGGTAAATTTATGGAAGGTGTTTCTCGTCAACCTGAAATCGAACCTAAACTTAAATCTAATGCGTTTGTAATGTTTGCACTTGTTGAAGCGGTACCTATCTTAGCTATCGTAGTAGCGTTTATTCTTTCATTCAAATAATAAGTATATCCGATTAAAAGAACAACAAGAAGAACAGGAGCAGTTAGCAAATGAAAAATTTAGTATTTTTAGCTACTGAACACTCTTCTCATCAAGGGTTTAACTTGGGGAATATGGCTATTAATATAATAGCTGTACTAATCTTATTGGTATTACTGAAAAAATTTGCTTGGGATAAATTAATTGATATGTTGGATGAACGTCAACAGTTGGTAAACAATCAACTGGATGACGCAGCCAAAAATCAAAAAGAAGCATTGGTTTTACTTGAAGAAAATCAAGAAAAATTAAAAAATGCCCAAAAAGAAATAAAGGCAATGATGGAAGACGCACGTGAACAATCTAAGATTGAAAAACAGGCAATTCTTGATGAAGCTCGAAAACAAGCGGAACAATTAAAAGTAAATGCTCAACGAGATATTGAAGATGAGAAGAAAAGGGCACTTGAAGAAATTAACAAACAAGTTGCTGAACTATCTGTATTAGTAGCTTCTAAAATTTTGGAAAAAGAACTTAGTGAGTCACATGGTGATTTCGTAGAAAAAGTTATAAAAGAGGTAGGGGTGAAATAATGAGTAAATCAGTGCTTGCTAATAAAATCGGAGATTCATTATTCGATGTTGCACGTGACAGTAGCTCATTAGAAGAGGTTCTTAATGATTTGAAAGAAGTTGCTTTAGCAATTACTTCAAATGACGATTTTATTACTTTGATGAACAACCCTAATATAGAAAAAAAACAGAAAATAGAATTAATAGATGCTGCATTTATCAATGTAAATCGAAACGTTGTTAATGTAGCCAAAATATTAGCAGGAAACTTGCAAATCAGCTTAATAAATTTTGTTCTGGAAGAGTTCGAAGAACGCTTTAATAGATATTCGAAAAATATTCTTGTTAGAGTCGAATCTGCTAGTCAACTTACACAAGAACAAATTTCAGAATTAAAAGAAAAACTTAAAGCTAAGTTGCAACTAGATAATGTAGAAGTTAGTAATGTAATTGATAAGAGTTTAATCGGCGGTTTGAAAATAACTTATAATAACAAAGTTATTGATGCCAGTATAAAAGCAAGATTAAATAGCATAAAAAAACAAATTTCTAATATCTAGTAGAAATTGAAACAAGGAGGGACATAAATGGCTATTAAAGCTGAAGAGATTAGTGCATTACTAAAATCGCAAATAGAAAATTATCAGTTTGAAGTTAAGTCAACGGATGTCGGAACAGTAATTGAAGTAGGGGACGGTATAGCACGTGTATATGGTCTTAACGAAATAATGAGTGGAGAACTTGTTGAATTTACAAAAACCGGAGTTATGGGGCTTGCTCAAAACCTTGAAGATACTAATGTTGGGATTGTAATTTTAGGGCCAACTACCGATATTAAGGAAGGTGATGAAGTAAGACGTACCGGACGTGTTATGGACGTTCCTGTTGGAGAAGAATTAATTGGACGTGTAGTAGATCCGTTGGGGCAGCCGGTAGACGGACGTGGACCGGTAAATACAAATAAAAGAAGATCGATAGAATCACCGGCTGTCGGAGTTATGGGTCGAAAATCTGTATCTGTTCCATTCCAAACAGGTATTAAAGCGATAGATTCATTGGTACCGATTGGGCGAGGACAACGTGAACTTATTATCGGTGATAGACAAACAGGTAAAACAGCTGTTGCAATAGATTCAATTTTGGCTCAAAAAGGTCAGGATGTTATTTGTATCTATGTTGCTATCGGTCAAAAAGAATCAACAGTTCGTAGTGTTGTTGAAACGTTAAAAGAACATGGAGCATTAGAATATACAATTGTTGTAACAGCAGCAGCTTCGCAACCGGCACCGTTATTATATATAGCGCCGTATGCAGGGGTAGCGATGGCTGAAGAATTTATGTTTAATGGAAAAGATGTAGTAATAGTATACGATGATTTATCTAAACAAGCAGCAGCTTACCGTGAGTTATCATTACTACTTAAACGTCCACCGGGACGTGAAGCATATCCGGGGGATGTATTCTATCTGCACAGCCGTTTATTAGAACGTGCGGCACGTGTTAACGAAGATTTTGGTGGTGGAAGTATTACAGCATTACCGTTTGTTGAAACTCAAGCCGGTGATATTTCTGCTTATATCCCAACTAATGTTATTTCTATTACAGACGGACAAATTTTCTTACAATCAGACCTATTTTTCTCTGGTATTAGACCGGCAATTAATGCGGGATTGTCCGTATCTCGTGTAGGGGGATCTGCACAAATTAAAGCTATGAAAAAAGTATCAGGGACATTACGTCTTGACTTGGCATCATATCGAGAACTTGAAAGTTTTGCACAATTCGGTTCTGATTTAGATCCGGCAACTCGTGAAAAACTCGAACGAGGTAAACGTACGGTAGAGGTATTAAAACAAGATTTACATAAACCTATTCCTGTAGAAAAACAAGTAATGATTTTATATGCTTTAACACATGGTTATTTAGATGATGTTGAAGTAAAAGATATACATAGATTTGAACAAGAGTTATATGCTTATCTTGATGCACATCCGACAGAAGCTATAAAACATATACAAGAAACAAAAGATTTACCTGAAGAAAAAGTTATGAATGAAGTTATTGAAACATTCAAAAAAACTTTTGCTTAGT
The DNA here is from genome assembly GCF_000469465.1 of Gemella bergeri ATCC 700627. Taxonomy (GTDB): domain Bacteria; phylum Bacillota; class Bacilli; order Staphylococcales; family Gemellaceae; genus Gemella; species Gemella bergeri. The sequence continues at coordinate 23,216 of NZ_KI271860.1, read as the reverse complement.
GTAAATTATTCAGTAGAAAAAGGTGGTGAACTAATTGGCGTCACTAAGAGATATAAAAAATAAAATCAACTCGACGAAAAAAACTAGTCATATCACTAAAGCGATGGAGATGGTATCAACATCTAAATTACTAAAAGCACAGACCAATACTCAAAAATTTAATCCTTACATGAAAAAAATGCAGGAAGTAATGGCTACTATTTTTTCAAAAGAAGGTAGTATTAAACATCCAATGTTGGAAAAAAGAGAACCTAAAAAAACTCTTTATGTAGTTATTACCAGCGATAGCGGATTATGTGGAGGGTTTAACTCAAATATTATAAGAAATTTTGTTAATACTACAAAAGAACGACATATAAGTCATGATGAATATGGTATAGTTGCAATAGGTAATTATGGTGCGGAATTTTTCAGAAAAAATGGTTATAGCATCGTTGAAAGTTATAGAGATATACCGGATGAGCCAAGTTTCACTCAGGTTAAAGAGATTACTAATAAAGTTGTGGGATATTTTACTGACAAAGAATATGATAAAATTTATCTTCACTACAACCACTTCGTTAGTATGATTCAGCAAGTTGTAACGGAAGATCAGGTTCTTCCGATAGAAAATGCAACGCAGTTTAAAAATTCTAATAACCAAGTAACAGGTGCTTATGAATTTGAACCCGGAGAAGAAGCGGTATTAGATGTACTGTTACCACAATATGCAGAGAGTATGATTTATGGAAGTATATTGGATAGTAAGGCTAGTGAACATTCTGCAAGAAAAACAGCTATGAAAAATTCAACTGATAATGCAGGAAATATTATTGATACACTTACGATTAAATATAATCGTGCGAGACAAGCAGCGATCACACAGGAAATTACCGAAATTGTTAGTGGAGCGGCAGCTGCAAAATAGAAAGAAGAAAGGAGAAGCTATTAAGTTAGCAAACAACATATGAATAAAGGTTATATTCTCCAAGTTATGGGACCTGTAGTAGACGTTAAGTTCGAATCAGGGCATATGCCTAATCTATTGAATGCTCTTGAAGTATTTGTAGATAAAGGTGATGGAAATAAAGAAAAATTAGTTCTTGAAGTTTCTCTTGAAATTGGTGACAATGTCGTTAGAACTATAGCGATGTCGTCTACTGATGGATTAAATAGAGGAGCGGAAGTAGTAGATACAGGAGCACCAATTTCAGTGCCGGTTGGAAACTTTACTCTTGGGCGTGTATTTAACGTCTTAGGTGAAGCGGTGGATCATGGGGAAGAAGCTGATAGCAATGTAAGAAAAGATTCTATCCATAAAGAAGCGCCAACCTTTGAAGAATTATCTACTCATGTAGAAGTATTGGAAACAGGTATTAAAGTAATAGACTTACTTGCACCTTATATTAAAGGTGGAAAAATCGGATTATTCGGAGGTGCAGGTGTTGGTAAAACGGTTCTTATCCAAGAGCTTATTAACAACGTTGCACAACAACATGGTGGTCTTTCGGTATTTACCGGAGTAGGAGAACGTACTCGTGAAGGTAATGACCTGTATTATGAGATGAAAGATTCAGGAGTTATTAACAAAACCGCCATGGTATTCGGACAAATGAACGAACCGCCCGGAGCACGTATGCGTGTTGCATTAACAGGGCTGACAATGGCTGAATACTTCCGTGATGAAGAAGGACAGGACGTATTGTTATTTATTGATAACATTTTCCGTTTTACGCAAGCAGGATCTGAGGTATCTGCATTACTTGGACGTATGCCGTCTGCCGTTGGTTATCAACCGACACTTGCTACAGAGATGGGGCGTCTTCAAGAGCGTATTACATCGACGAAAAAAGGTTCTGTTACATCTATTCAAGCGATTTATGTTCCTGCCGATGATTATACCGATCCGGCACCGGCTACAACGTTTGCCCACTTAGATGCAACAACTAACCTTGAACGTGCATTAACTGAAATGGGTATCTATCCGGCGGTTGACCCGCTGGCTTCTACATCACGTGCTTTAGCACCGGAGATTGTAGGAGAAGAACACTACCAAGTTGCGACAAGAATTCAAAGAACACTTCAAAAATATCGTGAATTACAAGATATTATTGCTATCTTAGGTATGGACGAACTTAGTGACGAAGACAAGAAAACAGTTGATAGAGCAAGACGTGTTCAATTCTTCTTATCACAAAACTTCCATGTTGCTGAACAGTTTACAGGGCAACCGGGTTCTTATGTTCCGGTAGAAGAATCAGTAGAAGCATTTAAAGGAATTTTAGACGGTAAGTACGATCATATTCCGGAAGATTGCTTCCGTTTAGTAGGCGGTATAGAAGATGTATTAGAAAAAGCACGTAAATTGGGAGTTGAAGTATAATACAATAGGAGGGTAAATTATGAATACTTTAAATGTAAGTATTGTCACTCCTAATGGAGAAGTTTACAGCACAAAAGACGCTTCAATGGTTGTTCTTGGAACTACCAGTGGACAACTGGGTATCATGGCAAACCATGTTCCAATGGTTGCGTCATTAGCGATAGGACCGTTAAAGGTGGTGTTTCCTGACGGGAAAGAAGAACGCATAGCTGTAAGTGAAGGATTTGTGGAAACACATAAAAATGACATAACTGTGATTGTTCAGACGGCAGAGTGTGCTGATGATATTGATGTAGAACGTGCTAAAAGAGCAAAAGAAAGAGCGGAAAAACGCTTATCTGAAAGAAAAAGTACACTTGATGTAAGACGTGCAGAGTTGGCGTTGGCTAGAGCATTAGCTCGTCTAAAAGTTACAGAAAAATAATTGATAAAAGAGATGCGATGTGCTTGTCGCATCTTTTTTTTACGTTTATAATAATTTAAGAGAAAATATAAAGAAGTGGTGAAATATGAATTTAGAAAAGTACATTGGGGCATGGAAAAAACCGAATAATTTTGATGAATTTTGGAATGGAAAACTGGATGAGATAAGACAGGTTCCTTTGGACTATAAAATAATAAAAAAAGAATTTTCTAATTTTAAAAATATTGAGTATTATGATTTATACTTTACAAGTTTTGACGGTGCTGTGATATACGCAAAATATATAAAATCAAAATTAAATAAACCTAGTCCTGTATTATTTTATTTTCATGGGTATCCGGCGTCCAGTAGAAATTGGTTAGAAAAAACAGCCTATACTTCCCTAGGGTATTCGGTATTAGCTATGGATTTTCGTGGACAAGGCGGAAAGAGTGAAGATATAGGTGGAATTTACGGTTCAACTGTCTTCGGTCATATAACAATAGGTTTAGATAGTATAATTGATAATTTACTTTATGTGAAAAATATAATGGATATGTGCCTTTTAGTTAGAATAGCCGGTGAGTTGGATGGAGTGGATAAAAATAATTTTGTAACTTATGGTGCATCACAAGGAGGAGCTTTTTCCATTATGTGCGCAGCTTTAAATAAAAATATTAAAAAATGTATTTCGTTGTATCCGTTTCTATCTGATTATAAAAAGGTTTATGATTTAGATAGAGATACCGGTGCTTATGGGGAACTTAGATTATACTCGCGTTGGTTTAATAATGATGAAAAGCGTAATAAAGAAATTTTTGATAAACTAGCTTATATTGATACAAAAAATTTCTCCAGTAAAGTTAGAGCAAAGGTACTGTTTGGAATGAGCGGCGTGGATAGTGATTGTCCTTTGGAAACACAGTATGCAGTATTCAACAATCTAATTTGTGAGAAAAAATTATGTTTTTATAAAAAATACGACCATGAGGCGATAGCTTCTTATAATAACGAAATATTCAAATTTTTATTGGAGAAATAATATGAAATTAATTAAAAATAGGAAATTTACTTATACAAAAGAAAAGATAAAATTAGAACATCTGGGTGCAAACTATTTTAGTATAAAATTTTTAGCGGTGGATAATTCGAATATTTATGCAGACATGATCGTTCCGAAAGGGAATATAAGAGGAGTTATAATCGAATTTCCGGAATATGAAATGCAAAACAAGGATTATTTAACTCTTAGCCGATATTCAATACTGGGATATGCAGTAGTAAGTGTTCACGTCCGAGGGCAGGCAGGAAACAGTGAAAATAAACAACCGGGGTCAATCTATTTTCCGTATGTAGAAATTTTTAATGATAAACCTTATTACAAATTTGTTTATCAAGATGCTCTTGATATAGTTCAGATAGTAAAAAAAGAATTTTCCAATATTGAGTTATTGTTGTTTGGAGTGGGGCAAGGAGCTGCAATTAGTGTAGTTTGTGCGGCTTTTAATAAAGATATTAAAAATCTGTTTATCGCCGATATAGCTTTGTGTGATTTTAAAACAATTTATAAAGAAAATGAAGATGAGGATTATTATTTAGCAATAAGAAAATTCTCAAAAAATTATCCTGAAAAAGAAGATTATTTATTAAAACAATTAGCCGAAATAGATATACTGAACTATGTAGTCAGTGTGGAAAGCAAGGTATATTATTGTTTTTCACAACTTGATGTAAAAACGCCTAAAAATTGCCAAGAAAAATTTTTAGCATTATTAAAAAATAAAGAAGTAATTAGTTATCGAAAATTGGAATATAAAGAAATTTTTCAACATCCCTTTGACGATTTTATATTGAAGAAATTATCAGAACGAAATTAATAACGAATATATATTTAACGGAGTTTTTGTTAATAATTAACAATATGGTAGCAAATATATGCTGTTATTTTAAAATAAATTTAATATTAATAAAATAATAGCAAGATCGTCGTAACATTTGAAAAAATAACATATATATAGTAAAATTATGAATAAGTTATATCAAGAAAGAGGTTAAATTAAACCGTTATGGATCTCAGTATCTTAATAAAAATTTTAATAATAATATTATTACTTATGGCTTCGGCTGTTTTTGTAATGTTTGAGTTTGCATTGGTAAAACTTCGACCTACTCGTGTTAAAGAAATAGCGGAAGAAGGGAATAAAACAGCGAAGATATTGTTAGTTATGGTGGAACAGTTAGACCATTATTTATCAGCTACACAATTAGGAATTACAATCGTTTCGCTTGGGTTAGGTTGGTTGGGAGAATCAACGTTTCATGCGTTATTTAGACCGTTATTCGATTTGGTGCACTTAAATGAGACTTTAACACATACTATTTCATTGGTAGTTTCATTTGCGTTTATGACATTACTGCATGTGGTACTGGGTGAGTTAGTTCCTAAAACAATAGCTATTCAAGCGGCAGAGAAAACTTGTTTTAAAGTCGCATGGCCAATGTATATGTTTGATAAGGTGATGAGACCTTTAGTTTGGTTGCTTAATTCATTAGCGAACATTGTTGCAAAATTATTTGGTTTTGAACCTGCGGCAGAACATGATGATATTCACAGTGAACAAGAATTACGTACCATTATGAAATTATCTCGGGCACACGGACAAATTAATGATATAGAATATCGTTATGTAGAACGTGTCTTTGAGTTCGATAATAAAATTGCAAAAGAGATTATGACACCGAGAACAGAAGTAGAGGCTATTGATATGAGCGATTCTCTTGCTGTTATAATGCGTCAACTAAAACAAGAAGAGTATACTCGTTATCCCGTTATAGAAGACGGAGATAAAGATCAAATTATCGGGATACTGAACGTTAAAAAATTGTTGTTTACTGATAAAAAGTTAGAAACCACAGAAGATTTGGAAGAGTACATTACCCCTGCTATAAAGGTATTTGAACATACTCCGATTTCACAAGTATTAGCTACAATAAAACAAAATCGTGAACACATGATTGTTATAACAGATGAATACGGTGGGACAAGCGGAATAGTTACCTTAGAAGACATAGTGGAAGAATTAACCGGTGAAATTCGTGATGAATTTGATGAAGATGAACAAAGTTTAATAAAAAAATTAAAAAATGGTCATTATTTAATCGACGGTTGGGTTCCTATTCAAGATGTAAATGCTTTGTTTCATGTTCAATTACCACATGAAGAAGTTGATACCATCGGTGCGTATGTTTATTTAGAAAAATATGAAGCGAAAGTTGGGGCGGTGTACTCAATAGATACCTTAACTTTCATAGTAAGAAAAGTAGAAGAAAATCAAATAAGAACTCTTGAGGTTTGGAAAGACAATAAATAGGCTTCAGTTAACGACTGAGGTCTGTTTTATAATGTTAAAGCGAATATTACAATAATTGAATACTTTAACTATGCGTTAAATATAAGGTTTTACTTTACTAATACGAACAATAATGATATTATATACATATAATATACGAATTAGGAGTATTACATGAAATTAAAAAGAAGCGAACGAATAGTGGTAATGACGGAATATTTATTAAACAATCCGAATAAATTAATTCCACTTACTTATTTTGTATCAAAATTTAATCAAGCAAAATCTTCGATAAGTGAAGATATTTATATTATAAAAAACGGTTTTAAAGAAGAAAAGATTGGTGAAGTTAAAACATATGCCGGAGTGAGCGGTGGTGTTATTTTTACCCCTACTTTAGTGGAAGAAGATGCGGTAAAAATACTTAATGAGTTTGTAGAAAAAATAAAAGAGGGAGATAGACTTCTTGCCGGCGGGTATATATTTATGTCGGATATAATCGGTAATCCAAGTCTGATGAATAAGCTGGGACGTGTAATTGCCACAGTTTATAAGAATAAAGAAATTGATGCTGTTGTTACTGTTGCGGCAAAAGGGATACCGGTTGCATATGCCATAGCTTCTATTCTAAATAAGCCTGTAATTATTATTCGTCGTGATAATAAAGTAACAGAGGGAACAACTGTTGCGATTAATTATGTATCAGGTTCTACTAAAAAAATTGAAACAATGATTTTATCAAAACGTAGTTTAAAATCACAATCAAGAGTATTGTTAGTTGATGATTTTATGCGAGGTGGTGGTGTTCTTACCGGAATGGAAAGTCTTATTAGTGAATTTGATGCTGAAGTTATAGGGAAAGTAATTATTACTCAATGTTTTGATTCAGTAAGGGAACATGAGGAAGATTATTTATATTTATCAAAAATAAATAATATTGATGAATACAACGGAACATTTGATGTTAAATTAGGTAATGTTATAGAAAAATTAAGACAAGCGGAAAATGAGGAATTAAAAAATGAGTAATAGATATGCGGTGATATTAGCGGCAGGTAAGGGTACGCGAATGAAATCAAAACTATATAAAGTTTTGCATAAAGTTTGTGACAGAACTATGGTTGAACTTGTGTTGGACAGTTTAAATGATTTGAAAATGGACGAGGTAATTACAGTAGTCGGTCATGGTGCCGAAAAAGTAAAAGAGGTACTTGGAGATAGAACGAAATTTGTTTTGCAGGCAGAACAATTAGGGACGGCACATGCTGTAAAAGCAGCTAAAGATATGCTAAAGGATAAGAACGGAACGACTATCGTCATGTATGGGGATACACCTCTTATTCGACCGGAAACCATTAATAATATGTTGGATCATCATGAACAAACAAAGGCAAAAGCAACGGTATTGACGGCATATGCGGATGATCCTTTCGCATACGGAAGAATTATTCGAGATATCAACGGTAAACTGGAAAAAATAGTAGAAGAAAAGGATGCTACAGAACTGGAAAAACAAGTTAAGGAAATTAACTCTGGAATTTATTGTTTTGATAATAAATTATTGTTTGAAATGTTGGAAGAAGTAAAAAATGATAATAAACAAGGTGAGTATTATTTACCGGATGTCTTATACTTAATTAGAAATCGAGGGGAGATAATCGAAACTTATCTTTGTAATGATTTTGATGAAACATTTGGAGTAAATGATAGAGTAGCGTTGGCATATGCGGAAAATGTTATGAGAAATAGAATTAACACTAAACATATGTTAAATGGAGTTACTTTGGTTGATCCGGCCAACACCTATATCGCTCCAAATGCTGTCATAGGAAGAGATACGACAATTTATCCGAATGTGACGATTAAATCAAATACCGTTATAGGAGAAGATTGTCAAATCAAGCCAAATTCATATTTAGAAAATTCTATAATTAAAAATGGCGTTAAAGTATTATCATCAACCGTTACAGACTCTGTTATCGGTGCCAATACGAGAATAGGCCCGTATTCTCACATTAGAAACAACTGTGTCCTTGGAGAAAATGTGAGAATTGGTAATTTCGTAGAACTAAAAAATACAAAATATGGGAACGGTTCTAAAACGGCACATCTAAGTTATTTAGGTGATACAACTGTAGGTAGCAACACCAATATAGGTTGTGGAACAATAACTGTAAACTATGATGGGAAGAATAAATATCGCACTACCATAGGAAGTGATACATTTATCGGTTGCAATTCTAATTTAATTGCACCGGTAGAAATAGGAGATGGTGCTATTGTTGCAGCGGGAACAACGGTAACTAAAAATGTACCGGATGATGCGTTGGTAATAGCTAGGGCAAAACAAGAAAATAAAATCGGTTATGCTAAAAAACTTCCTGCGGGGAGAAAATAGAAATATATTATACTTTAACTGAATTTAAAAGTGTTATACAAAAATATAGAAAATAAATTTTAGTAAAATTAGTCACATTTTTTCAGAAAATAATTTATATTTCTGTATATGTATGGAAATACTAACTGTGTAGAAATTTTAAATAATTTATTTTACCGATTTAACTTATATTACAAGAGTGGAACAGAAGAAAATATATTCTGTTTCACTTTTTAATTTCTTGAAATAAGTACATAAAAAGTATATAATTGATAGTAAGCGGAAATGTATTAAATTTTTAACATTGTATTATAATAAAAAAAATAAGGAGTTATTAGATTGAAATCAAAACATCAAAAAATATTAGAATATATAAAAAGTCTGCCTATAGGAAGTAAAATTTCTGTAAGACAGGTGGCAAAAGAATTAAAGGTTAGTGAAGGAACTGCATACAGGGCTATAAAAGAATCTGAAAATAGAGGGTTTGTATCATCTATCGAAAGAGTTGGAACTGTTCGTATTCAGAAAAAAGAACGTGATAATGTAGAAAAATTATCTTATTCAGAAATAGTAAATATTGTAAGTGGACAATTAATTGCCGGTCGTGGTGGTGTTCATGAAATTGTTCAAGATTTTGCGATAGGGGCGATGGATTCCGAACAAGTAGGGCAGCATATTAGACAAGGAACGCTATTAATTATCGGAAATCGTCCGAAAATCATAGAAATGTCATTAGATAAAGGATGTGCCATTTTAGTGACAGGCGGTTATATTCCTAATGAGAATATAAAAGCAATGGCGGATAAAAAAAATCTACCGCTTATAATTACACCGCATGATACTTTTTCTGTAACGCATTTAATTAACCGTGTTACGAATGACCAAATTATTAAACGTGATATTATTACAGTAGAAAGTATTTACATTAAAGTTGAAAAATTATATACCATTAATTTGAATGATACCGTAAAAGATTGGTATGAACTTCAATTACAAGTAGGTCATACTCGTTATCCGGTTGTTAATGAATACGGAAAATTAGTCGGTATAGTTACAGCACGTGATGTTTTCTTAAAAGAGAAAGATTCTCTTATTAAGGAGGTAATGGAGAGAAAAGTAGAAACAACTACGCTTGATACACCAATATCTTCAGTAGCTAATACAATGCTTTCTGAAGGGTATGAATTAATGCCTGTAATTGATAACAAAAATACTCTTTTAGGTGTTGTAACACGAAAAATAGTTATAAACTCATTATTAACTAATAATCGTTTCCAAGAAGGGCATAATAACGATACATTTGATGAAATTATGAGAAAAGGTATTGTGCCACGTGCCGACGGCTTGCAGGTAAAAGTAATACCGCAAATGTTAGACCAATTCGGTACTTTTTCCGGTTCAGCGTTGTTAAGTATTATAGATGAATCAATTCATATAACCAGCTATAATTACAACAGAAGTGAAGTGCTTATGCAAAATACGTCATTATACTTTTTAAAATCAGTTCCATTAGATAGAACTATAACTACAAAGGTTACTATTTTGAGTATAGGAAGAAAAACTGCGAAGTTTGATGTCGAAGTATTTGATAAAACCGACTTGGTGGCTAAAGCAATGGTAACATGTCAGGTATTCCAAAGAAATTAGTAGAAAGAAGAATTGTAATGAATAAAAATTATGAAACATTATATGAAGAAATCTTTCTTAAAATAAAAGAGAGTGATAAGATTATTATTCATCGTCATGAAAGACCCGATCCGGATGCTTATGGTTCACAAGGAGCAATGTACCAAATAATTAAAGTCAATTTTCCTGAAAAAGAAGTAATAACAGTTGGAAAAGACTCACCCTCATTATGTTTTTTATTTGAAAATAAAGAAGTAACGGAAGAAGATTACAAAGATGCGTTGGTAATTATAACAGATACTGCAAATTTCCCAAGAGTAGATGGTAAATTATTTACAAAAAATAACTTTTTAATAAAAATAGATCATCATCCGCCGTTGGATAATTACGCTGATATAAATTTGGTTGACACGGAAGTTTCGTCGTGTAGTGAGTTGATTTATAATTTCTACACTTATATAAATAAAAAATATGGTATAGTATTAAATGATGAAGCGGCAAAATTATTGTATTTAGGTATAGTAGGAGATACAGGAAGATTTTTATTCCCAAATACAAGTGCCGATACTTTAAGGGTTGCCTCAGAGCTTATTAAATATAATTTTAATATGAGTAAGTTGTTGGATAAAATGGAAATTATTGATGACAATATTATGCGTTTTAGAGCGTTTATCTTTGATAATTATAATGTTTATCACGATGGGGTGGCATATTTAAAAATTACTAAAGAGGATATGGATAAGTATAAGGTAGATCCGGGGGAAGTATCAACCGGCGTAAATTTAATCCGTAATCTAAAAGGACTATATGCTTGGTGTTTTGCTATAGATGAAGGTAATAAAGTTCGTGTGAGATTACGTTCTAAAGGACCTATTATAAATACACTTGCAGAAAAATATGCAGGTGGGGGGCATCCTATGGCAAGCGGCGCAACCGTAAAAAATTGGGCTGAATTAGATGATTTACTTGACGATTTAGCAAGATTGGTATCTGACTATAGAAAAGAAAATGAAATTTTAGATTAAAATAAAAATAAGGTTGGGTAGATGATAATTTACTCGACCTTGTTATTTAATTATAATAAGATATAGGAGGTGTGATATGCAGTTAGATCTATTAATTTCACCGAGCGGTTTTGGGAAAACTAATTTTATACTTAATGATATAGATAAAAATAGAAAAAATAGCAAGATAATAGTTTTAACGCCGGAGCAAAACAGTTATAATTTTGAAAAATTATTATGTGAGAAATTTGGCGGTACTTTTAACATTGATGTTATGAATTTTTCCAGTTTAACAAAAAATTTATATAAAAAATTAGGAATGGACACTTCAAATTCTTTAGGAGATGATATTAAACCATTTTATTTTTATAAAGCGGCCTTAAATTTAAAAGACAGTGATAATTTTTTAGTAAGAAGAATTTTGCAAGATAGTAGTTTTATAGAAGTGGTACAAGATATTATAAGAGAATTAAAGCAGTATAAAATAACTATTAATAGATTGGAAGATTATTTAGAAAATAATAAAAATCTGGAAGAATCTCATAAAAATAAACTTGAAGCGATTTTGGAAATTTATCTGGAATACACAAAATTGATAAAAAAATCTTTCTTAATGGATAAAGAAGACTACATAGATGAGTTTTTACTTTATTCAAAGTATTTAGATTTAAGTAATTATATTTTTTATATAGATGCTTTTTACAATTTTTCTTTGCAAGAGTACAGTTATATAGAAAAACTAATTCAACTTTCTAAAAGAGTAGTATTTAGTGTAATAGCAGATGCAAGCAGATATTTCAATGTAAATTTGAAACAGGTGGCAGAAGGTTATGAAATAGAAAATTTTAAATACAATAAATTTTATTTGGCGAATCTTCATAGTGACAATAAATATAAACTTGATATGTTTAGAAAATCCCATGAGGTAGTCGCTAATTTGAATGAAATACTTAGAAAAAATTCTAATATTGATTTTAATATCATTGCTATGGTAAAAAATAAAAATATAGATACACTATATTTTAAAATAAAAGAGGATACAGTTATAAAGTCTAAAATTATAAATACTCATATCGGACGTTTTAAAGGTGTATCTAATGAATACTTAGCTAATAATTATTATAAAGCATTTAAGTCTTTAAAAGAATCGGACGACAGTATAAAAATAATACGTGCTAAAAATAAGGAATTAGAAGTAAAACAAGTAGCAAGAGAAATTTTGAAATTAAAATCAAGTAAAAATATTTTAGAAAATGATATAGCAATTCTATATCGGGATAATGCTTATGAGAACTATGCTAATATTTTTAATGATTATGGTTTAGTCATTCACCTTGATAAAGATGAAGATGTAAGTCATCATCGATTAATAAAATTTTTAACATTGTCTTTAAACTTTGACCCTAAAAATTTTAAAGATAGTATAATAAAAATATTAAAAACACGTTTGACAAATATTGAAAATATTTATAAGCAAAAAATGTTATCAGTTATTTTATTCAATGATAGTAAGTTAAGTAAAAATGAGTTTGATAAAAGGGTGAAATTATTAGATAAAGAAAAGCTAACCGGTACGATTACCGGAGATATTTCTATTGATGACATCGATAATATTTTAACAAGAAAATTAATAACAAAACTTGAAGATTTAAAAACAGATTATTTTGCGGAACCTATTTTTGATTTTAATGCAGAACAATTATTTGTGTTGGCAGAGGTTTTAACTGAACTAACAGAAAAAATACGGGCTATAGTTAATGGAAAAAATAAAAAAATAACAGCTTATATAAAACAAATAGAACAGTTATTTAGTTATTGTGATATTAAAATGACTTTAGATAAAGAAGATGGTGAGTATGATAATATAGAAGATCTGAAAATAGATAGTATTGATCGTCAAGTTTACAAAAAAACATTAACTTTATTAGATAGTATAAATAATAATTTTAAAAACGAAGTATTAAGCTATAATAAATTTGTTGATTTATTAACTATAGGTTTATCAAAAATAAAATATCGTAGTATCCCCGAAATAAATAATTCAATAATAATGTCAACAATGGATCTTGCAAAGGTTGAAAATAAAAAAGTTGTTTTTGTTATTGGGTTTAATAAAGAAGTTCTTCCGAAATCTAAAAAAAGTGGCTTATTAGATGATAATGATAAAGAATATTTTATTACAAAAGAGTTATATATATCCCCGACTGTAAAAGCTTCATTGATAGATGAAGAGTTTGTCGCTTATATAGCATTAACAAGGGCAAAGGAATGTACATATATTAGTTACAGTAGCATTGATAAGAGTTTTAAAGAAAGTTTTGCCTCTACTTATCTAAATGTAGTAAAATCTATGTTGGTTAATATTTCAGAAAAAGAAACGGATAAAATATTGGAGTTTAATATTAATAATTATAAATATTATTTGGAGAATATAAATGAAATCTACACAGCGCAGGAGTTTAATTACTTATTCATAAAAATGTACCGTCGTTACCAAGAGGTGAAAGGTAGCGAAACAAAAGAAGTTTTTCTATTATCACAATTAATAACGTTTTTTATAAATAACTATATTGGCTTGAGAGAACAGGAAACTAAGATAGAAACAGAAGTTTATTCAGAGTTGAATGATAGAGTATATTTTTATAATAATAATGCGGTGAGAAATTATCTGCCTATGATTATAAAAGATTACAAATTTAAGTTATCAGAAGAAAATATTAATAAGTTTTTAGAGATTCGTGGAGATAAATTTTCAAATTTCAGTATTTCCAAAATTTCTGATTTTGAAAAAAATCCGTATTTATTTTTTATAAAAAGAATATTGGGAGTTAAGGAAGACAGTAAAGTAGAACTTGACAATTTAGTAATAGGAAGATTTTTCCATGCGGTGTTAGCTGATGAAAAAATTATAAATTTTATAAAAAAATCGGCGAGTAAAATAGACTTAGAATATTTGGAAGATACGGAAACTATAGAATTATTTAATATTCAAGAGAAGATAGAGAGTGTAGTTTACAATTCTACTAATAAAGATATACTGGGAACTCTACAATTTATTAAGATTTTAAATACATATAGTTATAATTTAAAAATATTAATTAAACGTTTAGTACTAGCTGTTGCAATAGAAATTAAGTATGTTGCTTTGACAAAATATGAACCGAAATTTTTAGAGAAAAAATTTGAGTTAGTTATTTCTGAAGATAAAATTAGTTGTAAGGAGTTAGAAACAGGTAATGTTATAACTAAACAATTAGAAAGAACATATAATGTTCCGTCTTTGAAATTTACCGGAACAATAGATAGGATAGATGTTTTAAATAAGAATATTTCGGTTATAGATTATAAAAGTAGTGAAACAAATTTTAAATTAGATATGTTGGAATTGGGATTTGTTTCACAGGTTTTAACCTATGCTCTGGCGTGTGAAATGCTTCTTAATAAAAAAAGTGATGATATTTTCGGTGTTTTTTATAGAGAAATAGCAAAAATCGGAAAAGAGCTAAGTAAGTTTAGATTAAGAGGAATAGCTAACAGTGATTTAGTAAATCTTAGTGAGTTTAAAGAAATTACAGGTGATATTATGTATCTTCGCATTACAAAAAAAGGAATACATGGTTCGGATGTTCATAAAGCGTACAACAGTAGAGAACTTTCAATAATAACGGCTAAAAATTTAGATAACATAATGGTTGCTTTAGAAAAAATTTATACATTTGAGTATGTATTGGATGATTATGAAGTATTGGATAACTATACGTCAGAAAAACAAACTCTATATAACTATTCATCTAATACTGATACAAGGTTAGAATATAAACATAAAGTAGATATTAACAAAAAAGAATTAAGAAAGAAAATTTTGGAAAGAAAATAATATTAAATTATCAGAAAATTTCACTCTTTTATCTTGACAATAATTTTTTATAGTGATATAATTTGAGTAATCTTAATAAAAACCAAAACTCAAATAAGTACAAGATGTCTATAATTAATAGAGAGTGTCGGTGGCTGAAAAGACATATTATAAAATTTTGGAAAATGGTTTGAGTGGTTAATGAAGTAAACGTTATGTGAACTTTATTCGGGTATCCACGTTATAGGAGAGGCTATGTTGGTAGCTGGGAAAGTAAAAAAATAAGGTGGTACCGCGGATGACGCCCTTATTCTGCATTTGCAGAGTAGGGGGGTCTTTTTTATTTATTATAATTTGAAAGGAGAAATATATGATTGAGTTAAAAAATGTTAACAAAATTTATAACAATAAGGTTCATGCCTTAAAAGATATTAATTTAAAAGTGGAAAAAGGTGATATATACGGCATAATAGGTTATTCGGGTGCAGGGAAATCAACGCTTGTTAGATTGTTAAACGGTTTGGAAGTTGCAACAAGTGGCGAAGTTATTATTGATGGTGAAGATTTTAATAAAATTAATGAAGAGCAACGTCGTTTAAAACGTCAAAAAATTGGAATGATTTTCCAACATTTTAACTTACTGTGGAGTAGAACGGTTGCTGAGAATATTGCTTTTCCATTGGAAATTTTGGGAAAATCAAAATCTGAAATTAAACCAAGAGTAAGAGAACTTGCTAAATTAGTCGGTTTAGAAGATAGATTAAATTCTTACCCGTCGCAACTATCAGGAGGACAAAAGCAACGTGTCGGTATTGCACGTGCTTTAGCGGGGAACCCGACAATTCTTTTATGTGATGAGGCAACAAGTGCATTAGATCCGGAAACAACTGCGGAAGTACTTAATTTAATAAAAAAAATTCATGCTGAGACTAATATTACAGTAGTACTTATCACCCATGAAATGAATGTTATAAAAACAATCTGTACAAAAGTGGCTGTTATTGATAATGGAGGAATAGCGGAGAATGGTTTAGTTACCGATGTATTCTATCATCCGAAACAAGAGGTTACGAAAAAATTCTTAAGTCAAACATCGTTTGCTTCACAAACTGAGGAACAAGAAAATATTAAAGAATGGAAAGAAACATTTACTGATGGTGTTATAATTAAATTTACATTTAGTAATAGCACTTCGAAAAAACCGATTTTAAGTACATTGGTAAAAGAAATAGATTTTGATTTTACGATTATTAACGGACATCTTGATAAGACGTCAGATGCAAATATTGGAACTTTATTTGTTCAATTAACGGGAACAGATGAAAATATCCAAAAAGCAATTACAAAATTAAATGAATTAGGAATTTTAACGGAGGTGTTATAATGTTTGATTTTTCACGAATTAACTGGGAAAAAGTACAAGAGAAGACAGTTGAAACGTTGATAATGACTTTTGAGTCGTTGATATTAGTTTTTATAATAGGGTTGTTTTTGGGATTGTTATTGTATGTTACATCAAATAGTAAAAGTACGTTCGGACGGGGATTTTATACTGTAATAACGGCAATCGTCAATATTTTTAGGGCAATTCCTTTTATTATTTTGATTGTACTATTATTACCGTTTACTAAAATTTTAGTCGGTAGTATTATAGGAGTGCAAGCGGCGATACCGGCGTTAGTTATTTCAGCATCACCGTTTTATGCACGTTTAGTAGAAATTGGTCTACGTGAAGTAGACAAGGGTGTTATTGAAGCGGCACGTGCAATGGGAGCAAAAAATTCAACAATTATTTTAAAAGTTCTTATACCGGAAAGTTTACCTGCGATTGTTTCAGGTATAACGGTAACAGCTATTGCTCTTGTCGGTTCGACTGCAATGGCAGGAATTATTGGAGCCGGCGGGTTAGGGAATCTTGCTTATCTTGACGGTTTTCAACGTAATAATAATACTTTGACATTTGTAGCTACAATACTAATTTTAATTATAGTTTTTGCTTTACAATTTTTAGGAGATGCGGTTGTTAAGGTAATAGATAAACGATAAAGTAGTTGAATAAAAAACAATAATCAATACGAGTGATTTTTTGACTTTGAATTATATTAAATAAAAGTTTTTAAAGTTTAATAAATTTTGAAAGGTGAGATTGAAAATAGATTTCTTTGAGATCATAATTTCCATCTCGCCTTTTAATTAATTTTTAATAACCTTTGTTAGAATTTGTAATATAATAGAATAATTATTTTTTAAGAGAGAGTTATTATGAAAAGCTATAAATTTTTAGAAAAAATAAACGAATATGAAAAAAGCCTAAAGACAGCTTACATTAATAATATTTATAAAAATGTTAGTCTTACTTATAAACAACTGTTAGAATATTCAGACAAATTTGCGTATTATATACAAGAGCGATTAGGTGATGATAAGACACCTATAGTTGTCTATGGTCATAAACATCCGTTTATGTTAGTGTATTTTCTAGCGTGTGTAAAATCAGGAAGAGCTTTTTGCCCTGTTGACACTAACACTCCTAAAGAGCGTGTGGAAGAAATAGTAGATACTGTTAATACTAAATTAGTTCTAATTACAGAAAACATAGAATTAGAATGTGAAACTTTAAGTGTAGAGTATGCAGAAAAAATTATTGCTACCGGTGAAAATCGAGTAAATCCTAAATATTATGTTAAGGATGAAGATATATATTATATTATTTTTACGTCCGGTAGTACGGGAAAACCTAAGGGTGTTTGTATTACTTACAATAATTTGAATAATTTTCTCAAGTGGTATACAGGATATTATAAAGAAAAAACAGACCTTATTTTTTTAGGTCATCCGCCGTTTTCATTTGATTTATCGGTTATGTCACTATGGCCTGCATTATTTTTAGGTGCTACTCTTATTCAAATAGATAAAAAGCATCAAAAAAATTTTAAAGATATGTTTATAGAACTGTCTAATTCTCATGCTGATATTTGGATTTCAACACCATCGTTTATTGAAATGTGTTTTACAGATGAAAGGTTTAATCATAATTTACTTCCGAAGGTAGAACAATTTATTTTTTGTGGAGAAAAACTTTTCAGTACAACTGTAGAGAAAATTCACAAGAAATTTCCCAATGCACAGGTTATTAATACTTATGGACCAACAGAATCAACGGTTATGGTTACATGGATAGAAATAACAGAAGAGATAAATAAAAAATATTCTACTAACTTACCGGTAGGTATAATAAAATCAGGAAGTCAGGTAGAAATAGTAAATCCGGATACTAACGGTAAAGGAGAAATTGTCATTATCGGCGATACGGTAGCTAAGGGATATTTTAAAAATAAAAAAATAACGAAGGAAAAATTTTCAACAGGTAAAGTTAATAATACGGTATATCGCAGTTATCGCACCGGTGATATGGGTTATTTTCAAGATGATTTGCTTTTTTGTGAAGGGCGGATAGATTTTCAGGTTAAGTTACATGGACATAGAATAGAGTTGGAGGATATTGATGCTAACTTATTAAAAAATAGAAAAATAAGGCAAGCAGTTACAGTACCTAATTATAAAGATGAAAAAGTTCATAGTTTAACTACATATATAGTCTATGATGAAAATATAGAACAACGCTTTGAAGTTATAAAAAAAATAAAATTGGAATTAAAAAAATTGGTTCCTGATTATATGATTCCTAAAAAAATAATTTTCTTAGATGAAATGCCGCTCAATAATAATGGGAAAATAGATAAGAAAAAATTAAAGGGGATGTAAAATGAATTATTTTGAAGGTAATGAATTTTTCTTTTTTCTTATCATAGCATTATTAGTTGGTTTTATACTGAAATTATTTAGAAAAAATATAGAATATTATATATTGTTATTATCAATTGTGTTTGCAGGTGTTATTTATGGCAAAAGCATGTCAATGTTGGGATGGCTGGTAATTTTTATTATATTTGAATATTTGTTAGTATTTATTGCCCAACGTAACACAAATAATAAAAAATTATTGAAATTATTAATATTTATTTCAATAACACCGTTGGTGTTTAATAAAATATTTACACTTATAAATATCCATCTTTTTGCTTTTATCGGTATATCATATATGTCGTTTAAAACAATTCAAATAATAGTTGAGGTATACGACGGGGTGATAAAAGAAAAAATATTACCTATAGAATATTTAAATTTCTTATTATTTTTTCCGACAATTAGTTCAGGACCGATAGATAGAAGTCGACGTTTTAAAGAAGATATAAAAAATAATTTATCAAAAAAAGAATATTTAGAGTTGGCGGGGGAGGGTATATATCGTTTAATACTTGGTCTTTTGTACAAACTTGTAATATCGACATATTGTTATCATTATTTGGTGATGTTGGCAAATCATGGAACATTTTTTTATTCGATAAAATATATGTACTTGTATACATTATATCTCTTTTTTGATTTTGCAGGATACAGTTTAATGGCTGTAGGGAGTAGTAATATACTTGGTGTAAAAACACCGTTAAATTTCAATAAACCCTTTTTAAGTATAGATATAAAAGATTTTTGGAATAGGTGGCACATCACATTATCAATATGGCTTAGGGATTTTGTATTTTCTAGAATATTTATTTCAGCTACTAAGAAAAAAATTTTTAAAACTCGTCTTAATACAGCAGTGTATGCATATATGATTAATATGACTTTAATGGGATTATGGCATGGATTGACATTTAGTTATATTACATATGGTATTTATCATGGAATACTAATGTCATGTTTTGAATATTATCAGAAAAAAGCAAAATTTTATAAGAAAAATAGAAACAAAAAATGGTACAAGATAGTAAGTTGGTTCATTACATTAAATTTAATTGCAATCGGTTTATTTATTTTCTCAGGAGAAGCAGAGAAAGTAATACGTGCGATACTAAAAGTATAGGAGTAGAATAATGAGAGAAGAAATATTAGATATGTTAGAAGAAATCTGTGAAGATGAAATTGTGAAAGAAGATTTAGATGTTAATATGAAAGAAGAAGGTTTGATGGATTCATTAGCTTTTGTAGAAATGTTGGCACATATTGAGGAAAATTTTGGTATAGTGATAGCTCCGACAGAAGTAACATATGAAGAAATTGATACGCCGAATAAGGTTATTAGTTATTTAAAAAATAGAGTATAGTTATATGGCGAAATTAAAAGCATTTATTTTAGCTGGTGTATTAGTCGTACTATCCTTGACAATACTAAAATGTACTTATGTAAAAAAAATAGAAAATTATTATAAAGTGGAGGATAATAGAGTTCGTTATAATATTTCAGCGGAAAAATATAAAAGTTACGATATATTAACAAAAAATATAACAAAAAACACTGCCGTTTTATTAGGTTCATCAGAATTAACGGCAACGATTAATGAAAAGTATCATCCAAAAAATATTTTTAATTATAACGATTTTAATATAATGCAGATAGGTGTAGGAAATTCACAAAATATTATTCATGCGGCGACACTGGGCTCAATAGGGAATGCTATACCTAACAATAAAGTTGTTATGATTGAATCTATTCAGTGGTTTGATAATAAAAACGGTATTCAGAAAGATGCTTTTGTTTCCAGAATTTCTGAAGAACATGTTTTTAATACTATGAATAATCCAAAAATAACGAAAAAAACAAAAGAAAAGTTTATTAACCGTGTCATAGAGTTAGCCTCAAATAATAAGGAAATGGCTAAAAAATTTGAAAGTTACAAAAGATATTTTATAGAAAATAAAGGCAGTGGTATTACTAAAAAATTTTTAGAATTAGATAATTATATTACCGAATTTAAAACAAAATACAAGTTTTATAAAAATAACAACATTGAAAATTATTCATTAAATGGAACTATGACACCTAATTATAATTGGGAAGAGCTTAAAGAACATTTTACAACCGAAGCGAAAAAACAAACAAGTAACAATGAATACACCATAGAAAATAGTTATTATAATAAATATATTCGTAATAAGTATGAAAGTTTAAAAAATATTTCAAAAAATACAGTATATGACGATTCACCGGAGTATAAAGACTTAGATATATTTATCTCCATTGCAAAGGATTTAGGTATTGAATTGCGTTTTGCACTTTTTCCGTCAAATGGTAAATGGAATGATTATACAGGAATTACTAAAGAGCGTCGAAAAGTTGCTTATGATAACATAAAAAGAATTGCTAAAGAAAATAATATTGAAATGTTTGATTATAGTGATAAAGAGTACGAAAAATATTTTTTATATGATACTATGCATTTAGGTTGGAGAGGGTGGATAGACTTTGAACGAGATTTATACAATTTTGCAAAAAAAAATTAATGATAAATATAGCTTTTTACTGTGGACGATATTTTTCTACGCAGTGCTTATGATAATAATTATTTATTGTCTTATGACGGACTTTTCCAATGTAAAGGAGTTTGTTTACAGTAATTTTTAAAATAAAAAACTAGAAGAAAACAATACATCGCATTGTTTAACTTCTAGTTTTTTTTGGTTTTTTAGTTTTTTTCCTAAGTTGTCCGATTAGAAAACCCACACCTTGACCGCAAAGGCTAAAGAAGATGTATCCTAAACCATAAATTAAAATATCAAAATTCAATATAATTGTACATGATATTAAATAGAAAATTCCAATTATAATTGAAAAGATATAGCTGAAATCAAGGTTGCTATACGCATATAGGAACGATATACAAAAACTTACAATAGGGTATATAAAAATAAGTAATAAAATAATCATCCCGGATTTATTTGATATAAAATATGAACACAATGGTAAGATAATAAATAAAAAGAAAGAAAAAATCAAGTATGGTACTTTTTCTAAAAACTTCTGCATAATGCTCCTCCTAAATATAGACTTATTCTATCATATATTGAAATAAAAGACAAATGTAATCGGCTGTTTAATGGGAATAGGCTGAGAGTATCAACATATAAATTATGAATTATATAAGTTTATAGTATCTCTAGTATAGAAATAGATGTTTCATTATTAGGCGTTATAGTATATTAATAAAGTTAAAATTTAGTTTGATTTTTGAAAGATAAATCTACTTGTATAAAAAATAATATAATAATTTTATAGTATTGTTAAGGGGGAGTAATAAAAATATTATGCACAATAATAAGATTTGAAATAGCTTTCAACGTATGATAAGATATATAAGTAGTACATGAAAGGAGATAAAATAATGAAATTTTTTATAGATACTGCTAACGTAGATGATATTCGTCTGGCAAATGATTTAGGTGTAATTTGTGGAGTAACTACCAATCCATCATTAATCGCAAAAGAGGGAAGAAACTTTGAAGACGTTATTAAAGAAATTACAGAAATAGTAGACGGTCCAATTAGTGGAGAAGTAAAAGCAACAACTGAACATTGGGAAGATATGGTAAAAGAAGCACGAGAAATTGCTAAAATTCATCCGAATATGGTTGTAAAAATTCCGATGACAGAAGATGGACTACGTGCTGTAAAGATATTAAAATCAGAAGGTATAAAAACGAATGTAACTCTTATTTTCAGTGCTAATCAAGCATTATTAGCCGCACGAGCGGGAGCGACTTATGTTAGTCCGTTTTTAGGACGTTTAGATGACATTTCACACAACGGTTTATTGTTAATTGAGGAAATTGTAGAAATATTCGCCAATAATGACTTAGATACAGAAATTATTGCGGCTAGTGTTCGTAACCCGATTCATGTAGTTGAATGTGCAAAACTTGGTTGTGATATTGCCACAGTACCATATAAAGTGATAAAACAGATGATTGCTCACCCACTAACAGAAATCGGTATAGAGAAATTCAAACAAGACTATAAAAAAGTATTTGGAGAATAGTGAATATTAACTAAGTGATAACTAATAAATAAGTCAACTAGTTATACTTTATTAGATAGTAAGAAAAAGTAAACCTTTAAAAAACTGGTATGTACTCAGAAATTTGAAAAATGCTAAGTAACACTGAGCTGCTTAGCATTTTATCCTTATTTTTTCTCATGCCCCGTATTTGATACATAGTCAAAGAAATTTTAATATTTGTTAGAGATATAAGTATGGTATATCACATTCAATTACATCTGTAAATGAATTAAAAGTAACTATAAACTAATAGTTAACAGTTCAAAATGGGGAAATTCGGCTGTTTTTTCGGTATTTTAAAGACTAGTACATTGGATTGTCAACACTTATTAAGACAAAT
>NZ_KI271859.1 GCF_000469465.1 Gemella bergeri ATCC 700627 | reverse complement strand
ATTTGTCTTAATAAGTGTTGACAATCCAATAGTATTATCGTCAAAGTCAAAGTCCTTAACTGTCAAAGCTAACAGTTCTCCAAGCCTAAGTCCTCCCCAAAATAAAATTCTAAAAGCACAACTCGAATGTGGTTTATCTTCTATTGCTACTATAAATTTACTGAATTCTTCTGTAGTCCAAAACTCCACTTCTTCACTTTCTTCTTTTCCCATATTCCCTACAGTTCTTGCAGGATTTTTAGGTAGATTATAAAATCTACAAGCATGATTAAATATAGCACTTAATTGATTGTGTATTGTTTTGAGATAGGTCATGCTGTAGCTTCTATCTTCATCATCTCTCTCATCTAACAAAACATTCTGCCAAGCGGTTATCATTGCTGGAGTAATTTCATTCATTCTTTTCTCTTCAAAGAATGGCAAAATATGAAATGTAAAAATTTGATCCTTAGTTTTTACTGTATTTACCTTTAATCGCTTCTGGCAGTATTCTAAGTACAGTTTATAGAATTCATCAAATCTCATATCTAACTCATGAGATTCTCTCAACTTAAACTGGCTTTCCCAATTCTGTGCTTCTTTTTTAGTAGCAAATCCTCTTTTAGTTTTACTTTTTAATTTGCCACTCCAATCTTTATATTTAAAACTGGAATACCATGTATTTCTCTCTCTATCTCTATAAGCTGGCATTTCTACTTATTCCTTTCCATAAAATCTTTGTTCAAAATAGTCTTTATTGATTTTTCCTTGCAAAACATAAAAACCTTTTTCTTTCAGTTCTACATTTAAACTTCTTATGATTTCATAAGCCTTAGCTTGTGAAACCTGTAAAATGCTCTGAACATCTTTTACTGTTAGCATAGTTATTTGAGACAATTTGCCCTCCTTTCCATCAATTCTTGACTATATTTCCATCTCTTGACATTATAATAAATCAGTCGCCTTTATTTGTCAAGAGATTTTAATTGCTTTTTTCTTATTTTGTGTTATAATTTATTTATACTTAGAAAAGAATAGGAGGAATTCCTTTGTTTACATTAAAAGATATAACAAGTGATTTTTTACAATCTGCTATGTATATTGAGCATGAAGGTAAAGACAAAATAATCTTTGAATATCTACCTAATAACAAAATGGAGACACAAAAAAAGAGAGAAGTCTATTCAAACGATAGATTCTCCATCTTCCTTAATATTTTTAATTTTGATACCACTGATAACAGCGTTCTTCTAAAAAAGATACAGGACTTACTTTTTATCAAAACAGATTATGATGAAATAAATGAATTTGATCTATCTGAGACTGATTTTTCTATTTCAGACGATGTAGAAACCTTTATAACAAAATATCTTGATGATTATAAAGCTACTGTAAATTTATATCCTATCGCTTATATGCTCTATCCGGATATTTTCAAAATCCTCAGGTATTTGCTATGCAAAAACAATTTATACTCTGGTTACTATAAAGTTGATGTAGACTCTGCCATTGATTCTTATGTGGAATTACACAACTCTATTATTTTTCTTACTAACAATTTAGCTAAAATGAAAAAGGAAGTAATAGATATCTTCAACTTATTTGCTGAATATAAAATTAAGCTCCCTACATCAGAGATAGCTCTAATTTATCAAGCATATAATCAAGAAAATAAAAATGACTTGGTGTTCAACCAATTAAATCCTTTTGTAAGAACTAACACAGATGAAATATTTAGTTCTTGGGAAGATATAATAAAAACACTCCCAAATAAATTGGATGCCCCTTTGGAATTTCCTACCTGTGATAGTATTATTAGATTTTTACGACAAACAGTTCAAAGTCTAATACATGAAGAAATGAATCTTAGAAAATGTAAAAACTGCAATAGATATTTCTTAACCCGTTATTCAAGCCTTGCTGAGTATTGTTTAAGAAAAGTAGAAGGAACAAATGCAACTTGTCAAGAATATGCAAGCAAAAAAACATATAAGAAAAAACAAGCGGAAAATCCTTTATATCAGGTATTCACAACCTACTACAATCGAATCTATGGAAGAATAAGACGAGGTACATTGGATAAAGATTCAACCTTACTTGATGATATAAAAGTACTTCACCAAGAATTTGCTTCTAAATATGATAGTGCAAAAGATAAGGATTCAAAAGAAAAAATTATCAATTTATTTATATTGGAAGCAAACAAATTACTGAATTAGGAGGTATTAAATTTTATGAATAATGAAGTTATTATTTATAAAGATGGTGAGTTGGAGCTTCCTGTAGAAGTTACACCAGATAAAGAAACTGTTTGGTTAAGGGTCGAAGAAATGGCAGAACTTTTTGACAGGGATCGTTCTGTAATACAAAGACATATAAAAAACATATTTAAAGAAGATGAATTAGAGCAAAATTCAACTTGTGCAAAATTTGCACAAGTTCAAAATGAAGGCAACAGATCCGTAGAAAGAATTTTTGATTACTACAACCTCGATATGATTATATCCGTTGGCTATAGAGTAAAATCTCAAAGAGGCATTGCTTTTAGAAAATGGGCTACATCTATCTTAAAAGAATATATTGTTCAAGGGTATGCAGTTAATGACAAACGATTAAAAGTATTGAATAAGGTAATAGAAATCCAATCAAATATCATTGCTGATGTTCTTGAATTAGATTCTAAAGAAGTTTTTGACGTTATTCAAAAATATACTCAAGCACTTGAGTTGTTAGATGATTACGATCACCAAGTTGTTCAAAAGCCCAAACCAACTAAAAAAGAAAGCTATCAACTAAGCTATGACGAGTGTCGAAATCTAATTGATAGTATGACATTCAATAGTGCATCAACTATATTTGGAAAAGAAAAAAACAAGGGCGCATTAGACGGTATAATCGGCTCAGTTTATCAAACGGCATTTGGAGAAGATATATATCCATCCACTCAAGAAAAAGCGGCAAATCTTCTTTATTTCATAGTCAAAGACCATCCTTTTATTGATGGATGCAAAAGAATTGCTGCAAGTATTTTCCTATATTTTCTAAACAAAAATAATTTACTATTTAAAGATAAAGAAAAAATAATTTCTGACAGTACATTGGTAGCAATTACTTTGCTGTTAGCAGAATCAAAACCAGAAGAAAAAGAAATTATGATTAATGTAATTATGAATTTCTTAGAATGGTAGATTATATTTTCTTAAACCATTTATGTGAATATCAAAAAAGCCAGCAGAATTTACACTCTGTTGGCTTAATTATTTCCTCTTAAAAGTGGCTTACCACTTTTTTTCTTATGACGAATTGCAAATAAAA
>NZ_KI271858.1 GCF_000469465.1 Gemella bergeri ATCC 700627 | reverse complement strand
TACTTTTTAACTATTAATAATATTAAAAAAACAATAAAAAAGTTAAATTTTAAGTATATTTATATTGAAAAATATTAAATTATATGTTATTATAAACAATGTTCTAGGGTTGATGTACCCTAATATAAAATTTAAGAAAAAAGAGGAATATAAAATGAGAAATAAAGAAAAATTTTCTATAAGAAAATATAAAATAGGAGTAGCTTCTGTTTTAGTCGGATTGGGAGTAGCAATCGGAGGAAGTGCAGTTGAAGCACATGCAGCGAACACTACTGATACAGCAGTAACTCAATCGGGTCTTGGCAAACAAAGCAGTAAAAAATTAACAGGCGAAGAATTAATAAAACATAGAAATGCGTCAAAAGAGGAACTAAATAAAACAGGTTTAAGTGAAAAAAGAAAAGAGGAATATAGAAAAAAAATTGATACGGAAGATGATTTTGATAAATTGTTAGAATTGGACAATAAGTTCCATGAAGAATCAAGACTAGAATCTTTAAAAAATTTTAAAAATGATAAAGCTAAAAATTTTGCAAAAGGATTAATGGAAGAAATTAAATACCAAAAAGAAAAAATAAATAAAATGAAATCTCTAACGGAAGAAGAGAGAAAAAATGCATTAGAAAATTTGGAAAAAATTGAAAAAGAAGCAATAGAAAAACTTTCTTCATTAACAACTGATGCACAAATCAATAAAGTGAGATATGAGGTTATAAAAGAATTATCTAAACCAGTTGTACCATTTAAATTCTATGTAGAAAAAGAATTAAATGATTATGCTAATAAGAAATTAGAATCATTAGGAGAAGTACATAAACAAAACCTTCTAACAGGTGAAGAGTCTTTTGAAGCAGATTATAATAATTTAGTGGAAAAATTAAAAAAAATTAGATTACAAGCTTTTGACAGAATAGATAAAGCAACTAAAAAAGATGAAATTTTAAAAATAAAAAAAGAAACAGAAACAGAAATAGATAATGCGGTTAAAGCGTATCAAAATAACAAAAGATAGTTATTAAGTAAAATAGAAAGGGTTGACCTAAAAGGAAAACTCAAAAATAAAACAAGCAAGAAACTAATCTTGCTTGTTTTCATCGTTGTTGTCTTTAATTTTTCTCCAAATAAGAAAAATTATAACGAGAATAATGATTACAATACCAATATAAATTCCGTAATTTTTAGCTATTTCTCCTGTTTGTGGAAGGGTGCTAGTAGATAATAGTTCCATATAATATACCTCTTATTTATTATTATTATGTAGTACATCTGTTTGTACTTGTTCTTTAACATTTTCTAGTGTTTCAATCGCATTCTTTTTAAATGCTTCTAATTTTTTCTGTGTTTGAGAATCTACCACCGTTTGTTTAATATTTTCTACCTGATCCTTAATAGAATTTAGAGTTGTTTGCATATGTTTTTTATAAGAATCTAGTGCAGGTTGTGTTTTTTCGCTGATTTCTTTTGCAATAGCAATGTTCTCTTTCAATCCTTTTGAATATTCTTTTACATCACATGCTTGTTCTTTAATTTGAGAAACATTCTCAGACAATTCTTTCCCATACTCAACGGCGTTATTATACCTTTTTTCCAGATTATCCTTGGTTTTATTCACAACGTTTTTAAAATCATTATACATATATTTAGCTGCATCTTCGATACCATTTTTTTTAGTATAGCTAATCATACACTTAGTATAACCATAATAATCTTTAGATTTTTTCTTAACAAATTCAGCATGTTCTTCTATTTTATTAGGATTTTTTGTGTAATAATTTGCCACCGCAATACCGGTTCCAATAACAAAAAGTTTAGATAATTTTGACATAGAATAAGTCCTTTCTATAAATTTTCCAATAGGTTACCCTACTAATTATATCATAGACAGCTTTAAATGGAAATAAAATTATATATATTTTGTAATAGAAAAAATTGGATATTAATATAACATTATAACATTGAATTAAACGTGTTTTTATAGAAAAAAACTCGAAAGAAACACATTAAAGAATTATTATTACATATTAATTTTATTTTTTTATTGAATTAATATGTAATATATTGTATAATTGTTAATGTAATATAAATAAAGGAGGAACAATGAAACTTACAGATAGACAAAAGGCGATAATAGAAATAGTGAAAAGTTTCGAACCGATTACTAGTGATGAGATTGCTGAAAAGCTATCTTTGGGGAAATCAACATTAAGAAATGATTTAGCCGTATTAGGAATGTTAGAAGTATTGGAGGCTAAACCTAATGTTGGTTATTACTACAATTACGACTTTTCACCGGGAGAAAAAAGGGAGGAATTTAAAAGTAAGTTAATAAAAGAAGTAATGGGAATTGCTATAACTGCCAGAAGCACAGCTAGTTACTCAGATGTATTATCAAAATTATTTATTTATGATGTAGGAACTATTTTTATTGTTGATGAAGATAATCATTTAGTTGGTGTAACATCGCGAAAAGATATGCTTAAATTATCACGTAACGCAGAGGCTGATAAATTGCCTATAGCACTTGCTATGACAAGGGTGCCTAATGTTGTTTACATTCATGAAGATGATTTGGTAAGTGATGCACTTAGAAAGATTATTTTACACGAAATTGACTGTTTGCCGGTAGTAAGGGAAGAATCAGGCGGCAGAATTATCGTAGGAAAGATTTCTAAAACTACATTAATAAAAATATTATTGGAGATATTGGAGGGGTAGTATGTTAACTGTGCATATTATATCGGATTCTATAGGAAATACTGCCAAAGATGTTGTAGATGCGGCGTTAGTTCAGTTTTCTTATTCTGATGATAGTTACAAAATTTTAAAAAATTCCAATGTAGGAACAAAGGACAAAATTGAATCAATTTTAGCTAATATAGAAAAAGATGATATTATCGTTCAAACATTGGTAGATAAAGAGCTGGCAAGTTATGTAAAAGAATTAGCTAAAATTAAAGGGATAGTAGTTATTGATTTACTAACTGATATATTAAATATTTTTGAAGAAAAATTAAAAGTTAAACCGGAAAATAATCCAGGTTTAATAAGAAAAATGGGAGCAGAATACTTTAAACGTGTAGATGCATTGGAATTTGCTGTTAAGTATGATGATGGAAAAGATATTAACGGATTAAAAGAAGCGGATATAATTATTCTTGGTGTATCAAGAACATCTAAGACACCACTTAGTTTATATTTAGCTAATAGAAACATTAAAGTAATGAATGTACCTATTGTTCAGGATTTAATTTTACCGGAACAATTATACGAAGTTAAAAGAAAAATTATTGGTTTAACAAATTCTGTAGAACAGTTAAATAAATTGCGGGGAGAACGTTTAAAAGCGTTAGGTGTAGATCATGGAACTGATTATACCGATGAAGTTCAAATTTTTGAAGAATTAGAATACGCAATGGATATAATGGAGAAAATGGGTTGCCCTGTTATTGATGTTCAAAACAAGGCAATAGAGGAGACTGCGGAGCTCGTTATTAATATAATGAGAGAACGTGGATTAGAAATATAAAAAGTAAGTTTAAACAAAAATATGGGGGGAAGACCATGACAAAAAAATATGTATATAATTTTAGCGAAGGTAATAAAGATATGCGTTCTTTATTAGGAGGAAAAGGTGCAAACCTTGCAGAGATGAAATCTCTTGGAATTAATGTACCACCGGGGTTCACTATTACTACGGAAAGTTGTAATAGCTATTATGAAAATGGAGAACGTATTAAACCTGAAATTTTAAAACAAATTAACGAACAATTAGAAATACTGGAAAAAGAAATCGGCAAGAAGTTAGGATGCCTTGAAAATCCACTATTAGTATCAGTAAGAAGTGGTGCAGTTTATTCAATGCCGGGTATGATGGATACAATTTTGAACCTCGGTTTAAATGATGAAACAACTATAGTATTAGCTAAGAAAAATAATAATTATCGTTTTGCTTACGACAGCTATCGTCGCTTTATTCAAATGTTTTCTGACGTGGTAATGGGTGTAGAAAAGTATAAATTTGAAGAAGTATTAACACGTGTAAAACAAGAAAATGGTTATGAACAAGATAGCGATATGAATGAAAAAGATTTGTTCAAAGTAGTAGAAGAGTTTAAAGCTATTTACAAAAAGGAAACCGGAAAAGAATTTCCGATGAGTGTAAAAGAACAATTAATGCTTGCGGTTGAAGCAGTATTTAAATCATGGAATAACAACCGTGCTAAAGTGTACAGACGTTTACACAGTATTAGCGATAAATTAGGAACAGCAGTTAATATTCAAGCTATGGTATTCGGTAACATGGGAGAAAATTGCGGTACCGGGGTATCATTTAGTAGAAATCCGGTAACCGGAGAAGATGAATTATTTGGTGAATATTTAATTAATGCTCAAGGAGAAGATGTTGTTGCAGGTATTAGAACACCAAAAAATATAAGCGTTCTTGAAGAAGATATGCCGAATTTATATAAAGAGTTTGTAGATATTTCTAAAAAATTAGAAAAACATTACAAAGATATGCAAGATATTGAGTTTACTATTGAGGATGGAAAACTTTATATTTTACAAACACGTAATGCTAAAAGAACACCGAACGCTGTAGTAGAAGTTGCTGTTTCATTGGTAGAAGAAGGTGTTATCACCAAAGAAGAGGCTATTTTACGAATAGGTTCTGATGAAGTAAACAAATTATTACATGCGACATTTGAAGAAAAATCTTTAAAAAATGCAAAACAATTAACACAAGGATTAGCAGCTTCACCTGGTGCTGCTACAGGGCATATTTATTTTTCAGCAGAAGAAGCTGTTGAAGCTGCGAAAAAATATCCGGTAATATTGGTAAGGGAAGAAACATCGCCGGAAGATATTGAGGGAATGGTAAGTTCTCAAGCTATCGTTACATTACGCGGAGGTATGACGTCACATGCTGCGGTAGTAGCTCGTGGTATGGGTAAATGTTGTGTTTGTGGTTGCCAAAATATGATTATAGATTATAAAGATAAAACATTACGTGTATCAGATGAAGTGTTGAATGAAGGTGATGTAATTTCGGTAGACGGAAGTAGTGGTAAAGTATATTCAGGCGAAGTAGAAAAAGTAGAGGCACAATTCAGTGAACGTTTCAAAAAATTATTAAGCTGGGCAGATGAAATTCGAGAAATGCGTGTATTTGCTAATGCTGATAATGAAACGGATGCAAAAGTTGCTTTTGATTTCGGAGCTGAAGGAGTTGGATTATGCAGAACCGAACATATGTTCTTTGAAGAAGATCGTATTAGTTTAGTAAGAAAAATGATTCTTGCTGCCGATACACAAGAACGCGTGAAATTTTTGGATCGTCTTCAACCAATTCAAAGTGAAGATTTTTACAAAATATTTAAAGCCGCAGACGGTAAATCAGTAAATATTCGTTTATTAGATCCACCGCTACATGAATTTTTACCAAAAGATGATAAAACAATAGAAGTTATTGCGGAAGAAATTGGTGTAACAGTAGCACAACTAAATGCAAAAATTAAAAGTATCGCAGAATTTAACCCAATGATGGGTCACCGTGGTTGTCGTTTAGGTATGACATATCCGGAAATATATTTAATGCAAGCAAAAGCAATCAGTGCAGCAGCAATTAGAGCAAGAAAAGACGGTCATGAAGTAACGGTCGAAATTATGATTCCGTTAGTGGGATTAGAAAAAGAAATTTCTTATTTACGTGAAAAAATTGTTGAGTTAGTAGAAAAAGAAATTCATTTATATGCTACAGATTTCAATTACAAAGTTGGAACAATGATTGAAATACCACGTGCTTGTTTGATTGCAGATAAAGTTGCAAAACATGCAGATTTCTTCAGTTTTGGTACAAATGACCTAACTCAATTAACATTTGGATATTCTCGTGACGATGCAGAGAAATTTATAGATATTTATAAAAAGAAAAATATCTTAGAATCTGATCCATTCGTTCACTTAGATGAAAGTGGAGTTTTGCAATTAATGGAAATCGCAGTAAACAAAGCAAGACAAACGAAACCTAATATCAAACTTGGTATTTGTGGTGAACACGGTGGAGATGAAAAATCAATCCTACTATGTTCAAAAATTGGACTTGGATATGTATCTTGCTCACCTTATCGTGTAATTATTGCACGTATAGCAGCTGCTAAAGCTGCTATTGGAGCAGAAGAAAGTGCAACAACAAAATAATAGTTAATGTCGGTGAAGAAACTCTCAATTAAAAAGTTGGGAGTTTCTTTATTGGTTGTATAATAATAAAGGCTCTATGTCAAATCTGGAACATGGAGAAAATAAATTAAAACAAATTAAATCACTACTTATCTCGATAGCGGCTAATTTATTACATAATCAGCACTTGTTTTTTTTAAGATTACATAGTATAATAAGTTATATAAATCATACAAGTTATACAAATCATACTTTAAGGAGATTAATTATCATGAAAGCACCAAAGGGAAAATATGCTTGGATAGCTACAGTTGGAGAAAAAGGTCAGATAGTAATACCTAAACAGGCACGGGAAGTATTTGATATTAAATCCGGTGACACAATTCTACTTCTTGGTGATGAAAAACGAGGTATTGCTATACCACCAAAAGGAGCGTTTGCACATTTGATGGAAGCAGCTTTTGAAGAGAAAGAGGGTGAATGATATGGAATATATTTTGGAAGTAAATGGACTTACAAAAATTTATTCAGCTTTTAAATTAAAACCTACCAGTTTTCGTATTGAAGCCGGTGAGGTTATGGGATTTATAGGTAGAAATGGTGCGGGGAAAACAACAGCACTTAAGTCTATTTTAAATCTTGTACATCCTAATGCAGGTAGCGTTCGTATTCTTGGAATGGACTATCTGGATAATGAGGATAAAATTAAACAACAGATCGGTTATGCAGTAGGTGGAATCAATTACTATAAAAGGAAAAAATTAAAAGATATTGTAGCCATTACTCGTATTTTCTATGACAATTGGGATGATGAGGCGTATCGTCATTATCTTACCGCATTTAAGCTTGACGAAAATAAGAAGATTATAGAACTTTCTGAGGGTATGAAAGTGAAATTTTACCTTACTTTGGCTCTTTCTCATCATGCGAAACTTTTGATTTTGGATGAGCCTACAAGTGGACTTGATCCGGTATCAAGAGATGAAATGAATGAAATTTTTCGAAAGCTTGCTGCTAAGGGAGTAGCAATTTTATTTTCTACTCATATCACCAGTGATTTAGAGAAATGTGCGGATACTATTACCTATATTAAGAACGGAGAATTACTTTTATCAACGAAGAAAGAAGAATTTATCCGCCATTATACCGAGGAAATAGGTGGTACACCGACACTTGAAGATATTATGGCACATATTGAAAGAGAAGAGGTGAATTTGTGATGAAAAAACTTTTTTATAAAGAAATGAAGCTGACAGCAAACTCTTTGAGTTATTGGTTTATCGCTTTTTCAGCTATGACAATGATTCCAAGATATCCTATTCTAGTTGGTACATTTTTTATCTGTCTTGGTATTTTTTATACTTACCAGCAGACTCGAGAATACGATGATATTACATATACGGTAATGTTACCGGTTAAGAAACAAGATGTGGTTACAGCTAAATATCTATTTGTTTTATTTATCGAATTTATAGCTTTTATCCTATGTACACTACTAACGGTTATTAGGATGAAAGTTTCAGGTAATGTTGCTCCTTATGCTATAAAAGAATTGATGAATGCAAATGTGGCTTATCTTGGATATATAATAATTATATTTGCAATATTTAACAGTATTTTTCTCGCAGGCTTTTTTAAGACAGCTTATAAAATTGGAAAACCTTTTGTAATATTTTGTATAGTTAGTTCTATTGTAATAGTGGTGGGGGAAGTGTTACATCATATTCCCGGTTTAGAAAGTTTGAATGAACCTTCAAATTTAAGTATACCGCAGGTTGTTATATTTGTAATTGGTGTCATCATATTTATATTGTGTACATGGTTTTCATATAAGAAAGCTATAAAGGATTTTGAAGAAATTGATTTGTAAAGCAGAGTATTGCTGGCTGTCATATGAACCTGAAAATGAAGTAGCCCGTAAATTATATCATTCATTTGGCTTTACTGAAACCGGTGATATGGATGGAAATGAGATTATCGCAATACTGAAACTTTGAGATAAATGGTTATGCACCTTTTAACTTACAGCATAGTATTTTTATAAAATTTTGAGGAAGATGCAGGGAGTTAATAATTGAATGCCACAGAATGGGTATTGTGTTCTATATAAAAGAAAAACTCGAATTAAATTGAGAAAAAACATAGAATTTAAAAAATTTCCTCTTTATTGCCCCATGTGTAAATTAGAAACTTTAGTCAATATAAAAGAATTAAAAGTAACCATAATTAAAGAGATGGACGCAAAGATACAGAACCAACAATGTAAGATATAAAATCTTATATTGTTGGCTCTGTTTGTTAGGAAATTACCGTGAATAAAATATATTACAAACCGATTTTGCATGGTGATTATTTAAGAGTGTGACACACCGCTATTTATACAAAAATATCTTCTGTATTTTTTTATTTTCATAAATAACATAATCAAGACGCCAAAGTACATGAACAAAGAGAAAGCTGTTTGTATTTTTATTATTAATAATAAGACCAGCTTTTGATTTTTATATAATTAATATCGTTTTACATATATAGAGTAGTTGTTAATTTAACAAATCTAAATCGCATTTAACTAGATTTTAATATTTTTCTGTATAATAATTGACGTGAAATTTTTTAGGTAATATAATAGTAGTTGTCTATAATTATGAAAGGAGGAGAATAATGAAGTATAAGTTAATATTATCTTGTTTGGTATGTTTAGGATTTGCAAGTATAAGTAGTGAAACAGTGCATGCTGATTTTTATACGGATTATAATACCAGCATCTTAGATACTATGCTGAAAAAAAATATTTTTGATACTGATATATTTCAAAAAACTTTGGAATATTCTCCTCCTAAAATAAATACTAATATAACAACACAAACAATAGATGAGTTAGACTATACAGCAGAATTGTTAGATTATAATAAAAGTTCATATAATTATCTGATTTTTTATTCATCAAATGATGAGAAAATTCCAACGGAATTATTTAGAATAGCAATCAATAAAACAGGAACCGGAAAAATAACAGATCGCAGTTTATTAAACAAATTAAAGCCGAATACAAAATTTTTTCTTAAGGTTATGAGTTTTAACATTGATAATAATGGAAATATTAGAGAAGTAAAGTATTCTAAATCAAGTGATTATTACTATACAAAAAAAACTATACGTTTAGCCGTTATGGAAGATGAAAAAACTGTAAAAGATAAAAATATAACTTTAATAAATTTACCAACTAAAGATGAGATACAGATAGATCCTTATGAATTGCGACAGCACTATAGAACAGACAAATATTATACTTATAACCATGCTAAGGTGGTAGTAGATAATAAAGAAACTCTTCTGAACGGTAATATTTTGACTATTCCTTATAACGCTGAAAAAGTAATAATAAATCTAGTGAAAAATAAGGATAATTGGAGAAATGTGAAAGTAGAATTTCCAACAGAGTATAAAACTGAAAACAAAGAATATTCTGCTAAGAAAAATACACCGTTATCAGAGTTTTTTAAAAACAATAATTTTAAAAGTAATTTCGAAAAAAACAGTAACTATACTTTTCGTGGTTATTATTTAGATGACATAGAAGTTAATACTTCCAATGACGATGAAATAACGAATAATATTACTATAAAAGCAAAATTTAATACTAAGTTAACATTAGATAACGGAAAAGGCACTAAAGAACAAAACTTAGTTACCGGAGAAAAGTTGGAAAAAATAGATAATAGCTTTTTTTATAAAGAAAAGTATCATATTGTAAGCTATAGCTTATATAAAAAAAATGGTGAAAAAATAAAAGATATTGCATCATTAGCAGATGAAACGGTTGACGAAAGTATAGTTGTAAAGGCTAATTACGAAGAAAATACTAATATAGTAAGTGTAAGGCAAGATGACTATAATAAACGTTTTGGAAAAGTGTCAGATGATATAAAAGATACGGATATTAAATGGAGCCAAACAAAAAAAATAGGAGACCTTTTAAAGAAATTAAGAGAAAAGGTGAAACCGAATTCCGGTTATAAAGTAGTATTTAGAATAAATAAAAAAGTAGTCGATGAATCCTCATATATTGATAAAGATATTGTTTTAGAAATCTACTTTAAAAAAATAGAAGAAGAATGGGTTAATGTGAAATTTATCGGAAAGGGGATTGACAAATTCTTATCAGACGGACAAGAAGTCTTATATAATTCCCGAATAGATAGTGCAGTTAATCTTCCAACAGCAACGGGAGAAACTGAACGAGAATTTTTAGGTTGGCAAGCCAATAGGGATTATACTATATTAGATGAAAATTCAAATAAAGTTCAAGTATCTAAAAATAAATTATTACAGACCAATGAACTGGGAGCTGTAATAGCGGAAAAAGGAAAAAATCTTGAATTTACAGCAATTTATAGGAAGATATTTAATATAGAATTTTTAAAAACTCAAACCGGTTCAGTAGAGTTATCAAAAGAAAATCAAAATATTTTAAAAGTAGATGAATTTGATAGTATAGGGATGGCAACAAAAGATAATAAAATTTTGGTATCGCCTAAAAGCCATTATAATTTATCCTATTTTACTGCAAATAAAAATGTTAAAATTAGTACGGAAAATGGTTATAAGGAAATTTTTGCCGGAGAAAAAATTGCTGAAAAAGAATTATATAATATTGTACCAACCTCCGATTTAAAAATTACTCCAATATTTGAATTTAGTCTGTTTTCAAAAACGGTAGATGATATAATAACGAGTTCTAAAATAAAAAGTATAGATGAAGCACTAATTCTTGAATTGGAGTCTACAGAAAATATTAGAAGAATATTAGGACCGCTTTACTACTTGAGATAACGCACTAGGTAATTATAGGAATTTACCTGGTGTGTTATTCTAAAATATTTATTTTAACTTGATAGAAAATGAGAATACACTTTAATAGAGAAAAAATTGAAAATATGGTAAAATTTTGTAGTTATGTAATGAAGTTTTAAGGAGTGTTATATGCAGTCAAAATTATTTATAAAAAATTTAGAAGTATTTGCTTATCACGGCTTGTTTAATGAAGAAAATAAATTGGGACAAAAATTTGTTTTTGATGTTGAATGTGATGTAAATTATACTAAGGCATTATTCAGTGATGATATGAATGACAGTATAAGTTATGCAAGTATGGCGGATGTAGTGGTAAAAACAGCAACAGTAAATACATTTAATTTATTGGAACGATTAGCAGGAGAAATTGTTAAAAATATTTTTAATAAATTTTCTGAAGTTACAGCAATCAAAGTAGAAATAAATAAACCTAACGCTCCGTTAAAGTATTCTTTTGATAAATGCGGTACTAGGTTGACTATAACACGTGTGGAGTTTGATAATTTATTATGATAATTTTAGCATTGGGTACGAACCTAGAGCCAAGAGAACAGTATTTGATTTCGGCATTAGAAAATATAGAAAAAGTCGGTATAAAAATTGAAAAAAGTAGCAGTATTTATGAAACTTCCGCATGGGGAGGTGTTGCTACTAATAATTTTTTGAATATGTGTATTGTTGTTGATTATAAAAAATCAGCATATGAGCTGCTTGAAGATATTCAACAAATAGAACATAATCTTGGCAGAGTGAGAAAAGAACATTGGGGCGACAGAACAATAGATATAGATATTATAGAATTTAATGGTGAAGTTTTTAACGATGAAAAATTAATAGTTCCACATAAGTATTTACACGAGAGAAACTTTGTTTTGTTACCAATCTTAGAAATATGCGGTGATATATTAATAAATAATAGGAGTGTAAAAAATTCTTTAGATAAACTTGATAGTCAGATTAAGGTGTATAAAAAATTATAAGTGAAAGGATAACTGATGTTTAAAATAAGAGAAGTAGAAATACCGAATAGGGTGGTGCTTGCTCCAATGGCAGGGGTATGTAATGCAGCCTTCAGATTAACAGCCAAAGAGTTTGGTGCCGGATTAGTATGTGCTGAAATGGTAAGCGATAAAGCAATTTTATTTAATAATCAAAAAACAATGAATATGCTACATATTGATCCACGAGAACATCCTCTTAGCCTTCAAATTTTTGGTGGAGATATAGAGAGTATGGTAGAAGCTGCAAAATATGTTGATAAAAATACTCAAGCCGATATTATTGATATAAATATGGGGTGTCCTGTCCCGAAGATAACAAAGTCGGATGCAGGTAGTAAATTATTATTAAATCCTACAAAAGTTTATGAAGTGATTTCACGAATAGTAGATGCAGTGGAAAAACCTGTAACGGTAAAAATGCGTATGGGTTGGGACGACGAGCATATTTATGTGATGGATAACGCAAAAAATGCAGAACGCGCCGGAGCTTCTTCAATAGCAATTCACGGGAGAACAAAGGTGCAAATGTATAGCGGGAAAGCAAATTGGGATGTTATTCGTGATGTGAAAAAAGAATTAACAGTTCCTGTTATCGGTAATGGGGATGTAACAAGTCCGGAACTTGCAAAGAAAATGCTTGATGAAACGAGTTGTGATGCGGTGATGATAGGACGAGCAGCGTTGGGTAATCCATGGATGCTATATAGAACGGTGAAGTATTTAGAAACAGGAGAATTAACACCTGAGCCAACTCCACGAGAAAAAATAGATGTTTGTTTACTACATCTAAGAAGACTTATGGAAATTAAACCGGAAAAAGTGGCAGTACACGAAATGAGAAAACATGCCTCTTATTATATGAAAGGGATTAAAGGTGGGACAAAGGTAAAAAAAGAACTTAATCATCTCAACAAATATGAAGAGATGGAACAATTATTTGAAAAGTTTCTTGATTATATAGATAATAAAAATAAAATATTAGTATAAAACTAAAAAGAGTTATCGGAATTTAAAGTTAAATTCAGATAACTCTTTTTCTTCTGGTTTTGGCACTGTGAAATAAATTCTGGAAATTACTTTTTATCAGAAAAAAACAAACCGGTTTGTCATGTAGATTTTGTTTGTGAAAAAAGTTAAATTTTTAATAAAAAATTTTCAACTTCATTTTGAGTTTTTGCTATTTTTGAAACAAATCTAGCAACTTCTTTATTATTTTTATAAGCGATAAATGACGGAATTCCAAAAATATCCAGTGTTTGAATAATTTCCGGAAATTTATCTCTATCAATGTAAATAAATTTTATATCAGAAAATTTATTTACAGTTTCTTCAAAAAATTTATCCAACATTAGGCAATCCGGACACCAATTTGCTGAAAAAACAAAAACTACTTTTTCGTTATTTTCTTTAATTGTCTTAAACTCTTCAATAGTTTTTAAATATTCTATATAGTCGAACATTATATCACCTCGCAGTATTATATAATTAAGATTATACTATTAAGTAGTAACATTATCACGCAAAATGATTTTTCTAAATAATAGTAGGAAGTAAATAGAAATCACAATTTTTAGAAAATTACTTTGAAGAATTATGATTTTTTCCCTAAGCACTTCTATTGAAAAAAATATTTCAATAGTGCATAATATACTTACAGAAAGTATTAAGTATTAATTTTATAAGAAAAAGTGTAAAATAATATATTGAAATTTTTACAAGGG
The DNA here is from genome assembly GCF_000469465.1 of Gemella bergeri ATCC 700627. Lineage (GTDB taxonomy): Bacteria > Bacillota > Bacilli > Staphylococcales > Gemellaceae > Gemella > Gemella bergeri. The sequence goes on along the minus strand of NZ_KI271858.1, from coordinate 23,639 downwards.
GAAAAGATATGGTAAAACATTATGATTATATTGCAATTGGTGGCGGAAGCGGAGGAATTGCTTCGATTAATCGTGCTGCAATGTATGGTAAAAAAGGTTTATTAATTGAACGAGGCGAATTGGGAGGAACATGTGTTAATGTTGGTTGCGTGCCTAAAAAGGTGATGTGGCACGCCTCTCAAATATCAGAAAGTCTAAAATTATATGCAGCAGATTATGGTTTTACATTTGATAATCTAAAATTTGATTTTGAAAAATTAGTAGATAGCCGCAGTGCTTATATTGACAGAATACATGGTTCTTATGAACGTGGATTAAGCAATAATAATGTAGATGTAATTAAAGGGTTTGCTAAATTTATAAATAAAAATACTGTAGAAGTAAACGGTGAACAATATTCGGCTAATCATATTCTAATTGCAACAGGAGGGAAACCGACTATTCCTAATATTGAGGGTGCAGAATATGGGATAACTTCGAATGAAGTATTTGCATTGAAACAATTACCGAAACGTATTGCTGTAGTCGGTGCAGGATATATCGCCGTAGAATTAGCCGGTGTATTCAATGGTCTAGGCGTTAACACGCACTTATTTGTGAGAAAACATTCACCGCTGAGAACATTTGATAAAGATATAGTTGATACACTGGTAAAAGTTATCGAAAAAGAGGGGCTAACTCTACATACTCACGCTGTACCGAAAAAAGTAGTGAAAAATTCCGATAATAGTTTAACATTAATATTAGAAGATGATAGACAAACAACAGTAGATTTGCTGGTGTGGGCTATTGGAAGAAGTCCATTAACACAAGGTTTAAATTTAGAAGCGGTTGGAGTTCAGTTAAATGAACGTGGTTTTATTGAAACAGACAAATATCAAAATACGAATGTTGAAGGGATTTATGCCGTAGGTGATGTAACCGGACGCCTTGCACTTACTCCGGTAGCGGTAGCAGCAGGTCGTCGTTTGTCAGAGCGATTATTCAATGGTAAAGTAAACGAATATTTAGATTATAACAATGTAGCAACGGTTATCTTTTCACATCCACCAATCGCCGCAATAGGTTATACAGAAGAAAAAGCATTAAAAGAATTTGGTAAACAAAATGTTAAAGTATATGAATCATCATTTACACCAATGTACTCAGCGGTTACGAATAATCGTCAACCAAGTACAATGAAACTTGTAACAGTTGGTGCGGAAGAAAAAATTGTTGGACTGCATGGTATCGGTTTTGGTGTTGATGAAATGATTCAAGGTTTTGCTGTAGCTATAAAAATGGGAGCGACAAAAAAAGATTTTGATGATACGGTAGCAATTCATCCAACAGGTTCAGAAGAATTTGTGACTATGAGATAATATAGGAAAAGCATAATATAACAAGTTTTCAGTTTTTTAAGTTTAAAACTGGTTGTAGAGTGTTTATTTGTTAAAAGAAATATTTTATCTGAAATTATATTGAAAATATAAAAATCATACTAATATTAGATTATCAACAGTGGGAATAAAGGAATATAATAAATTCAACTTAACAAAAAATTAATGATTTATTTAAAACCTGAGAATCGGATATAAAATTTAATTTAAAAAACGGAAGTAAAATTATAATATCAATTTTTCAAAAATTTTGATTTGTTTTACTTCCGTTTTCATTATAATTTATCGCCATTAATAAGAAAATTTTCTAATTTTTTTCTATCTTTATCGCTCATGCGAATATGACGATTTCTTAATTTTTTTTTATTATGTTTTTTAGAAAGGTGAGAAACATTTTGCTTGCGTTCTTTTAAATCTTTAATAAAACGATGGCAATCACGTAATATTGCACCGTAACCAAGCGTTGTATCCCGTTCATCATGATCATCACTAACAACAATAATATCAACGAAATGTTCAATACGAAGTTCACGTGTTTTACGCTCTATCCATTGATCCGCCTTTTCGCCGGTTTTAGTATAGACGATATTAATTGGTGCTTCTTCTTTAATATACTCTTTAGAACGAGTTAAATATGCATCAAAGACGCAGTAAACAATATAGTTATTTCCACTTGCATATTCTTTTAATATATCAATAAGTATATCACGTTCAGTAGGAAATGTAGAACTTTTTATTAAATCATATTCTTTCATACGAAAAAGAAGATTATATCCATCAATGAATAAGTATTGTTTTTTCATGTTATCTCTCCTTTCTTAGAATAATAAAATTGTTTAATAACAATCCCAAGTATAAAGAATTTTAGAAAAATCCAGTTTTTTTAATTGTTTTTTGGTAATAAAGAAATTACCTACACCACAATCTCCCCACATAATTTTACATTCAGGATTATCATATGAATTAATTTGAAGCAATAAAATATTATAATCTTTAAATTCATCTTTAAAACGTGGATCCCATTGAGTAAATGAAGGGAAACCTCCTATTTGGGCAGCGGAGAAATTTTCATTAAATTGTTCTTCTATATAATCATAAAGTTCTTCATCATATATATATAGCTCCGTCCAATCTAACTCTATTTTAAATGATGGAAATCTTTTATTCCATTCTTTAACAAAATGAGCATCGAAGTGGTGATCTGATGGTGTCATAGATTGTTTGTCTAGTTCAAATGATAATCCGAAAGGAGAACCTTTCATTAGTGGAGTTAACGTAGTATTTCCAGTTTCTTCTTCAAAACTTTTTGGTTGATATAATGTAGTTACTTCATCTTCGCTATAATGCTCGGTAACATCGGGATAATAAAGTACTCGTTTATTAGTATTAGAATTAATATTGTTGTAGTCGACTTCAAAATCAGCACCTAAATCAGGACTTCCACCGTAAATCCAAAATTGCATAATACCACTTTTTGGATAAATATTATTTTTCGGTAATTCTTCACAATTTATTTGAGCAAGAAATGTTAACTGTTCACCTTTATTATTAGTGGGAATTTCTGCATTTTTTGGTAGGTAAAAAACACCGCCAAACTTACTATTTGTGATCTTTGTTGGAGTATTAGGAATAGGTGTTATTTTAATAACTTCAGTTTCAGTTGTTTTTTTGAATTTTGTTAAAAAATTGTCTATATCGTTGTAATCAATAAAAAGTATCATAGTTTATCCTCCTAATTATCTTTTATTCTTTCATACATCACTATACCGGCGGCAACGGATGCGTTAAGACTTTGTATTTTCCCAAGCATCGGTAAATGGTATAAGAAATCACATTCATCAGCAATTACCTTACTTATACCTGTACCCTCATTACCAATAACAATAGCTAGCGGTACGTCTTTAGCAATTTTGGTATAATCTTCAGAACGTTCTGAAAGTGTTGTTCCTGCAATCCAAAAACCGACTTGTTTAAGTTTTTTAATCGTATCAGCTAGATTTGACACACGTATTACCGGTATATACTCAATAGCACCGGCTGAGGCTTTAACAGTTGTTTGACTAATAACAGCTGCACGACGTTTCGGAATAATAACCGCCTTAACACCGCATGCTTCAGCGGAGCGAATAATTGCTCCAAGGTTATGAGGGTCTTCGATGTGATCTAGGATTAGTAATGTAGTATTTTTATTAATTTCCAAAGTGTTTATCACTTCGTCGAGTTCAAAATAATTATATGGTGCAACATAAGCGATAACTCCCTGATGTCGTTCGGTAGTTGAGTTATCAAGTTTACGCTTTGGAACTTCTTGGCAAATAATTTTTTTTTCATTTGCAATAGTGAAAATAGATTTTAAACGTCCTTTTTCAATACCTTCTTGAAAAAGTATTTTATTAATTTCACGTCCTGACTTTATTGCTTCGAGTATTGCATTACGTCCTGCTATTACCTCTTTGTCAATTTCAGTGTCATCGTTTTGAGATTCGTATTGAGATTTATTTTTTTGACGTAATTCTTTATAGTGTTTATTGTTTTTTTTCATAAAATTTAATGATGTGATTAAACATCTCCTCCAATCTTTCAAAGTTTTTTTCTAAATACAAATAACCAAAAACAGCTTCTAAACCTGTGGCTAGTTTGTATTCCATAATGCTTGAATTTTTTGCTTTAGAGTTATTTTTTTGATTTTTAGCACGATTGTAAATTTTTTTTTCTTCCTCTGTTAAAAAATTTTCTTCCAATAAATACATCATAAATCTGGCTTGCGCCCGAGCTGAAACGATAGTTGACACCGTATGGTGAAGATCATTTATTTTACCAAGATGATGTTTCATAATGTATTCACGACTTATAATATCATAAATACTATCACCAATATAAGCGAGGGTAAGTGCCTGCATTTGTTTTGGATTGTCAAAGTTTTTTTCTGTAAATTTAAATGTTATTGCTTTTTCCATCTTACTCCTTGCTTTGTATCTTCTAATACAATTCCTTGTTCTTTTAAATCATCACGAATTTTATCCGCAAGTGCAAAATCCTTGTTTTTACGTGCTTGTTCACGTCGTTCAATTAGTTGTTCAATATAGATGCTGTTGATATTGCTATTTTCTTTTACATTAATACCTAAAATGCTGCTATAAGTTTCAAAAGCGGCAATTATAAGTTCAAGCGTTTCTTTATTAACATTATCTTGTGCAGTATAAGAATTGCTAATTCTTACAATTTCATACCACGATGATAGAGCATTTGCAGTATTAAAATCGTCTTGCATATACATTTCAAATTGTTCAAGTTCATGATTTATAGCATTTATAACAGCATTATCCAACTGTTCAACGGACATTTCATTGCTTAACCTAAATTGTAAGTTATGATAAGCTGTTCTTAATTTTTCAAAATTAATTCGGGCTAACTCAATGTTTTCATTTGTGTAGTTAATTGGAGTACGATAGTGAACACTCAACATAAATAAACGCAGTACCATCGGATCAATTTCGGAAATAATGTCTTTAACAAGGCGGAAGTTACCAAGTGATTTACTCATTTTAACATTGTCTATATTAATAAAAGCATTATGCATCCAGTAATTAGCGAAAGGTGCATGATTATGGCACTCAGATTGAGCGATTTCATTTTCATGATGAGGAAAAGTTAAATCCTGACCTCCTGCATGAATATCAATGGTAGCTCCTAAAGTCTCTTTTGCCATAACAGAACATTCAATATGCCAACCGGGGCGTCCTTCACCAAATGGGCTATTCCATTTTATTTCTCCGGGTTTTGCTTTTTTCCACAATGCGAAATCAAGAGGATCTTCTTTGTGTTCACCTATCTCAATTCTAGCACCACTAATAAGGTCATCAATAGATTGTTTACTCAATTTTCCATAATCTTCTTTTTTACGTGTTCTAAAATAGACATCTCCCTCTGCTTCATAGGCAAATCCCTCATCAACAAGTTGTTTAATAAAAGTGATAATTTCATTTATGTATTCAGTTACACGTGGATTTTTAGTAGCACGTTTACATCCTAAAGCGTCGTAATCTTTGAAAAAGGCTTTGATATACTTATCGGTTAGTTCAGCTGTTGAAATATTTTCTTCATGGCTTGCTTTAATAATTTTATCATCAACATCGGTAAAGTTAGAAATAAAATCAACAGTGTAACCACTATGTTCTAAATATTTTCTAACAACATCAAAAACAATAATAGGACGGGCATTACCAATGTGAATATAGTTGTAAACCGTAGGACCACAGACATACATTTTTATTTTCCCTTCTTCAATGGTATTTAGCTTTTCTTTTTGTCTGGTTAAAGTGTTATACAGCTTGATCATTATTGCTCTCCTTATTTACTATTAATACAAATTTATAAACTTATTACTTAAATTTTAACACAAAATTACAATAATTAAAATTGTAAATTTCTATTTTCGTATCTCTTGATTTTTTTTTATTTTGTATTACAATAAAAGAAGCTAAAAAATTAAAAATAAGGAATAGTTACTATGATGTTGTCGAATGTAATTTACGAAACAAATAAACATAAGAGTTTGAAAAATATTTTTCTTTTAATACTGGGAACATTTTTATTTTCAATTTATGCAGGGATACTTATACCGGCAAATAACATTGGTGCCGGAGGTGCATTGGGACTTAGCTTAGTTCTGAATAAATTAATAGGAATAAAAATAGGGACGGCACAATTTTTATTTAATTTACCGTTATTTTATATAGGGTATAAATATATTAGTAGAAGATTTATCTTACTCACAGGATTAGTAATTAGCGTTTCATCATTTTTAATAAATAATTTACCTCGTTTTATCACACCGGTTTACTTGGGAGATTCTTTGGTAGCGGCAATATTTAGTGGAATTATCTCAGGGCTTGCAATGTGCTGTTTATTAGTCGGTGGCGCTTCAACCGGAGGGACGGATATAACAGGTAAGTTTTTATCAAGAAAAACAAAAGTCAACTTACCGACAGTCTTTCTAATACAAGATATTACAATTTATTTAATAGTTTGGATTTTCTTTGATATTAAATATGTAATGTATGCTTTGGTGATGAGCTTTGTAAGAAATCAAACGATGAAAGGTGTTCAAAAGTTATTTTCAGCTTATATTCAATGTACAATTATTTGTGATTGTCCGGAGAAAATGGTAGAGATTATTAATTATCAATTACATCGAGGTTCAACAGTTCTTGATGTTGAAGGGGGATATAGTCATATGAAAAAACGTATGATTATAGTCGTTATACAACAAAATGAAATGTATCAATTAAAAAAATTAGTGGCACGAAATTGTCCGAATGCGTTTATTACGGTAACGGCTGTTAATACAATTATGGGGAATTTCAAAGAACATTCGTATAGGTTATAAAAATATAGTTAGTACGAGGAAACTATAATTTGTATCCAATATAAAGTTCTGATTAAGATAATGAAAAATGTATTATAATAAATATAAATATTCTTAATTTAGAAAGAAATACCTAAAATAAAGTACCTCGAAAGTTAGATTAAGAAAAGAATTAACTTTAGGGGTGCTTTATAATAAAAATAGTATCTGAAATAAAATTAAACTTTTACAAAAGAATTAGAGAAAATGATTAATAAACTTTTAAAATATAAATCAGTTTATGGAATTTATTAAAAGTATGTTAATATGTTAAGAGGAATGTAAAAAATGAAGCATAAATTATTAAAAATAAAGAAATTAGCAGTAGTATTTGGAACTTTTGCCCCAATGCACACAGGGCATGTAGATTTTATAACAAAAGCAAAACGGGAAAATGATGGGGTTTTAATTATTGTTTCAGGAACAAATACTGAAGAAGATCGTGGAACACGTGATGGTCTTCATCTTAATCGCCGTTTTCGTTATGTTAGAGAAGTTTTTCATGATGATGAACTTGTAGTAGTAGATAAACTTGATGAAGAAGGTATGTTAGCTTATCCAAACGGGTGGGAGCCTTGGCTTAAAACTCTTCATAAACTTATTAAGGACAATACTGATTATCAATTTGAAGAAATGACATTTTATGTGGGAGAAGAAGATTACCAAAAACCTTTGCTTAGTTATTTTAAAAAGGTATTTGCTAATGAGTATTGTGTTGTTAAGGATCAAATTAATGATTTTGGTAAAATTAGAGAAAAAGAAGTAGCAATTACAATTATTGATCGTACTTTAGTTCCGGTATCCGGAACTGAAATTCGTAAAAATCCCCTAGTTTATTGGCGTTATATTACTATGCCTTTTCGACGTCATTTTACAAAAAAAGTGTTGGTTGTAGGTTCTGCATCAGGCGGTAAAACAACACTTATAAAAGATCTTGGGCGTGTTTTTAATGCTCCAATATCTCTTGAATATGCACGTCATTATCAGGAAGTTTATAATGTTCGTGATGATGAACTGGACACTAATGATTATATTCGTCTTTTTGCTAATCAGAATGAACAGACTTCAAATGTTATTGATAGTGGTAGCCACTCAGGTATTGTATTTGTAGATACTAATGCTACCGTGACTATGGCTTACGTAGATTACTATCTTAAAGGTGTTATCTCGGAAGAAGAATATCAAGCACTTAAATTATCATATAAGGTGGCTATCTCAAAAGAAAAATGGGATCTTATTGTTCTTATTCCACCGAAATCAGCTTATGTTAATGACGGTTTTCGTGATATGACTATGGCAAGCCAAGATATTCGTGACGGTTTCACAAATCATCTTATTGAATTACTTGAGCAGGATGGGTTTAAAGATAAACTTTTAATTCTTGATAGCGATATAGATACTTTCTTTTTAGATAACTACAAAAAAACCGTTAAAGCTATAAAAGATCGTCTTAATATTGAAATTTAAGAGAATATTAAACAGGTGATAAAATATATTAATTTTGATTATAACAATTTTCATTTAGATATATTATGGTAATCGGTAGCCAAAATAATCCTACAATTATTGATAGATACCAATTAAATTTAGCTGTTTTAACATATATAAAAGAAAGAATGAATATGAAAAAAATATTAATAAGGTAACTATTGCACTGTAGATATTTAAAAAACAGGAGTGACTTGATAAAATCGTGATTTCGTTAGAAATCAATTTTGTTAAGTCGCTCCTACATATTTTTATTAAATTTTGAAAAAGTTTTTTAAAGTCTATTTAAATCAACAACCACTAATAGACGAATTCTATTATAATTTTCGGCTTTTAGGTCAATCCTGTTTCTTTTTACTATAAATTTTATATTTTCCAAATTTTTCCAATAGCATTACGAATTTCATAATTATCCATAAAATATTCAATATTACCGTTAAAATTACGTTTGAATTGAAGTACGCTATAATCGGCTGCATCTTCAGAATCGAAATCTTTAGAAGTACCATAGAAGTTAAAATACTTAAAATTTCTTTCGATAGCATATTTAAGCATTTCATACATAATAGCATATGTACCGTTAAATTTAGATAATTCTTTTATCATACCACCGGAAAAGTATATAAAGTCTTGATTTGATTCAATAAAACTTGCACAAGATAGATAAATTATATTTCCGTAAATATTTTTAAGGTCTGTTATTTTTGATATTTTATTATTATTAAAGATAATAGATTCTTCTAACTTCGCTATTTTGTTTAAAGTTTTATCTCTATTTATTTTTTTGCTATTTAACTTTTCTACTAAATTACTTTTATCATTAATAATAGATAAATTCTCTTTCTCTAGGTTAGAAATAAGTAAATCACAATCTAAATAAGAAACCATTAAATGAAGTTTGTCTTTTAAAATTTTTTTTAAAATTTTGAAATAGGTACTATCTCTTACTTCGAAATTTATTCTTTTTTCAGTATTTTTATTTATATTATCAAATATTTTTGAATAATAGTTATCAAAAATATCAATTTCTTTAACAATAATATTTTCTTTAAGAGCTTTGTTAATTGAACGCTTAGCCATTGTAGAGATATTTTTTATAAGGTTATCTGTAGTTAAGTCTGGTTTTAATTCAGTTGAGTAAAGGCAACGAGGTGCTAATGTCGGATTTGTAAATAAATCATCGTTAAGTGCTTTGTAATCAAAAGATGTTAGAATATTATCTGTAGAAACAGCTTCCTCATTATACTCAATAAATTTAACATCGTTATAAATTTTTTCATTTAAAAATGGATTTACTCTAACACATAAAACTCTTAGGTTTTTTGTATAATATTTTTTTAATTGTTCAAAATAAAATTTAACCAATTTTGTATTAGAATAATCCATAATTGGTCCATGTTGCGCTGTAACTTTATAAAAATATTTTTTATATCGAAAATAGATAAATACTCCATAAGCAAGTATCTTATTGTTGTCTTTAACGGCTAATATTTTATAATTTTGTTTTTTGGTTTTTAATACATTAGCAAAGTCAAAGGATTGTGAAAATAAATAACGTTTGTTATTTTCTTGTTGAAAATTTCTTAATTCATCATTACTAATTTCGGTAAATATCATTAGAAAACTCCTTATGTAATTTTTTAACATCTATACGATTATATAATAAATACACCGAAAAAAAAAGAAATAACCATTTAGGAAATGAAGAAGAGGTAAATAAATGATATAATAAAATAAAAAAGGTATGGGGGAATATACTTATGAAAGAATATCAATTAAGAAATAGAAATTATAAAATTAGGTATAATGATTTTCCGGGGGAACAAACACCTATAATATTTATTCATGGTTTGGGTTGTGCCGGATCATTTGATTATGTTGAAATAGCGGCAAATAAAAAATTTTTGGGGCATAGAAAGATTTTAATTGATTTATTGGGAGCCGGATACAGCGATAAACCACTGAACTTTGTGTATAATGTGAAAAATCATGCACAATATTTAAGTGAATTTTTGGAAGATTTGAATTTAGACAAGGTTATACTTTTTGGGCATAGCTTGGGAGGAGCTATTTCAATAGAATTATGTTCCTTGTGCCAAGAAAAAATAGAAAAACTTATTTTAACAGAACCTAATTTAGATCCTGCAAAAAAAGGGCGTAGTAGTTGGGCGGTAGCACAATATACAGAGGAAGATTACCAAAAAAGACTAAAAGGATTGATAGAGTTGTGTGAAAGCGGTAAAAATACAATGTGGGCGGCAACACTTAAAAACTGGCTACCGGAAGCAGCATATCAAATCTCAAAAGATGCAGTTAGTGATAGGGAAGTGTCTTGGCGAAAGATGTTTTATAGCTTTTCAATACCGAAATATTTTATTTTCGGAGAAAAAACTCTGCCGAATGACGATTTAGAGGAGTTGCCAAAGAATGGAATTGTTGTTAAAATAGTTTCTAACGCAGGACACTCTATGGCATGGGATAATCCTAATGGTTTAGTTGAAGTAATTAGCAGTTGCTTGGAGTAAAATTAAATTTGATAAGTATGCTTTATTTTGTTCATGCAATTTGATTTTGTTTAATAAAAATTAAAAACTCAGATTAATTTCTGAGTTTAATTTTTAAGTTATATTTTTTTAATTTTTATACTGCTTACCATTAAGTAAGAACCTAAAAGAGTAAGTATCAGCATTATAATACTAGGTAATCCGAATAATGATATGATAGCCAAAATAGTTCCGCATGTCGTAATAGGGACACCTTGATAAAAACCTTTTTTCATCGTAGTAACGTTGAATCTTGCTAGGCGATAAGCACCACAACATGCAAAAATTCCACAAATAACAGCGACAATAACCATTAAGGAAATAGAAGGTTTATCAATTGTTACAAATTTTTCAAAAACAAGAACTGCTGGGGCAACACCAAAACTCACAACATCGCATAAAGAATCTAATTCTTTTCCAAGATCAGAAAAAACACCTAATTTTCTTGCAACGATACCATCGTATCTATCAGCAAGCATTGCTAAAAAAATAAAGACACTAGACCATATATAATACCCATGAATAGTGGTTAATATAGAAGTAAAACCACAGAATATATTTCCAAGGGTAAGATAATTCGGTATGAAATTTTTATTCATGACTTATCCCTCCAATATTGATACATATAATTATAGTATAAAATGTTGAGAATGTCTAAAAAAATATAAGATTTTTTTCGGTAATTCAAAAATATTTTTTGAAGAATATTGTTTTTTAAAAAATATATTGATATAATTATTATGTGATTAATATTTTCGGGAGGTTGTTATGAAACAAGAAAAAAAGGTAGTTAATAAAAAAAGAATTGCAAAAGAATTATTTTTTATTATGCTCGGATGTGCAGTGTATTCTTTTGCACTTTTACATTTTAATGTACCGAATCATCTTGCAGAAGGCGGCGGAGCCGGAATAGCATTATTTTTATGGTATGCCTTTGGATTTCCGGTATCATATGGGACTTTGCTGATAAATATTCCATTATTAGTATTGGGGTATAAAATGTTGGATAAAAAAACAATGATTTATACGATTTATGGTATTATTATGTTGACACTTTGGATAAATATTTTTGAAAATTATCATGTTGTAATAGATATTGGTGGAGATAGATTGTTAGCTGCTGTTTTTGGTGGAATTATAGCAGGTGTTGGGTTAGGTACTGTTTTTGTTTTTGGTGGTACTACCGGTGGTGTCGATATTATAGCTAAAATTATTCAGTTGCATTTTGGTATTTCTGTGGGCAGAGTTATCCAAATAATAGACGGAGTAATTTTGCTCCTAAACTTTATGGCATTAAAAAGTTATCCTGCAATTTTATATACTTTAATTTATGTTTACATTAGCACTAAGTTAATTGATGTTTTTGTTGAAGGTGGAGTTCCGGGTAAAGGTGTTATGATAATGTCTAAAAAAATAGATGAAATAACAGAAAAAATCAATACAGATATGAAACGTGGGTTAACATTTTTAAAAGGTCAAGGTAGTTACTCACGCCAAGATATGAATATAGGTTATTGTGTTGTTGCAAGAACGGAGATAGGTAGATTAAAGTCATTGGTATATGAAATAGATCCAAACGCATTTTTAACTATTACCGAAGTTCACGATGTAATAGGGGAAGGATTTAGTTTTGATCAACCTAAGAAAATAAAATTTAAGAAGAGTAAGAAATAAAAAACGATTTAAGTGGTTTAAAAGTGATAAAATAGGACGCATTGCATTAATTGTAATATATTTTTTAACCGAGTTTATAAAAAGTTTAACAGATTTACAAGAGTGGGATAGTAAAATTGATTTATAAAATCAAGATTTTTTATTCCACTTTTTTAGGTAGTTTAGCATAAAAATTAAAAAGAAATATACAAGGTTTAGAAAATTTAATATTAATTGAGTAGAAAGGGGTATTGATTTTAATTGAAATTTTATATAAGAGCATTAATAATTGTCTTTTTGACAAGTGTAACTTGTTCATACTTTGGTCAAGTATTATTATTTTTAATAGAGTATGGAAAAAATTATTATCAATATTTAATCTATTTAACTCCGGTTGTATTGATATTTACTAAACATAGTAATAGATATTTTAAAACCGGTGATATAGGAATGAAATATTTAATTACCGGCATACAGACAAATACTAAAAAAATAAGTTGGTATTTTCCGATTTTATTGGTAATAAATACATTTTTTGCACATTTAACAGGGGTAAGTGTAGGAAGAGAAGGTGTTGCGGTTCAGCTTGGCGGAACGATTGGGAAAAATTTTGCAGATGAAAAATTTAGTGCCGATCAATGCAGTTATTTAATTAGATTGGGTATGATTTGTGGGTTTTCTGTGTTATTTCAAACGCCGTTAGCAGCATTATTTTTTATCTTAGAGATAACTAGAAAAAAAATAAAAATCACAAGGGTGTTTTTATGCGAATTAGTATCTTACGTAGTATTTTCCTTTACTGCTACAAAGGTGTCAGATTTATTAGGTTTAGAAAAGTTTTTTGTTTTTGCTGATTTTAGTTTTAAAAATATAACCTTGGAAATGTATTTAAAAATTGTAATGGCAAGTATATGTTTTATTTTAGTTGGAATGTTGTTTGTGATTATTCAGAAATTTCTAAAAAAAATAACAGGGATAAGTAAAATTATTACTTGGATTTTGATAGGGTTATTTATAATTATCAGCTTTATAACTCAATTTAGGTATACGTCATTGGGGACAAATTTAATAAATTTTTCTTTTTTTGATACCGATCAAATAACAAGGTATGATTTTATTTTGAAATTGTTGTTAACAGTAATATGTACAGCTGTTGGTTTTAGCGGTGGAGAGGTAACTCCATTATTTGCGATAGGTGCAAGTTTGGGAGTTGTATTATCCGAAACATTAGGATTACCGATTTATATTTTAGCAGGTATAGGGTACTCATTAGTTTTTTCATCTGCTACAAAATCATTTTTAACACCGATTTTATTAGTATTAGAAGTGTTTGGAATTAAGCTAATGTTTTTAGCATCGTTTCCTGCGTTAATTATTTATTTTATTAACCGAAAATACAGTATTTATGAATAGAGAAAGCGACTTGAAAATCGTGATTTCATTGGAAATAGATTTTATAAGTCGCTCTCTGCACGGCTCATTAGATTTTGAAGAAGCTCCTTAAAGCGAATATCAAAATCAATGAACCGCTATGGTCAACCGCTAATAAGAAAATTCTATTTGAATTTGTAGCTTTTAGATCAACCTTTTATAACCCAAGAATGTTTAAGATTTCTTTTTTGTATTGCAGTTTTTGTTCGTCTTTATCTTTAGTCTTGTCAAGATTAATAGTTAATTCAGAAACTATTTCTCCCGGTTTATTTTTAATGATATATATTCTGTTACTAAGCTCAATAGCCTCATCTATGTCATGGGTGATAAGTAATGTAGTCAAGTTCAAAGTACGACTAATATCTAAAAACCAACTGTGAAGGGATATCTTGGTAATTGCATCCAAAGCACTAAACGGTTCATCCAGTAAAAATAATTTCTGTTTGAACATATAAGTTCTAAGAAGTGCAACACGTTGACGCATACCGCCGCTGAGTTCGCTGGGATATTTGTCTTTATATTCGTAAAGATTAAAGAGTTTTAAATTTTCAATAGCTTCTTTTTCGGCCTCTTTTTTCTTAATTTTCTTTATTAGTAAAGGAAGAATAATATTACCGATAACAGTTTTATGTTCGAGTAATAAATCTTTTTGTAGCATATAACTGACTTTACCTTTAAAGTTAGTGTTATTTTCTATTGCTATTTCCCCTTGACTAAGTTCTATTATGCCGGCGATAAGATTAAACAAAGTTGTTTTACCGATACCGCTTCCCCCAAGGATGGAAACTATCTCTCCACTGTTAACATGGATATTAATATTTTTTAATATATCATTATTTGGATAACTATAAGTTAAGTTTTTTATTGATAATACAGTCATTATTTTACAAAGTCATTGGTAAATCCTGTGTTATCTGCTAGAGGTTTTTCAACGATGTTATTTTTGTTTACCCAACGGTAAAAAGCATTCCAACGTTCAGCATCAAATTCGCCCCATTTATTTTTATCCGTTGCATAACGTTCTGATAAATATTTTTGTGAATTAATTATAAAATCACGTTTTTCTTTTAATTCCGGTGCATTTTTGATTAAAATATCAGCAGCTTCTTCAGGATGTTCCATTGCATAGACATATCCTTTCTTAATTGCTTGAATAACTTTTTTTGCTTCTTCTTTGTTTTCTTTTAAATAATCGTTGTTAGCGATAATTACCGGAGAATAGTAGTCCAGTTCTTTAGCAAAATCTTTTAAGTAGAAGTAGTTAATATCTAGATTCATAGATTCAGCCAGCTTACCATCCCACGCATAATAAATCCATGCAGCATCAAATGCTCCATTTTCCATTGGAGTGACAGAATTAGTGTCTGTATTAGGGGTGAGTTTTATCTTGCTAAAATCTCCACCTTGTTTTTCAACTAATGATTTAATCATGGCAAGCTCCACAGGATCATTCCATGTTCCATATTTTTTACCTACTAAATCTTTAGGTTCTTTAATGTTACTTTTTTTTAATGAAATAACACCGGAAGTATTATGCTCTATTATTGCAGCGACAGCAGTGATCCCTGCTCCTTTAGAAAGTTTATTAGCCATAGTGTCTTGATAATAAATTCCAAATGGCGCTTTATTATTAATAATTAAATCAGAAGTACTGTCTTCCGGTGCCGGTTTAATATCAAAATCAATACCTGCTTCAGCAAAATAACCTTTTTCTTTTGCAACAAAAAGTCCGGTATGATTTGTATTTATCGCCCAATCTAAAACGAAATCCACTTTTTTTAAATCTTTTTTTTGTTCTGTATTTTGTTTATTAGTACCACAAGCTGTAAGTGTTACAGCAAGAACAACAGCAAATAAACTAACTATTATTTTTTTCATAATTGTCTCCTATATATTTCCATTTAATAATTTTCTTTTCACTTAGTTTTACTAATTGAATACTTAGCAAACTAATTATTGATACTAGAATAATAATCGCAAACATAGTATCATATTCAAATAATTTTTTAGCTTTAATCATATAAACACCAAGTCCTTCAAAACCACCAAGCCATTCGGCAACTACTGCAGCGATAAAAGCATATGATACACTTACACGAAGCCCTGCATAAAAATATGAAAGACTATTCGGGATTTTGACATGCCAGAGTATTTGGAGTTTGCCGGCATTCATAAGTTTGAGTAGAGTAATCATGTCTTTATCACAATTTCTAAAACCATCGAGAATACTGACAATAATCGGAAAAGTTGTAGTAAGTATTATTAATACTATTTTAGGTGTGAGGCCGTAGCCTAACCATAAAACAAGTATAGGTGCTATAGCTATAGTTGGGATAGTTTGTGTTAAAACTAAAAGCGGATAAATGGCTTTATTAAAGGCGGGGATGCTATCCATTATTAAAGCTAAGAGCCAAGCTATTACGATTCCTAAAAATAACCCGATAATAGCCTCTATTAAAGTAATTTTACTATGAAAAATTAATGTTTTATAATTTTTTATAAAAGCATGTATTATTTCTGTCGGAGTAGGAATTATATATTTTGGGAGTAGATTCAAATATCCCGCTCCTTGCCAAATAATAAGTAGAAAGATCATAGTAATAGCACTGGTATATTTATTAATTAAATTTACTAATTTTTTCATCAATCGTTAAAATACTCCCGTAATTAATTTTTACATTAGCAAAAATATTATTGCAATTTTCCCCAGCGATAAGTAAACATTCTTTTAAAGTCGCCATTAAGTCATTAAAATCACCTTCGATTACCGTTTCAAACGGCGTAACGACGGCGGTGGAATGTTTTGATAAAATAAAGTTTATAACTTTATCAATAGTTTTTAATCTTCCAATATCATCTTTTTCCAATGGAAGAATTTGTAAAGCGATACTGCAATTTTGCAAAATAAAAAACCTCCTTATAAGTTTAAGGGGTCTAATTATGGTCTTTAAGATTAACTTCCCTACGCTGGCATTATCCAGATCAGGTTCGGTCGAAATTATAAAATTTCCTCTCAGACTGTTTACAGACTCCCGTATAAGTTATTATAACATATCATTAAAGAAAAACAATAAAAATGCTTAAAGTGAAGATTTACAATTTAAAAATGTTGTAAAAATAAGTGAACCATATTATATATATTTACAAATATATCAATTAATAATAAATATTTATAATTGTTAGAGAAAAATTTTAGGATGTGATATAATAAATCCACAGGAAAAAAGAAATGAGGTTAGTAAAATGGATAATATTATTGATGTGAGTATTCCGGTAGCAGAGGTTGTAGATAAACATCCGGAGGTGTTGGATATTTTAGTAGATTTAGGGTTTAAACCGTTAGCCAATCCTATTATGAGAAATACCATAGGTAGAAAAACATCGTTGAAAATGGGTTCTAAGTTGGCAGGGATAGAGTTGGAAAAAATAATTTCTACATTGAAAGCAAATGGATATGAAGTGGTAGGACTGGATTAATGGCTACTAAACGTATAGAGGTTTTAAAATCTATTTTGTTACGTTTGCATAATGGAGAGAGTGCAGAATCTGTTCAAGAAGAATTTGATAAGCATTTTTCAGGAGTATCGGCGATAGAAATTAGCCTTATGGAACATGAACTTATGAATTCTAACTCAGGTGTTACATTTGAAGATGTAATGAAATTATGTAATGTTCATGCCAATCTTTTTAAAGGGGCAATAAAAAATGTAGAAATTGCGGATACAGAACATCCGGGACACCCTGTTCAAATATTTAAACAAGAAAATTTTGCACTTAGAGCTACCATCATGCGTATAAGACGTATTTTGACAAATTATGTAAAAATAACGGATGAAATGACTAAAAAAGAAGTGTTAAAGGGACTTTTTCGTCAATTAAATTTATTAGGTCAGTTTGATATACATTATCGTCGAAAAGAAGAATTGATGTTCCCTATTATGGAACGCTATGGTCATACAGCACCACCTAAAGTTATGTGGGGTGTGGATGATAAAATACGGAAATTATTTAATAATGCCTCAAAAGATGCAGAAAAACTTCCTAATGTTGATATAGAAAAAGTTAAAGCAAGTTTTGAAGTTTTTGTTAAAGAATTTGAAGAAATGATTTTTAAGGAAGAATCCATATTGCTTATGATTCTTATGGAAACATTTAATCAAGATGATTGGTTAAACATAGCTAAAGAGAGTGATGCGTATGGGTATGCAATAATTAAACCGACAGAAAAATGGGTTCCACATAGGGAGTCATTTGGAAAAGAAATAGAAAATTCAAAAGAAACACAAAAAATATCTAATGAAGAAAATAATTTAATACAAAAAATTGTAGACACTCCGGAAGGTGAGATTACCATCACTTTTAAACCTAAAAAAAATGAGAATAAGGTTGTTGACAGAAATAGTGAACAATCTTTTGGTAACGGATATTTGTCAGTAGAACAAGCAAATTTAATACTTAACCACTTACCGATGGAAATTACCTTTGTTAACAAAGATGATATATTTCAATATTATAATGATAATGTGCCAAGTGATGAGATGATATTTAAACGCACTCCAAGTCAAATTGGGCGTAATGTTGAACTTTGTCATCCTCCACAACATTTAGAAAAAGTACGTACAATTTTTAAAAATTTGCGTGATGGAAAAAAAGATAAATATGAAATGTGGTTTAAATCTAAATCACGTGATAAGTTTGTCCATATAACTTATGCAGGAGTATATGATAATAACAATGAATTTCAAGGTGTCCTTGAATATGTTCAGGATATACAACCATATCGTGAAATAACAAGCGATTATTATCGTGATATAGAGTAAGAAAAAAGAATTAGGTGGAGCAACCAGTTTTTTTGGTTGTATAATGATACGAGAATGGAAAAAACTCCATTCCCGTATTATTTATTGTATACAAAAAGACAAATACTCAAATATAATAAAAAGTGTGAAAACAATAAATTACAAAAGGATATTTGACGTAAATAATTTTAACATAAACAAACAAAAAATAATGGTGTTTATATAAAAATTTTTATTTAGATAATTTTTGCGATACACCCGGTTATGTGTAAAAATAAGATATTATTAAATAGGGATATAAGGTAGTAGAAAAAATTAAAAAAACTATTGACAATAAAAAAAAAAAATGTTATTATTTAGTACGTGAGTGTTTTAAACGCTCTGTGTAAAGCCGCTAGGCTAAAAAAAATTGTAATTTTATGAACCACCTGGATATGTGATTCATAATAAAAATAAAATTTTTATGGAAAGGAGGAAACCAAAGAAATGCCAACTATTAATCAATTAGTTCGTAAACCTCGTAAATCAAAAGTATCAAAATCAGATTCACCAGCTCTTAACAAAGGGTATAACTCTCAAAGAAAGAAAGAAACTGATATTTCTTCTCCGCAAAAAAGAGGAGTATGTACTCGTGTTGGGACTATGACACCTAAAAAACCTAACTCAGCTTTACGTAAATATGCGCGTGTTCGTTTATCAAATCAAATCGAAGTAACAGCATATATTCCGGGTATCGGACACAACCTTCAAGAACACAGTGTTGTACTTATTCGTGGAGGGCGTGTAAAAGACTTACCGGGGGTACGTTACCACATTATTCGTGGAGCTTTAGATACTGCAGGAGTTAACGACCGTAAACAAGGACGTTCTCTATACGGTGCTAAAAAACCAAAAGAGAAAAAATAATAATTTGAAAATAATTTGATAAAAGAATTTCGTGAAAGGAGGCAACATTATGCCACGTAAAGGTCCGGTTGCAAAACGTGATGTTTTGCCAGATCCAATTTATAACTCAAAATTAGTTACAAAATTGATAAATAAATTAATGCTAGATGGTAAACGCGGTACAGCTCAAAGAATTCTGTATTCTTCATTTGATATAATCAAAGAAAAATCAGGTCGTGATGCTATGGAAGTGTTTGATGAAGCATTAAACAACATTATGCCTGTACTAGAAGTACGTGCTCGTCGTGTAGGTGGTTCTAACTACCAAGTACCGGTGGAAGTACGTGCTGAAAGAAGAATTACATTGGGATTGCGTTGGTTAGTTAATTACTCTCGTTTAAGAGGAGAAAAAACTATGGAACAACGTCTTGCTAATGAAATCCTAGATGCAGCAAACAATACAGGCTCAGCAGTTAAAAAACGTGAAGATACTCACAAGATGGCTGAAGCTAATAAAGCGTTTGCTCACTATCGTTGGTAATAAATAAGGTGAATATCAAGCTAGGATCTTAGCTTGAGTTTTTCACTATAAAATAGACATTGTCAAAAATATTTAAACATTATATGAAAGGAGAAAATTGACTCATGGCTAGAGCATTTTCTTTAAAAGATACTCGTAATATCGGTATCATGGCTCACATTGACGCAGGTAAAACTACTGCAACAGAGCGTATCTTGTTCTACACTGGGAAAATTCATAAAATAGGTGAAACACATGAAGGTGCTTCACAAATGGACTGGATGGAACAAGAACAAGAACGTGGGATTACAATTACATCTGCTGCAACAACTGCCGAATGGAAAAATCACAGAATCAATATTATTGACACACCAGGACACGTAGACTTTACAGTCGAAGTTGAACGTTCATTACGTGTACTTGACGGTTCTGTTGCTGTTCTTGATGCTCAATCTGGTGTTGAACCACAAACTGAAACTGTTTGGCGTCAAGCGACAACTTATGGGGTTCCTCGTATTGTATTCGTTAATAAAATGGATAAAACAGGGGCTGACTTCCTATATTCAGTAGGAACAATTCATGACAGACTACAAGCAAATGCACATCCGATTCAATTAGCAATCGGTGCAGAAGACCAATTTGAAGGTGTTATTGATCTTGTAGAAATGAAAGCTATCTATAATGAGGGTAGCGTTGGTGAAAATCTTGTTGTTAAAGAAATTCCGGCGGAATATCAAGATCAAGCCGAAGAATATCGTGAAAAATTAATCGAAGCTGTAGCAGAATTTGATGAAGAATTTATGGAAAAATACTTAGGTGGAGAAGAAATTACAGTTGCAGATCTAAAAGCTGTAATTCGTAAAGCTACTTTATCAGTAGAATTCTTCCCGGTTGTGTGCGGTTCGGCGTTCAAATATAAAGGGGTACAACCAATGCTTGATGCAGTAGTAGACTACTTACCATCACCATTAGATGTACCGGCTATTAAAGGGACAGATCCGGATACAGATGAAGAAGTAGAAAGACATTCTTCAGATGAAGAACCGTTTTCAGCATTAGCATTCAAAGTTATGACTGACCCATTTGTAGGGAAACTTACATTCTTCCGTGTGTATTCAGGTGTTTTATCATCTGGTTCATATGTTAAAAACTCAACAAAAGGTAAACGTGAACGTGTAGGACGTATATTACAAATGCACGCTAATACTCGTAACGAAATTTCAGAAGTTTATGCAGGGGATATTGCAGCAGCAGTAGGTCTTAAAGACACTACTACCGGTGATACACTTTGTGATGAGAAAAACGAAGTTATTTTGGAATCAATGGAATTTCCGGAACCGGTTATTCAACTTTCTGTTGAGCCGAAATCTAAAGCTGACCAAGATAAAATGGCTACAGCTTTACAGAAACTTCAAGAAGAAGACCCAACATTCCGTGCAGGTACAGATGAAGAAACCGGACAAGTTATCATTGCCGGTATGGGTGAATTACACTTAGATATTATTGTAGATCGTATGCGTCGTGAATTTAAAGTTGAATGTACAGTAGGGGCGCCTATGGTATCATACCGTGAAACATTCAAACAATCTGCACAAGTACAAGGTAAATTCACTCGTCAATCTGGTGGTCGTGGACAATATGGGGACGTATGGATTGAATTCACTCCAAATGAACCGGGAGCAGGATTTGAATTCGAAAACGCTATTGTCGGTGGGGTAGTTCCTCGTGAATATATTCCGGCGGTAGAAGCGGGGCTTAAAGATTCTATGGCAAACGGTGTATTGGCAGGATACGAATTAATTGATGTTAAAGCTAAATTGTTTGATGGATCATATCATGATGTCGACTCATCTGAAATGGCGTTTAAAGTAGCAGCATCATTAGCACTTAAAGAAGCAGCTAAAAAATGTAATCCTGTTATCTTAGAACCGATTATGAAAGTTGAAGTAGTTATGCCTGAAGAATATCTAGGAGATATTATGGGAGATATTACTTCACGTCGTGGTCGTGTGGAAGGTATGGAAGCTCGTGGTAATGCACAAGTGGTAGCTGCCCAAGTACCGCTATCTGAAATGTTCGGATACGCAACATCTTTACGTTCTTCAACTCAAGGACGTGGTACTTACACAATGACATTTGATCACTATGAAGAAGTACCAAAATCAATTTCAGAAGAAATTATCAAAAAAAATAAAGGGTAGTAAATAGTTACCCTTTATAGTTGCAATTTTTATTGTAACATTATAAAATATAGTTATCATAGAATACTATGTGGCTAATGTATATTAAATTAACTTTAAGGAGAGATTTTATAAAATGGCAAAAGAAAAATTTGACCGTAGTAAAACACATGCTAACATTGGAACAATTGGTCACGTTGACCATGGTAAAACAACTTTAACAGCAGCTATTGCAACTGTTTTGGCTAAAACTTATGGTGGAGAAGCTAAAGACTATGCTTCTATCGATAATGCACCTGAAGAAAGAGAACGTGGTATCACAATTAACACTTCTCATATCGAATATGAAACTCCAACACGTCACTATGCACACGTTGACTGCCCAGGACACGCTGACTATGTTAAAAACATGATCACAGGTGCTGCACAAATGGATGGAGCTATCTTGGTAATCGCTGCTACTGATGGTCCTATGGCTCAAACTCGTGAACACATCTTATTATCACGTAACGTTGGGGTACCTAAAATTGTAGTATTCTTAAACAAATGCGATATGGTAGATGATGAAGAGTTATTAGAACTAGTTGAAATGGAAGTTCGTGAACTATTATCTGAATACGGATATGATGGAGATGATCTACCTGTAATCAAAGGTTCTGCTCTTAAAGCTCTTGAAGGTGATCCTGAAGCAGAAAAAGCTATTATTGAACTTATGGAAGTTGTTGATACATATATCCCAACTCCAGAACGTGATAATGCAAAACCATTTATGATGCCAGTTGAGGACGTATTCTCAATTACAGGACGTGGTACAGTTGCTACAGGACGTGTTGAACGTGGACAAGTTAAAGTTGGTGATGTAGTAGAAATCGTTGGTTTAACTGATGAACCGGCTTCTACAACTGTAACCGGAGTAGAAATGTTCCGTAAATTATTAGATTACGCTGAAGCAGGAGACAATATCGGTGCTTTATTACGTGGTGTTGCTCGTGAAGATATCGAACGTGGACAAGTTTTAGCAGCTCCTAAAACAATTACTCCACATACTCAATTCGTAGCAGACGTGTATGTATTATCTAAAGAAGAAGGTGGTCGTCATACTCCATTCTTCAGTAACTACCGCCCGCAATTCTACTTCCGTACAACTGACGTAACTGGAGTAGTTACATTACCTGAAGGTACAGAAATGGTAATGCCTGGTGATAACGTAGCTATCAATGTTGAACTTATTTCTCCAATCGCTATCGAAGAAGGAACTCGTTTCTCAATTCGTGAAGGTGGACGTACAGTAGGTTCAGGTGTTGTTACTTCAATCATTAAATAATTTAGGATCTACAAAATATAGGACTGATAG
>NZ_KI271857.1 GCF_000469465.1 Gemella bergeri ATCC 700627 | reverse complement strand
TTGCACTTTATTTTACAACTTATCAAGAAAAAAAAATAAGAGTATCTCTTTAGAAACACTCTTATTATGGTAGTTTTTAAATTTAATTAATAAATTCTTTTATTTCTTCTTTTGATAATCCCGAATTGCACACAACTTTTACTATATTATTCTTTGCTACCAAAAGTCCCGGAACTGTCTTGATTGAATATTTTTCTCTTAATTCTTCTATCTTTACTATATCATCAGAATTTTGGCTATTAATAAAATATGCCTTAAAATTATTCTCAACCACTACTTCACTCAGTTTTGGCATAAATTTTCTACAAAAAGGACAACTTGATCTTCCGATAAATAAAACGAATTTATCTTCTGTATTTATTTTTTCTAAGGCAATTTCTGCTGATGTTTCAGTAAAGTTTTCTAAATGTTGCTCAAACGTTTTTTTCATCTCTATCATTCCTTTATTATTAATAAATTTCCTATCACTACTAATATTTTACTTTATATATAAATACTCATCTAGTATTTTGCTCAAAAAAAGAGGTGATCCAAAAATCATGATTTCTTAAAACATAATTCTAGAAAGTCACCTCGCAAGATTTGCTAAATGGTAAAAAGTTTTAGAAAACAAACTTTGATACCGATAAACTATTTATCTAACTCTTATATAGGAACTTTTATAACAATGAACTCCTTTGGAGCAGTTCCTTTCAAAATATAAATTATATATTTTTACTCGTTCTCATTTTCTTTTGAATTTTCTTCTTTTTCTTTATAGAATAAACCGTAAATATATTGTTCAGGATCAAATACTTCTAAGTCATCAATATTTTCTCCAAGACCAACTAATTTCACAGGAATGTTCAATTCTTTTTTTATAGCAATTACAATTCCACCTTTTGCAGTCCCATCCAATTTCGTTAAGATTACCCCTGTTACATCGCTGACTTCTTTAAAAGTTTTTGCTTGCAAAATTCCATTTTGACCTGTTGTTGCATCAATAGTCAACAATACTTCATGCGGAGCATCCGGTATTTCTTTTTTTATAACCCTTACTATTTTTTCCAACTCTTTCATCAAGTTGTTTTTATTTTGAAGTCTCCCTGCTGTATCACATAATAAAACATTATATCCTTTTGACTTCGCCGATTGAATAGCGTCAAAAATTGTCGCTGCCGCATCAGCACCTTCATGTGATTTTATAATATCTGCACCGCTCCTTTTTGCCCAAACATCAAGCTGATCAATTGCGCCTGCTCTAAATGTATCACCAGCGGCAATTAGAACTTTTTTCCCTTCTTTTTTCAAATTATGAGCTAATTTACCTATTGATGTTGTTTTTCCTACTCCATTTACTCCTACAAACAAGAAAACTGTTAATTCTTCATTTTGTGCGTAGTTTAATTCCGACTTTACTGTTCCTTCCATATATACATCAACTAATTTTTCAATAATCATATCTTGAAGTTCACTGGGTTCTTTTAAATTTCTTTTTTGTGATTCTTCTTTTAAATAATCAACCAACTCCAACACAGTATTATAACTTACATCGGATTGTATAAGAAGCTCTTCCAAATCTTCAAAAAATTCTTCGTTTATTTCCCTATAAGAACTTATTAAATTATTAAGTGCATTCGAAAAATTATCACGTGATTTTTTCAAACCTTTTTTAAATTTTTCTGTAACGAGTTGCGTTTCAACAAACTCTTCATATTCATCTAAAGAAATTAATTCTTCATTTAATTCTTCTTTATTAGCAAACTTATTTTTTAACTTTTCAAAAAAACTTGCCATTAGTTATATTCTCCTTTCTCAACTATATCCTTTAATTCCAACTCTAATATATAGCTAATACCTTTTTCTTTCATCGTGACTCCATAAAGTTTATCCATAACTTCCATTGTTCCTCGTCTATGAGTAATCACCAAAAATTGATTATCAGTAGAATAAATTTTTAAAAACTTCGAAAATCTATTTACATTTTCCTCATCCAACGCAGCCTCCACCTCATCTAATACAACAAATGGTGGATTTTTCACTTTTAATATTGCAAACAATAAACTAATTGCCGTTAACGATTTTTCGCCACCGGAAAGTAACGAAAGATTTTGTAATTTTTTCCCTGGCGGCGATGCTTCAATTATAATTCCGGTATTTAATATATCATTCGGAGTTTCTAACGACATATCCGCATATCCACCTTTGAATAATTCTTTAAATATCTTATTAAAATTTTCTGCCACTTGAACGAAAGTTCCTAAAAATCTTTCTTTTACCTCTTTATCTATTTCTGTAATTGTTTGCTCAAGTTTTCCTTTAGCATCAACTAAATCTGTAATTTGCTCACTATAAAAATCGTAGCGTTCTTTAATCTCCTCAAACTCTACTATTGCATTCATATTTACATTACCAAGATTAAGTATATTTTTTTTCAGGTTTCCCACCTCATTTTTATAAATATGAATATTCAATCTATCTTCTTCACCAAGTTTATCTTTTACACTTTCATATGTTACATTATAATTATAAATTAGATTTTCCAAAAATTCATCAATTTTCACTTCTATTTTTGTTTGAGAAATAGTTAATTGCTCAAAATGAAGCATTTTTTTCTTAAGATCCTTATTATTAACTTGTTGTTCTTGTGTAATTTCTTTTTCCTTTTTAAATAAATCACTTTTCTCAAAATTTAAA
This sequence comes from Gemella bergeri ATCC 700627, assembly GCF_000469465.1. Classification (GTDB taxonomy): domain Bacteria; phylum Bacillota; class Bacilli; order Staphylococcales; family Gemellaceae; genus Gemella; species Gemella bergeri. Next base: position 13,778 of record NZ_KI271857.1, on the reverse strand, counting down.
TCTGTCAATAAACCTTTTATCATATCCAATTTGTCATTACATTCAATAATAAGCTTACTATTGTTTTCGAAAATTTTCTTTTCTTCTTCAACACTAAGCATCTCAGTTTCCTTAGAAATTTCTAATTTTTTCAGCTGCACATCTATGTCTACAATATCAGCGGTTAAATTTTCTATAGTTTCATTTGAGTGCTTTAAAGTTTCCTCTATTTTTGATTTTTCTATTTTAAGTTCTGCTATTTTTTCTAAATATTCATTTTCTTCAAGTTCCACATTTTCCCTTTTTAATTTTTCTTTTTCTAATTCAACACTCAATTCTTTTAAAGTTCTTCTTGTTTCTTCGAGTTTTCTAACTAAAAGCGAAATATTTTCAAATTCACTATCTGTATTTTTGTATCTTAATAATTTTTTCTTATTTATCTCAATATTTGTATTTAGAGGTATTAATTCATTTTTCAAATGTTCTATCTTCAGTTCTATTTCTTTTTGTTTTAGATTTAAATCCGATTTTTTTTGCTTCTCATTATCTATCTTAACTACTATTTCTCTGTTTAAATTTACTATGCTTTCATATTTTATAGTTAATGTTTCGATTTTTGAATTTATTTTTATCAAATTATTTTCTAACTCTTCTAATTCTGAATTAGTTTTTATTAGAGAATTACTATTTTTGTTAATAGCCCCACCGGTAATAGAACCACCACTATTAATTACTTGTCCATCAAGAGTAATAATACGATTTTTAAAACTTATTTTCCTTGCAATACGATTCGCATTATCAATATTATCCACAATGATAACTAACCCTAGCAAATAAGAAATTATGTTTTTATAACGATCATCCACCTTAACCAATTCTTCAGCTATATTAATAAAACCCTCTTCATTAACAAGAATCTTATAAATATCTTTATTTATCACTTTTGACTTAATATTATTTAACGGTAAAAATGTAACCCTGCCCTTATTAGTTTTCTTTAATTGTTCTATACACTTTTTAGCAACATTTTCATTTTCAACAACAATATTTTGTTGGGAATATCCCAATGCCATATCCAAAGCGATTGCATATTTATTATCAAATGACATTATATTAGCAACACTATTATGAATACCGGAGATTGTATCTTTACTGGACAAAATTTCTTTAACACCAATATTGTAAAAACTAAGATTATTAATTTGATCCTCTAAAAATTTTTTACGATTCATCAAATTACTTTGGAAATTATATCCTGTTTTTAACTGTTCATCAAATTCTTTTTCTTCTTCTAAATATTGAATATTTTTACTCAGTAGCTTTGAAGTAATTTCACCATGCTCTTTTAATTTGTTATTTATACTTCCTAAATCATCAATTAGTGCAGAAAGATTATGATTTTTTTCTTTGTAGCTTTTTTCCAAAGTTTCAATTTCAATGACTAAATTTTTATAATTTTCATCCGAACTTTCAAAATCTCTTTTTGCCGTTTCAATACTATTCTCTAATTTTGTTTCTTCAATGGTAAGACTATAATATTTATCTTTAATGTTTTCTATATTTTGTGTTATTATATCTAATGTATTATTATCTTTATTTTCTAAATTGGAGATTTCTAAAGACAGTTTTTTTACTTTCTTCAATAGTTCACTTTCCGATAATTTTCTCTCTTTAAGTTTAATTTCAAAATTTTTCTTTCTTGTCCTCAAATATTCTTCGTCTTGTTCCAATTTTTCAGTTCTAATATTTCTGTTGTTTTTTCGTTCCTCGATAACTTTCAGTTCTGACTGAATACTTTCTCTTTTTTGAACTAATTCCAATTCTTCGTTATGATATTTTAAATATGTCTTATCTAAATACATCAAACTATTTTTAGTATATTCTAAATTCTTTATTAGTTCATTTTGCTTTTTTTCAAAGATTTCTTTTTCTTTTTGAACACCAGCTTTTTCATTCAATATTTGTGTTAATTTTTTGTTACATTCATCAATATTATAAATATTAATCAAAATATCTTTTTTTTCAAGTTCCTTAGTATATGCTAAATAATTTTCAGTTTTATTTTTTTGTTCTTCCAATGTTGTGTAACGTTCTTTAATTTCCGAAAAAATATCATTTAGCCGATTAATATTATCCGTCGTTTTCTCAAGTTTTGTGTTAGTTTCTTTCTTTTTATTTTTATACTTTAGCACGCCGGATGCTTCTTCGATTATAGCTCGTCTATCAATTGGTTTTGAAGATATAATATCTTCCACTTTTCCTTGAGTGATAATACTGTAACTTTCTTTGTTAATACCGAAATCAAGATATAAATCACTAATATCTTTCAGTTTGGCTCTTTTATTATCAATAAAATATTCACTATCCCCGTTACGATACAAACGTCGTTTTATTTCTTTATTACTCTGCTCATTACTAAAGGTCAGTGAAACTTCTGCAAAATTTTTCTTTTTAGCTTGTTCTGTTCCTGAAAAGATAACATCTTTCATGCTACTACCACGTAAATTTTTAGCTGATTGTTCTCCTAATACCCACCTAATAGCATCAATGATATTACTTTTTCCAGAACCATTCGGCCCTACAACACCTATCAAATTATTATCAAATTTGAATGTTGTTTTACCCTGAAATGATTTAAAACCCGTTATTTCAACTTGTGATAATTTCATATTCTACCTCCTTTCTTTTTATTACCGTACTTCTCCCAATTTTTTCAATGCCTGCTTGGCTGCCTGTTGTTCAGATTCTTTTTTCGTTTTTGCACTGCCAATTCCAAAGTTTTCCCCTTCAATAGTAACGCTGCTGGTAAAAGTTTTCAAATGTGATGGTCCGCTGGAATCTATTACTTTGTATTCTATCGTTCCCATTTTTTCTCTTGATATAAATTCTTGTAATATAGTTTTATAATCAACAAAACTATGATATTCGTAATCCTTTACTTCCGTATATAGAGTATTTTCTAAAAATATTTTGACAGAACTTAAATTAGTTTCTAAATATAATGCCCCTGTAAAAGATTCAAATATATCAGCAAGCAAGGCAGGTCGTGTTCTTCCGCCCATTTTTTCTTCTCCTTTTCCTAGAAAAATACATTTGTCTAATCCTAAAGATAAGGCATATTTAACTAATGTTTTTTCACAAACAATAGAAGCTCTTAGTTTAGTAAGTTCACCCTCCGACAATTTAGGAAATTTTTTAAATAAAAACTCACTCGTAACAACTTCTACAACAGCATCCCCCAAAAATTCCAAACGTTCATAACTAATATGTTTAGCTAACCTGTTCTCATTAGTATATGATGAATGTGAAAATGCCATTTTAAAATTTTTACCATACCGTAGATTAAAATTAAATTTTGAATTTAAATTCAATACTAACTGTTTTATTTGTTTTTCTTGCATATTATTCTCCTTTCTGCTATTTTGAAATATTGGAATGAAATACAATTATTCTTCATTCCAATATTACTATCAATCAAGTAAAAAATCTGAAAATACATCATTTCCGTAAAATAGCCCTTTGTTGGTAAGACGAAGATGCCCATCTATAACTTCCAAATATCCTTGCTTAATGTTATTTTTATATGCAGCGGGAAATATCTCATCAATATTACTACCATAATGTTCTTTAAAGTATTTCATATCAATGCCGTCAAGTAATCTAAGACCTAAAAACATTTCTTCTTCAAGATGTTCCTTTAAGGATACAACATTTTCTTCACGTCTGGCATGACCATTTTTTTCTATGCTGTCAATATAAAATTTCAATGCTCCTTGATTTGCATAGCGAACACCGGATACATACCCATGAGCTCCGGCACCAAGCCCATAATATTCTAAATTACTCCAATAATTACTGTTATGAATACTTTCGTGTCCTTTTTTAGCAAAATTACTAATTTCATATTGCTTATAACCATTAGCCGTTAAATAATCAATAACAACACGATACATTTCCTCTTCTGTTTCATTAGTCGGCAGTATAACCTTTTTATCTCGAACTTGATTATATAATTTGGTTTTTTGTTCCAAAATCAAAGAATAGCATGATACGTGACTAATATTATAACCTATTATCTTTTTCATACTGCTATATAAATCTTCCATAGTTTGCTTAGGTAATGAAAACATTAAATCAACGTTAATATTTTCTATGTTATATTTTTTACAATTAGCAATAGCCGTGTCTACATTATCAGCAACATGACCACGTCCTAAAATTTTTAACAGTTCATTATTAAAAGTTTGTACTCCCATACTAACACGATTTACACCGTAGTTTTTTATTAATGCCACACGAGAATTCGTTAAATCTTCCGGATTTGCCTCAAATGTAAATTCTGTTAATTTTTGTGGAATTTTTTTTCTTAATGCTGTGAGTAAGCGATGCAGTTGCTTATCATTCAAAGCACTTGGAGTGCCTCCACCGATATAAACTGTTTCTACATTTTTTACGTTCGGCATATTATTAATCTCTATTATTAAACAATCAATATATTTGTCAACAGGTTGACGTTGAATATAAAATTTATTAAAATCACAATATGAACAAATGTACTTACAAAACGGTATGTGTATGTAAACTCCTTTAGGTGAGATTTTCATTATTCTTCATCCATTTTTAAAACTGCCATAAAAGCATCTTGAGGTACTTCTACGCTACCGACAGCTTTCATACGTTCTTTACCTTTTTTCTGCTTTTCTAACAGCTTACGTTTTCTACTAATGTCGCCACCGTAACATTTCGCAAGAACATTTTTACGCATAGCCTTAATAGTTTCACGAGAGATAATCTTATTACCAATAGCTGCTTGGATAGGAATTTCAAACTGCTGTTTTGGAATCAATTTTTTAAGTTTTTCTACAATTACCCTACCACGCTGATAAGCAAACTCTCTATGAACAATAAAACTTAAAGCATCAACTTGTTCACCATTTAAAAGAATATCCATTTTTACAAGATTACTATCTTTATATCCTGTTAATTCATAATCAAATGATGCGTACCCTTTTGTATTAGATTTTAACTGATCAAAAAAATCAAAAACAATTTCTGATAGCGGAATATCGTAAGTAATATTTACTCTCGTATCGTCAATATACTCCATATTTAAGAAAATGCCACGTTTTTTTTGACATAAATCCATTACCGCACCAACATAATCATTTGGAACCATAATACTAGCCTTGACAAACGGCTCTGTAATTTTATTAATTTTTTGTGGATCCGGCATTTCTGACGGATTTGAAACATCTATCATCATACCGTCGGTTTGTTCAACCTTATAAATAACCGATGGTGCTGTTGCAATAATATCAATATTAAATTCACGCTCTATACGTTCTTGAATAATTTCCATATGTAACATTCCTAAAAATCCGCATCTAAAACCAAATCCAAGTGCTTGAGAGGTTTCAGCTTCATATTGTAATGCTGAATCATTAAGTTCTAATTTTTCCAACGCTTCACGTAAATCATTATACTTAGCTGAATCGATAGGATATAATCCACAAAATACCATAGGATTTAATTTTCTATACCCTGGTAATGCTGATTTAGCCGGATTATTCGCCAATGTAATTGTATCCCCAACTCGTGTTTCACTAACATTTTTAATTGAAGCACATATAAATCCTACATCACCGGCTGTTAATTCATCGACAATCTGTTCTTTAGGTGTGTAAATTCCAACCTCTGTTACTTCAAAAACACCTCCGGTTGCCATCATTTTAATTTTATCACCAACTTTTACCGTACCGTTTTTTATGCGTACAGAAACAATGACCCCTCTATACGCATCATATAGCGAATCGAATATCAATGCTTGTAACGGCTCATCGGCATCACCGGTTGGAGCCGGTATGTACTCAACAATTTGTTCAAGTATCTCATCAATACCTATTCCCGCTTTAGCAGAGGCAAGAACTATATCATCGGTAGGTAGCCCTATTACATCTTCAATCTCATGTTTCACCCTTTCCGGATCTGCTGCCGGTAAATCAATCTTATTTATTATGGGTATTATTTCCAAATTATTATCCAATGCTAAGTACACATTAGCTAATGTTTGAGCCTCAATTCCTTGAGCAGCATCAACAACCAAAATAGCTCCTTCACAAGCTGCTAATGATCTTGATACTTCATAAGTAAAATCGACATGTCCCGGTGTATCAATTAAATGAAAGATATATTCTTCTCCATTTTTTGCTGTATATTTCAACTGAACTGCATTTAATTTTATCGTTATTCCACGTTCACGTTCAATATCCATTGAATCAAGTAACTGTGCTTTCATCTCTCGACTTTCTATTGCTTTAGTTTTTTCTAAAATTCTATCCGCAAGTGTTGATTTTCCATGATCAATATGTGCAATAATAGAAAAATTTCTAATCTTCTTTTGTCTTTCATTTCTTTTGTTCATCTTATTCTTCCTTCTACAAATCTTTTGTTTCTAAAAAGTTTTTTACATCATAATAAGAGAAACCGTCCCTTACCAATTTTTCAATGATTTTTTGTTTTAGCATATAACCTTCATATCTATTTGAATAATTACGATAAGTGCGATTAAAATAAATTTCTAATACATCACTTTCATCAACATCTTCGTAATCTTCAAAAAATATGTCAAATACCTTTTTAATTATATCAGAAGAATAACCATTTGTATAAAGTTTATGCGTTATTTTTTGAATTTTTTTATTTTTCGGCTCTCTTTTCACATTAAATTCACGCTCTATTATGCGATAAAGTGTATCAATCATACACTCTTCAGTACAAATTTTTTGAATATTCTCTTCAACTATTTCCTTATCAAGACCTTTTCCTAAAAGTTTTCTTTTTATCCAATAGGGGCCTTTTTGATTAAGATTAAAATAATCGGTAACAGCCGCCTCAATATAATAAATATCATTTATATATCCCATCACTTTTAAACGCTCAATTACCTCGTCTATTATATCAGAAACTATTTCCTTTTTCTCAAGATATTCTCGCATATCCCGTTCTGTTCTTAAACCGTAATTTAAGTAATTTATAGCTTTGGTATATGCTTTTTCTATATTCTCATGCGATAATATTTCTTTAAGCTGCTTTTCGGACAATTCTGTTTTTTTTATCAAACCATATTTTATTACTGTTTCTTCAGATACATAAAAATGTTTCCCATTATCCAATTCAATTTTATATTTGACTTTTAACTTTGTAATATTCGTCACTTGCACATAATCACCTACTTATTGTAAATTTACATCTACGATTACCTAAAAATTCTTTTCTCCTAATTTTACCAAAAAACAGAAGAAAGGAGAAGCGATTAGAAGAAAAAATGTAATAAAAAACTCCAAACAAACATGTTGTCTAGAATTTTTTAGATATTATTAGAACTATTTACCAATTCCTTTTTGGCTGCCTTAAATAAACCATTAAAAAACTTTGCAAGTTCTACTTTCTAACCGGGACTCTTGTACTATGTTATGTATATATTTTTCCTATATAGTTATCTTGCACTTCATCTATTTTTTAATTAAATTTTTTTTTGTTAAATACTCTTTTGCAACATCATAAGCGTTCTTACCTTCAACATCAACTTTATAATTCATCTCAGTCATTTCTTTCGTCGTAATTTTACCCGCAAGCTTATCTAATATTTTCTCAAGTTCAGGATATTTTCTTAGTGTTTCTTCTCTGAGAAGTGGCGCTCCTTGATATGGGGGAAATAACCTTTTATCATCTTCTAATACTTTTAATTTATTAGTAATTAATTTACTATCTGTTGAGAATACTTCAATAATGTTGACATCACCATTCATTGCTGCTTGGTATCTTAACGCAGGTTCCATAGTTTTAATATTCAAATTTAGATTATAAAGTTTCTTAAGTCCTAAGGCCCCGTCTTCCCTGTCATTGAACTCTAATGAAAAACCGGCAACTGCCGAATTTTCTACTTTTTTAAGATCAGATATTTTTTCTAAATTATTATCAACGGCATACTTCTCAGGTACAGCAATCGCATAAGTATCCTGAAATTCACTCGGTTTTAAATAAATCAGTTTATCTTGTTCTAAAATTTTCTTACGTGCAATTTCATAAACCTCGTTCGGATCATTTGAATTACTTGTCTCAAGATTTCTTAAAAGTGTTGTTGTAACTGTTCCTGTAAACTCTGGATAAATGTCAATATTTCCAGATTTTAGTGCCTCATATAAGAAACTAGTTTTCCCAAAGTTTGGTTTCACTTCCACATTAATATCTGTCTCATCCTCAATTAAAATTTTATACATATTAATCAAAATCTCAGGTTCTGCTCCTAATTTTCCTGCAATAACTAATTTTTGATTTGACATTTTACCAAATGGAATAAAACTTAAAACTAAAACAATTGTTGCTGTTACTAGTGAAACAAGTATTGTTTTTGGTTTTTTGTTTTGTAAAAACTTAATTAGCATGCCGAAAATGATAGCTAAAATTGCTGATGAAATTGCTCCAATTAGGATTAACGCAGAATTATTTCTATCTATTCCAAGTAAAATAAAAGAGCCCAGTCCACCAGCACCAACTAAAGCAGCTAGTGTCGCAGTACCAATAATCATAATACTCGCCGTTCTTACACCTGACATTAGAATTGGCATTGATAAAGCAAATTGGTATTTCTTCAACTTTTCCCATTTTGTCATACCGAAAGCTGTCGCCGCTTCTTCTAAAGAGTCATCTATTTCTGAAAAACCGGTTAGAGTACTTTGTAAAATTGGGAATAGGGCATAAACTACTAGTGCAACTACTGCCGGTACTGTTCCGATCCCCATAAATGGAATAAATAACCCTAGCAGGGCCAATGATGGTATAGTTTGAAAAATTCCTGTTATTTGCAACAACCACTCACTTATCTTTTGATTATTTGACAAAACTATCCCAAGAGGAACTGCGACAACTATTGCTATAATTAATGATAATAATGAAATTTGAAGATGTTCAAATAATCCCGTTAACCAATCGCCCCTACGTTCTATAAATGTCTCCACTATGTTCACCGGTTTATCCCTCCTTCATATTGAAAAACTCACGCACAAAATCATCTGCAGGATTTTCTCTCATAACCATTGGAGATGCAACTTGAATAACTTCGCCATTTTTCAAAATACAAATTCTATCTGCAAGTTTTAATGCTTCTGCCATATCATGGGTAACAAATACCGTCGTCATTTTATATTCATCATGCAGTTGTTTTATCAAATCTTGAAGTTGAGTTCTACTGATAGGATCAAGAGCTGAAAATGGTTCATCCATAAGAAGAATTTTCGGGTTAGATATAATGGCTCTAAGTATCCCGATACGTTGCTTTTCCCCGCCGGACAAATCTTTCGGTAATCGTTTCATATAAAGTTTCGGCTCAAGTCCAACTTTTTTTAACAAATCTTCTGTTTTTTCTCTAATCAATTTTTTATCAAAATTTTTCATTTCAGGTATAAGAGCAATATTTTCCTCTACAGACAAATTAGGAAACAAAGCAATTTGTTGGAGAACATAACCAGTTTCAAGCCTCAATTCACGAAGAGGATAATCTTTCAGACATTTATCTTGGAAGTAAATGTTTCCATCTGTTTGTTCAATCAGACGATTAATAAGCTTTAAAGTTGTCGTCTTTCCGCTACCACTAGGACCGATAAGAACAAAAAACTCTCCATCTTGTATTTCAAAGTTTATATCATTTAAAATTTTCCCATTAATAGGACAATTTAAAGATACATGCGAATATCTTATCATATCTTGTCTCCTTTTATTTTTAAAATTAATTCTTCGACATTTTTTAAAATCGATTGCTAAAAATAGTAATTCCATAAACTACTTTTGTTATTCTACTATCAATTTTCTCATGATATATGCACCTAATTTTACCTGTTCTAACGAACTAAGTATAGTAAAGAAAACATTTTCTCTTTAAGTATTAACTTAATTTTTTTAATCTTTTATCATTACTATTCCCTTCAAAAAATATATCCATTTTCATTGAATAATTTAATTGTAGAATTAATAACTTGTCTAGTTGAATAAATTTTTTAACAAATTGGATTTTGTATAATTCTATTTTAATTATAATATATCCACATTAAAATTAACTTTGATTTACTCTGTAAATTGTTCCCCCTTGCATAATATTTATAGAGAAAAAAAATTTCATCTTTTTTTCTTGTGAATAATTTTGTATTTTCCAACATACTACTCATTGACAACAACTATATTCCTAAAACTTCCACTATTTTCTAAATATTCGTGTATTTTTTTACACCAAATATCAATATTAAAACCAAAATTAAGAAAATATTTTTTCTTAAATTCTGGTTTTTTAAGATTTTGGGTACACCCATCTGAATTTTATTTAATTATATAATTCTCTTTCATTTTGTCCTTTTAATAAAAGCGGAGTGCTAAGAGATTTAATTCTTTCTACTATACGTAATGCTTTAGTTTGATCTACCGAATTTCTGGTTTTAGATAACACTGCCAACAAATCCGAAAATGAAAGATTAGATGAAAAAAACGTAGGTAAATTTTCTGCTTCTCTGTAGTTAATTATCGGTCCCAAGATTTCATCCCTTATAAACTCTGTAATATTTTCCGCACCTATATCATCTATTATTAAAATTTTTTCTGCTCGAATAATATCTATATACTGCTCATATTCATTATTACTAATCTTTGTTTTTATTTTTCTTACAAATTCAGGGTAATAAATAATGGCAGGTTCTATTCCATTTTCTTTAAAATGATTATATATACATCCCATAAGATATGTTTTCCCAATTCCTGTAGATCCATATATATACAATCCTTTCATATTTACTTCATTCAAAATTGAATTACATATTCTTATGCACTCAATGGCAACCTTTGCTTTTTCCTTATTTTTAGATAAATTTTCAAAAGTATAAGTTAAAATTTTTGACGGTACAAATTCTGTCTTAATTTTACTATTTAACTGTAAACTTTGTCTGTAATTTCTATATTCATCAGTTTCATTGTAAGTAATATAAACTTTATTATCTCTGTATAATAATTTAGGGATATGGTTTAAATCTAAATTTTTATCTTTTGAAATATAATACTGATAAAATATTTCGTGATTTTTCTCTATATCTTCAAGTGTAAAACAGTTCTCTTTAATAAACTTTATTATTTCTTTATCACTAAGAACTTTTTCAGAAATAAATTTTTTATAACTTTCTTCCGTATTTGTTAATAACACATTAGATAATTTCTTCATTTATTATCCCCCTTTTTATATAATTCCACCAACATTTTTTTATAAGCATCTTCATCTTCCGAGGTTACAGTTCTTGCTAAAATCTTATTATCTGTAACTGATAAATTTTCTATCCTATCCTTAAAATATTCAGGAACCGGTGCCGTATACAAGTCACTTTGTTTTTGATTTTTAATATAGTCATGTTTTTTATTATTTTTAGAAGATTTTTTTCTATTATCACGAATTCTTCTGGCGTAATTTATAGCATCTCTCGCTCCAAGCAATTTTTGTGAAGACCAAGAGCTTGCTATGGCATCAATATAATTTTTATGAGGTACACCATCCCCATTACTTTCTGATATTGCATAATCCAATAAAATATTTAAAACTCCTGTCGGAAAATTATATTTATTTTGTATTTCCACAATAGATTTGGCGTTAGCTTCTGATAAAATTAGTCCGCGTTGCTTATTAAGGTATTCTACATAATTTATATTATCTACCTCTTTTATAAACTTCTCCTCTCTTGTCAATTCCTCTTTTATATCTTCTTCTAATAATTTTCTATTAATCATTTTGCTAAGTGTAGGAATTTCCTGTTTTCTAACATTAACAAATAATTGAAGTAAATAATCTTTCAACAAATCCATATCTAAACTTATTGCACCGCTTGAAGTATTTACGCTTTTCTCTATAGCTTTTGCCATATCATTCGGTGTTACTTTATATAAATGTGCCAGACCTAAAATAGAACTTTTTATTGACTTATCATCAAGCAATTCACTCAAATAGCTATTTGCCAATAAGTAATTTAATTTAGAAAAATCAAAATAATATTCATCAAAGTTAGGTGTATCGGTTACCGTTTTTTCTAACATATTTTCAAAACTGTAATCATCTAAATTTTCTAAAGTGAATACTTCCGAAAATTTGGCAGTTAAATTCTCGAAATTTTTAAAATTAAGTTTATTATTTCCATATTTATTTTTAATATCGTTATATTGCTTCAATCCAATAGTATTTTCAAGCAGTTGATCAAGAGCAGGTATTTCAAAAAACTCATTAAAATCTAACGCATTTCTTATTTTATACAAATATTGATTTACTCCATCGTTATTTATAAAATATGTATAGAGTAACCCTATCGCTTCCAGTTTTTTTCGTGCAATATTGAATTTTGTACTATCCATCATTAAATTATCAAAAATATCATAATGCAAAAAGTTACCGGAAATATTTTTGTCACTAATTATTTTTGTACCCAAAAATTGATACAGTCGCACCGCATCACTTCCTATAAGTGGAAGATATAGCAAATTAAGTTCTCTCGTTCTTAAGGAAATATCAAAATCGTTATATACACAATAAAAATCTTTTGAGGTTAACTTATTTTCCATTGTTTTCATCCATTACTTCTATAATTATTTGAGTATACTCAAGAGCAAATATAAATTCAGGATTATATTCATATTTTATTTTATCATCGTTTCTAAGTGGTGCATAAAATGATTTAACAAGAATAGGATAAATATTATCAAGTAACAATTTTACATTGTCATTTTCATATAATTCTTTTAAAAATGAAAAAACTTTTCTTACACTATAAATAAATTCTTCTTTAGTCGGTGTACTTGTTTTGGTATAACTTTCCAATTTTGTTGAAAAACTTAAAATATTCTTTTTATCTTTCTTCGTAACAAAGGTTCTAAGATCATCAATTAATTCATACATATAATTAAAGAAATTCTCAACATTTTCAAGGTATTCATTATTTATTATTTTAGATTCATTTTTCAATAATAAACTATTTATATTATAATCTGTTACAAATAAATAAATTTTATATAAATCAGAAAATTCAATATCGGTTAACTGACAATAATCGGTAATAATTGATTGCAAACTTTTCTCTTCTTTATAAATGTTATATATTGTATTTAACCAAATAAATTCTTCTAATTGCTTATCATTAATGAGAGTTATTAAATAATTATTAAAATTATACTTTTTCTCTTCTTCGAATAACACAGCCGTTCTATTTTCAATTTTTGTTAATATAGAATAAAATTCCGACTCAATTTCTTTGTTATAATTTTTACTATCAAATTCTGTTTTTAAACTTGCTTTAATTCTAATAAATTCATCTTTACTGTTATCAAAATTTTCTATTCTTTCCTTATATACTTCATTAAATTCCGGTTTTTGAGAATGATAAAATAATTCAATAGCTTTATTAAAATCCAATAGTTTATTCAGTATTTTTATATATGCCACTTTTATATTTTTATCATCTGATATATAATTAATTTTTTTCAATGCTTTCAATATATCTTTTTTATTCTCGCCGGTTAATACCAAAGTTTTTTCGTCTTCCAAATAAAACATTTCTCTACCTCCATTAGTAGTTTACTCTAATATAATACTCCATTTTCTCTTTAAAATCAAAATAAAAGTAAAAACCATATAATAAAAAATCACACTTATTATCTATATAAGCATGATTTTTATCCCAAAGGGTTTCTTTTAATTTCAAAAGCCTGGCAACGATCTAACCTCGCAG
>NZ_KI271856.1 GCF_000469465.1 Gemella bergeri ATCC 700627 | reverse complement strand
TTCTTCCTAAGTGATAAACTCGGGATTATAATATGGATTTTGTTTTGCTAAGACACTTTCTCCATTTACTTGTTTATCAAGATAATATGGCCCATAAGATAATGGTTTTGTGTTCAATTCCGCACCCGAGAATTTTCCAAAATCTTTTGATGTTTCAGCTATTTGATCTTTGTTTAAAAATACCGTTAAAAATCCTGTTCCCCATAATATTGACGGTTTTACCTCCGTATATTTAATAACAACAGTCTTATTATCTTTTTTTGTAATACCTGAAATACTATCTACTTTTCCGTTGTGATATTCTTTCATTCCTTCTATTACTTCGTAATCTTCAGAATATCTAATATTTTCAACATACTTAGGATTTCCCATTAAATGATAAGTTGCCACAATATCATCTGCTGTTACATCTTGTCCATTATTCCATTTCAAATCACTTCGTAAAGTTACTGTTGCTTCTTTTTTATCTTTATCTAAATGAAACTTAGCCGGTGCATTACTGTCATCTTGTTTTAAACGATAATCTTTATCTAACGCAAATGTATATAACATTGTATCTCTCATTACATAATAATCTGTCGCTTGCAAGAAGAAAATCGGGTTAAACATTCCTGTTAACGGATCAGCTGACAAAATACCGATTTTTAAATGTGCATTATTAATTGTATTACCACCATTATCTACAAATGTTTTAAATTCTACCGCCGGTTTCGTTTCATTTCTCGTTTTTTTATTTTGGTTAGTAGAACATCCGGTCAACACTAAAGACAATGCCACCGTTGAGCTAAACACTTTCATCATATTTTTTTTCATAATTATATACCTCTCTTTTCTATATTTTGATTACAAAATAAAAAATCCTCACAGAACAATTGTTCTGCAAGGACGCCTTAGCGTGTTACCACCTTGTTTTATAATATTTTTACAAATATTAACTCACTAAGTACAAAGAATTAATTTTTATTCTAAATACCGTAAGCTATAACGGGCTTTACCGTAGTAATTTAATTATTCAACTACTAACACCAAAAGACCATCTTCAAAGTTTTTAATTTAATCTCTTTTCAGCTACCAAGACTCTCTAAATAAATTTTCCACTTTTACTTTTCTTTTCATTGTGTAATCTATTGTGACGTTTAGTATATCAATTTTAGAAAATCTTGTCAATATGAAATACAATTTTTTATTTTACAAAATTAAAATTTTGGTATTTGAATTTTTTGCCCGGCATTTAAATTATTATTTTGCATATTGTTAGCTTCTTTTATTTTTTCAACACCCGCTTTAGTGTTACTTTCTCCATATGCCGCAGCAGCTATGGTGAATAAAGTATCCCCTGTTTTTACAGTATATTCTTGACCTGCAATCGCTTTTTTTGATGTGCTTGTTGTTGAATTATTTGTGTTGTTGTTATTTGAAGTATTGTTAGAAGCATTATTTGACACTTTTTCTTCATTTGCCTTTGGAATATTACTATCAGTAGCTTTATTTTCTTCCGGAACCTTAGCCGTCTGTGTAGTATTTGCAGTTTGAACAGTTGGGTTTTGTTTTGATTTTCCTGCTATCGAATTACCTAAAACTGTCATACCTAAAAGGATAACCGGTGCTAAAATAACAAACATTACCATTAAAACCATATTTTTAACAGATTTTTTACTCATAGCGTTCACCACACCTCTATTTTACTTCTTCAAAATATTCATGATAGTAACCGCCAACTTTACCGCTATTATCAATTACAAAAATATATTCTTCCGTAACATTAACAACTTCATATTCTTTACCAACAGTTAACATATCACTCACTGTAAATTTCTTCGCATCTGTATGTTTTACTATAACTTTTTTCATCATCGCTTATTCCTCCTTAACTTACATTTTTATTTTATTATAATATTATTTATTTTTCAATTGTTTTCTTAGAGTTAATTAATGAAATAAGTACAAAAACAACTAAAGATATTATTAATGAAATAACTACCGGCTCTATTGATTTCACAATGTACACTTTTTTAAAAATTATATAACTTGTTAAACCGAATACAATAGACATAATTGCACCATATTTTTCCGCATACTTCCAATATAATCCCAGTAAAATAGGCCATAAGAATGTAGCCTCTAAACCACCAAATGCAAAAAGATTAACATTAACAATCAAACTTGGCGGCTGCATACTGATAAACATAATTAAAATTATAACAAGAATATTAATTGTATACACGAATACCGGAACTTTTTTTTCTGTTATCTTTTCTTTTATTGTTTTACTATTGAAAAGTACATCTTTTATTAACGCAGATGAAATTAATAAAAATTGAGCATTAACAGTTGTTATTATCGCCGCCATAGGTGCAGCCAATACTAGAGCTACCAAATACCATGGCAATATTTTAAGTGTAATAATCGGTATTACAGAATCATAGTCTTTTATATCCGGAAAAACTCCACGTGCCATAACCCCAATTAAATGTACCCCAAACATAACTATAAAGATTACTATACTTCCAACAATAATCGATTGTTTTAAACTACGCTTATTTTTATATAACATAGAATTAATAGCTATTTGAGGAATACCTATAACCCCTACACCGACTAATACCCAAAACGAACTAACATAACTTGCTGTCAAACTGCCATCCGCTCCAAACGGAGATAATATTTTCTCATTTGTTAATAATAAATTATTGGTAATAGTTTCAACTCCACCACCGTAGTGAATAACCGCATATAATAAAATAATTGTTGAAAATACCATAATTAATCCTTGTATCATATCGGTAATTAAAATATTTTTTAACCCACCAAATACAACACAAAAAATAATAATGACAGAAATAAGAAATATCCCGGTTTTATATTCTATCCCCATAAAAGCCGATAATAATTTTGCTCCACCAACCCATTGAGCCGACATTGCCGCAATAAGGAATACTATCATTGCCAATGATGACAAATAAGCAACAACATTTGATTTATATCTATTTTTTAAATAATCACTAATGGTAATAGCGTTTATTTCTTTGGCTACTTTTCTGAACTTTTTAGCAAGAACAAGTAGCACGAAATATCCGGTTACCACTTGAATAACTGCTAAAAGTACCCAACCATAACCTAACTTATAAGCTACACCCGGTCCACCTAAAAATGTTGAAGCTGAACCATATGTTGACATCAACGTTATCGCCAATACTATCCCACTTACTTTCCTGTCAGCTAAGTAATACTTCTCAAAAAAACCAATATGTCGTTGCCCTGAATGACTAAATCTGTTTAGGATAAGTGGTAATAGTATAATAGTTAAAAATATTACCGTAAATAAAATTAATATTTTATAATCTACTGTATATTTCATTATTTTTCCTCCTCTTTTATCTCATGATTAAATAATAGATTTGCAAAAATAATTACAAGAATTATTATAAAAATACTAACCACTATTGAACTGTAGAAAAACCATTCCGGTAATCCTAAAATATATTTATAATCTTTTACATCAACATCACTGTATCTTATATAAGCGAAATAATACCATAAAGCAAAGTGGATTATAACCAATCCAACTGCAACTACTCCCTCTTTATTCTTTAATTTATTCATTTTTTCTTCCCATTACCCCCATTAGTATATTATATATATCAATATAATATATTTTCATTAAATCTACAATTATACTGCCCAGTAATAACCCTGCTACTACATCCGTTAAAAAATGTGCTCCTAATATTAATCTTGATATAGGTACAAGAATTATCGCAAAAATTCCAATAACACGAACCAAATTTTTCTTATTAATTACAAAAGCTAATGCTAAGAAAAATAATATTACAAAAGTAGAATGACCGCTTGGAAAACTAAAACCGTCATGAACATCAGGAAGCGGTCTTACTCTTTGAACACTATATTTAACAACAGTTAATAATAAACCGCCAAATCCCGCAGTAAAAAACATAAACACCGCTTTGGGTAACTCTTTTATCCATGCAAGAAATACTGATAATAAAATCATAACGATCAGTAACAATTTATCATTAAAAATTAGCGAAATTATTTTAGCTAACGACCCTAATAATTTTATTTCAATTAAATCGGCTATAATTTTGTCAAATGAATTTGTCGGATATTTTACCGCAACTATCAATAATAGTAAAAAACACACCACTTTGACATAAGTTAAGAGTTTTATATTTTTCATATTATTTTCTCACTCCTACTATATTTAATATTTTTTTGTAAAAATCTATTACATTATTAATAACTTTCTTTTCTTTTTTATATTCAATCATAGACTTTTTATATTGATCTAAATTATTATAAAATTCATCAATTTCGGTTAAATCTAAATCAACAAATTCTTCCTCAAATATAACTTTAGAAAAATTATTTTTTTCGAAAAATTTAGCATTTTCAATTTGATCCCCTCGACTTTGGTTAATACCAAGTGGTACTAAAATAGCCGGTATCTCAAGTGCTAAAAACTCATATAAAGCATTCGCTCCGGCTCTTGAAATCGTGAAATCAGTTATTTGAAATGCATCAAACAACTCTTTTGATAAAAATTCATACTGTCTATAACCTTGTACTACAATATTATCATTTATTAGACCTTTACCTACCAGATGAATAATTTGATATTTTTCAACAAGTTCTGAAATACTATTCCAGATATAATCGTTTAATATTTTAGAACCGAGCGAGCCTCCCATCACCAATATAACAGGTTTTTCTTCATTAAATCCGGTAAATTCATAACCTTTTTCTTTTTCCCCGCTATAAATATCATCTCTTACTATTGCTCCGATAAGACTGGCTTTCCCATTTGGTAAATATTTTATAGTATCTTCAAAAGTTGTAAAAATATGATTGCAAAATTTAATATTAATTTTATTCGCCAACCCCGGTGTTAAATCTGACTCATGCAAAACAACCGGTATTTTTAAAAATTTTGCCGCTATGCAAACCGGAACACTTACAAATCCACCTTTAGAAAACACAAAATCGGGTTTTTCTTTTTTTAATATTAAGATTGAATCAATTATTCCTTTTAAAACTTTAAATGGATCTACAAAGTTTTCCCATGAAAAATATCTTCTCAATTTACCTGAACTAATAGCGTAATATTTTATATCAGGAATTTTTTCAATCATTTCTTTTTCTATACCTTTTTTACTACCAATATAAGAAATTTTATACCCATTTTTCTTAAACTCAGGTATAAGTGCTACATTAACGGAAACATGCCCTGCTGATCCACCACCTGTGAAAAGAACCTTATTCACTTTTATTCTCTCTCTTTCATTTTCATTTCTAATTTTTCTTCCACATTTTTTGGAACAAATTTTGATAAATCTGCTCCAAATCCTGATACACCTTTTACAATACTGGAACTTATAAATGAGTATTGTTTGCTTGCCATCATATAAAAAGTTTCGATATTTTCATCAAGTGCTTTATTCATAAAAGTCAGCTGCATTTCATATTCAAAATCTGAAACGGCTCTTAACCCTCTTACGATTACATTAGATCCTACCGATTTCGCATAATTAACTAATAATCCTGAAAACGAATCAACTCTAACATTTTTTATATTTTTTATTGATCTTTCTATCATTTCAAAACGTTCTTCAAGGGTAAATAGATACTTCTTGTCAGGATTGACCAAAATAGCCACTATTACCTCGTCAAACAATTCTACACTTCTTTTTATTATATCAATATGCCCATATGTAATTGGATCAAAACTTCCGGGTACGATTGCTATCTTTTTCTTCATTTTCTTTCTCCATACTCAAAGATTATTATGTCTGTTATGCCATACTGTTTTTCTTTTATAATCTCCAATTTTTCATTTTCTACTGTAATTTTTTCTGTATTACTCTTTTCACAAACAACTAAGCACTTATTGGCACACACATTATTTTCTAATATAGCTTGTAAGCTACAATCAATAAGACCTTTATTATAAGGAGGATCTAAAAAAATCAAATCAAACTTTTCTTCTTTTTTCCAAAAAATTTTTAAAGCTCTTTTATAATCATTTCGATAAATTTCATAATTTTTTTTATCAATCTTACATTTTTCCACATTCGAACGAATAATTTTTATAGCATTACTACTTCTGTCAATAAATGTAGCATGTTTTGCTCCTCGACTAAGACTTTCTGTACCTAGTCCTCCTGTTCCACCAAAAAGATCCAATACTTTAAGGTTATGACAATCAATCATGTTAAATAAATTTTCTTTTATTTTATCAGTTGTCGGTCGGGTATTCATCCCCTCAACAGCGTTTAATTTTATAGATTTATATTTTCCTGCTATTACTCTCATTGTTCCTCACACAAATATTTGGTAATTGTTGCAAAAAGGAGGTTAATATCCCCCTTTATTCTATCCTTGTGATAAAGATAAATTTTTATCTAAATGTTCAAAGCTAAGGTGCAGATCCGACATTTGTGATAATTCTATTTTTTTTACAAATTTTTTCTTTTTCAAATCTGCTATAATAGATTCTAATCTGCTTTCATCAACATAAATACAGGCATATCTACCACGTTTAGAATAAGAAATAAAATTCCCATATTTCTCTAATTTGTTTAAATCTTTAAAACTTTTAAAATAAACGTAAATACCACGTCTTTCTTTCTCAAATAATTCCATACTTGTTCTCCTAGAAATTAGCAGTAGCATCAACACGACCTTTTTCATCAATTTTTATAACTTTAACTTTTAAAGTATCACCGATTTTTACAACATCTTCCACTTTATTTACACGTTCTTTAGCTAATTTAGAAATATGTACAAGGGCGTCGACACTGGGAAATAACTCAACAAAAGCACCGAATTTTTCAATACGTTTTACTTCCGCTAAATAAATTTCCCCTACTTCTGCTTCTCTTACTATATTTTCAATAATATCTATTGCCTTATTAATCTGCTCCAACTCCGGTGATGAAATAAATACTTCTCCCGTCTGTTCAATATCAATTTTAACACCTGTTTGTTCAATAATTTCATTAATAACTTTACCGCCGGAACCGATAACGTCTTTAATTTTTTCAGGTTTAATTTTAATAATTTTAATTTTTGGTGCATACACTGAAACGTCTTGACGCGGTTCAGAAATTACCTCATTCATGTGTTCTAGAATTTGAAGTCTTCCTACACGGGCTTGTTCCAAGGATTCTTTTAATATTTGCTCACTAAGTCCGTCAATTTTTATATCCATTTGAAGTGCTGTTATACCTTCTGCTGTCCCGGCTACTTTAAAGTCCATATCTCCAAGATGATCTTCCATACCTTGAATATCCGTTAAAATAGTATAATGTTCATCTTTTTTTACAAGTCCCATAGCTATACCGGCTACTTGTGATTTAATCGGAACACCTGCTGCCATAAGCGCCATAGATCCTGAACAAATTGTTGCTTGCGAACTTGAACCGTTTGATTCCAAAATTTCCGATACAACACGAATTGTATAAGGAAAATCTTCTTTTGACGGTATAACCTGTGATAATGCACGTTCACCTAATGCTCCATGCCCTATCTCACGGCGACCCGGTGCACGACTGAACCCTACTTCACCTACAGAAAATGCCGGAAAATTATAATGAAGCATAAAACGTTTATTTTCTTCTTGTGTTAAATCATCAATTATTTGTTCATCAGATATATTACCTAGCGTAACGACACCCAATGATTGCGTTTGACCACGTGTAAATAAGGCTGACCCATGAGTTCTCGGTAATACATCAATACGTGATGCCAGTGGTCTTATTTCCGTTAAAGCTCGCCCGTCAGGTCTTACTTTATCTTCAGTTATTTCACGACGAACTTCATCTTTTACAATTTTATCTAATGAAAGTTTTGCTTCTTTGACTATATCTAGTTCATCCTCATCGCTCACACGTTCTTCAAATATCGCTGTTACTTTTTCTTTTACAGAACTAATAGCTTCATCACGTTCTTGTTTGTCTTTTATTGCTATTGAAGTTTTTATATCATTTAATGCAAGTTCCAACACTTCATTATAAATAGTTTCATCAATAACTTTCAGTTCAATTTCCATTTTTTCTTGACCAATTTCGTTAACAATTTGTTGTTGGAAAGTGATAAGACGTTTAATTTCTTCATGTCCAAACATAATAGCATTTAACATTACTTCTTCCGATACCTCTTTTGCACCGGCTTCAACCATATTAATTGCTTCTATTGTCCCTGCTACTTTTAAATCTATTTCAGATTTTTCAAGTTGTTCAACACTTGGGTTAATTATATATTCTCCATTTATAAATCCAACAGTAACACCGGCTATAGGTCCTTTAAACGGAATATTAGACACCGATAATGCTAATGAACTGCCTAACATTGCTGCCATTACCGAATCACTATCATACTCTACTGACAAAACTGTTGAAATAACTTGTACTTCATTTCTAAAACCATCTTCAAACAATGGTCTAATCGGTCTATCAATCAAACGCGCCGCCAACGTCGCCTCTGTCCCCGGACGCCCCTCACGTCTTAAAAAACCACCCGGAATTTTCCCAACAGCATACATCTTCTCTTCATAGTTTACTGTTAACGGAAAGAAATCTACATCTTTTGCTTCTTTAGAAGCAACCGCTGTCGTTAATACAACAGTATCCCCATATTTAACTACTACTGCTGCATTAGCTTGCTTCGCCATCTCACCTAACTCCACAGTTAATCGTTTCCCTGCCCATTGAGTTGTATAAATTTTTTTCTCTTGAAACATCTCTATTTCCTTTCAATATTTTTTCTAATCTTTATATAAATCGACTATTTTATTATATCATGAATACATTTTTTTACAAAGAAAAAAAAAGAATAGAAGTAACGACGGTAACATTTTTCTTTAAGTATGTTTAAAATTTTCGGTTGTATAATAAATATAGGGTATGGAAAAAAATCCATACCCTTAAATTTATTATACATATAAATCCATACATCAAGTTTTTATTGTATAATTTATTCCATTAACTTT
>NZ_KI271855.1 GCF_000469465.1 Gemella bergeri ATCC 700627 | reverse complement strand
TCTCATGCCCCGTATTTGACACAGAGCCTCATTTTTTTCATGCTCGTATTTATTATACAACAAAAATTTATACAAAGCACGATTTTTTCATGCTTCATATAATTATATACCTCTTTAGGTTATTACATTTTTTCTAATTCTCTAGCTATTCTATCTATTTCATTGATATTTAAAAAATTATTTGCTATATAAGTTCCTTTTTTTTCTTCTATAGAACGCATAACAGCATTAGTCATTAAATCCGTAAAAATTTTAACTCTAGTTACTTTATTTTTAACTTCATCTATCTTAGAATAATCTGTAATTTCTGCCGATAAATTTTTAAAATAAGAAATTTCTGAATTTACATTCTCTTTTATAGTATTAAATTGCTTTATTTTTTCGCTGATATCACGATTATTATTCAGATCTGTTTCAATAGTACCTGCCAACTCATCAAATCTAATTAAATTTTTCGAAAAATTTAAAATTTTACCTTTCATAAAAGATTCAGAGTATTTTGTTTTATAAATTGAATAATTCTTATCCGTAGCATTTTTAGTGTTAAATGATACCATATTGCCATTTTTTGAAATAATTTCCACATTAAAATCTTTACCATCAAATTCATTAGCTGATAATTTATCTCCGGAAATTTGTTTTCCTGAAAGTGAATTAAGTTTTAAAGATTTAATAATTGTATTGAATCCTTCATTATTAATAATTTCTTCATTAGAATAAATTATTAGCTTATTATCATTAACATTAAATTCCACTTTTTCTAAATCTGATATAGTTACAGAATTTGTAATATTTTCTAATTGTTCTTTTGAAAAGTTTCCCTTATTAGTGCAACCTTGCAAAGTAAATGCAACTGCTATTAATATTAATATATATTTTTTCATAACTTATTTTTGAAATTAGAACAATTCCGGTGCTGATATAATGTTGAGATTTTCGTCAATTTCAAATATCAAAGGTGTTCCAGTTGGTAAATTCAAATCTAATATTTTCTCATCTGAAATATTTAATAAATATTTAATTAATGCTCTTAGACTGTTACCATGTGCTGAAATAAGAACATTTTTTCCATCTTTAATCTGTTTAGAAATATCACTCTCCCAATATGGCAATACGCGATCAATAGTAAGTTTTAAACTTTCGCCTGTTGGGATTTCATCAACCGGAATATCTTTATATCTATCAATATTGCCGGGATACATTTCACTAGTTTTATCTACTTGTGGTGGAGCTACATCAAAACTTCTTCTCCAAATATGAACCTGCTCAGCACCATATTTTTCTGCTGTTTCCGCTTTATTTAATCCTTGTAAAGCACCGTAATGTCTTTCATTTAAACGCCAACTTTTATACACCGGAATCCATAATAAATCCAATTCTTCTAAAAATAAGTTTAACGTTTTAATTGCACGTTTCTGATATGAAGTATACGCTACATCAAAAGTTAAACCTAATTTTTTTAATGTTTGACCACCTTTTATAGCCTCTTGTCTACCTTTTTCTGTAATATCTACATCAACCCAGCCCGTAAATTTATTTTCAAGATTCCACTGGCTTTCACCGTGTCTTGTTAATACTAATTTCATTAAGAAACCTCCTAGTTATAATTTATATTCACATTATACAACACTTTAAATAATTAGTACATACTTTAAAATGTAAAAAATATGTGTAAACGTTGTAACAGGGTTTCAAATGATTTATTCATAGTAAATAAGATATTTAAAACAATAAATTCACTTTTTTATAAATTTATAAAATTTATTCATTTTTCCGTAATTATAAATAAAGTTTTCCTTATATTCTATCTATGTGTATATTTCTTTCTTTTAACTATTTTTAATTTATTTTTTTCAAAAAAAGTAAATACTTTTGCCAACATAACCAATATAATCAACCAATATAAAAACATAATATTACCTCTTTTCTTAAATACGTAAAACTTAATTTTCCCTTGCATATATATAATATCATACGGAAAACCAAATTTCAACTATAAAATTCATATTTCTTTATTTTTTTAGAAAAAATTTTCTTAATATCCTTGATTTTAGATACGGTTTACTTTATAATTAAGTAAAGTATTATAAAGAATGGATAGATTTTTATGACTACAATATTTAGCAAACGATTTAAACAATGTCTTAAAGAAAAAAATATAAAGCAGGCTGCGCTCGCACGTGATACACAAATCACCCCCTCTTCTATTAGTGATTGGAAAAAGGGAAAATATATACCTAAACGTGATAAACTTATAATTATAGCTGACTATCTTAATGTAAATCCTGATTGGTTGATTGGTGATTCTGAAGATACAAAAATTGAAATTGAGAATTTTGATGAAGAATATGAAGATATTATAGATAATACTTTAAAACTGCCTATACTTGGTTCTATTTGTGCCGGAAGCGGTATATATGCAGACGAAGAATATGATGATCATATCTTTATTGATCAAAGTATGCGTGCAGATTTTGCTCTTCGTGTTGAAGGTGACAGCATGATTGAAGCCGGTATCTTAGATGGTGATATAGTTTTTATAAAAAAAACTCCTACTGTAAGAAATGGTAAGATTGCCGCTGTTTTGCTAAAAGAATGGAATGAAGCATCGTTAAAAAAAGTATTTATTACATCTGAAAATGTAATTTTACAACCTTGTAATTCTTCATATGAACCTATAGTTACACGTAATGTTGAAATTATCGGTGAATGTGTTGGTGTTTATCGAGAATTATAAATAAATAGGAATTAACTTTAGTTCTAATTTATAAAGTTAATTCCTATTTACTTTTATTTATACAATATCGCTATACGATCACGTCCGTTAATATCTTTTAGTATCTGAATGCGATAATTATCCCGTTTTGCTAAGTGCGTTATCTTATCTTTTTGATTATAACCTATTTCAAAAAATATTACCCCTTGATCCGTTAAATATTGGCTTGCCTGCTCAATAATTTTTCTATAAAAATACATTCCATCTTCTTCTGCAAATAGTGCTAAATGTGGATCAAAATTTAATACATCTTTTTTTAGTGTTATTTTGTCTGAATATGCTATATATGGTGGATTTGATACAATAATATCAAACTTATCCTTTATTTTTTCAAACAAATCAGAATTAATAAATTTAACATCGCTTTTTAAGTTTGTAGAATTTAACCGTGCAACACTAAGTGCTTCACTACTTATATCACTTCCTATTACACTTATTATGCGTTCAGATATTTCTTTTTGTAAAGTTATTGCTATAATGCCACTTCCGGTACAAAGATCTAATATTTTTATATTATATAATTTTTGTTTTTTCACATAGTCTATAACTTTCTCCACCAGTTCTTCTGTTTCCATTCGAGGTGAAAGGACATCGCTAGTAACTTTAAATTTTCTATTATAAAAATATTCAAAACCGGTTAAATGGCTTAGTGGTGTATCTTCCGCTATGTGTTTATTAATAAGATTAAAATATTCTTCTTCAGTTTTTTTATCTAATTCACTTGATATTTCTTTATTAAATGTACTACTATTCTCATCTACTAAATACATTAATAAAAATCGCGCTAAACTTTCTTCTTTGGCATGCTTTCTTAAAAGAAAACAAGCCTTCGTCATAGCTTGTCTTCTTTTCATTATAGTTCTTCACCTTTATTTAATTCTGCCATTTTTTCAGCTTGTTCTGCTATTCGAAGTGCTTCTAATATTTCATCAAGCTTACCTTCCATTATTTGATCAAGTTTTTGAATAGTTAAACCTATTCTATGATCTGTAACTCTATTTTGTGGATAATTATATGTTCTAATACGTTCTGAACGATCTCCCGTTCCAACTTTAGATTTTCGTTCAGCATCAAATTTCGCTTGTTCTTCTTGTTGATATTTATCGTAAACACGAGCACGCAAAACTTTCATTGCTTTTTCTTTATTTTTAATCTGTGAACGCTCATCTTGCATGGATACTACAACACCGGTTGGAATATGTGTTAAACGTACGGCTGACATTGTTGTATTAACAGATTGTCCCCCCGCTCCGCTCGAAGCAAATGTATCAACACGAATATCATTTTCATTAATTTCTACTTCAACTTCCTCTGCTTCCGGTAATACTACTACTGTAGCAGTTGATGTATGAATACGTCCGCTTGATTCTGTTGTTGGAACACGTTGTACACGATGTGCACCACTCTCGAATTTCATCTTAGAATATACATCTTCACCGGAAATAATAAAAATCGCCTCTTTAATACCGCCAATACCTGTTTCAGAACGTTCTAAAATATCAACTTTCCAACCTTGCGATTCCGCAAAACGTGTGTACATACGTAGCAAATCTCCAGCAAATAATTGTGCTTCATCTCCACCTGCTGCACCCCGAACCTCCACGACAACATTTTTACCATCATTTGGATCTTTTGGTAATAATAATATTTTTAACTCTTCTTCCATTGGTGCAAGCGTTGGTTCCAATTCTTTGATTTCTTCTTGCATCATTTCTTTCATTTCTTCATCTGCTTCAATTTCAAGTAGCTCTTTCGTATCAGCAATTTGTTGAACTATATTTTTATATTCTCTAAATACCGATACTGTTTTTTCAATAGAGCGTTGTTCTTTTGAATATTCCATTAATTTTTTTGTATCACTTACAATATCAGGATCACTTAACAATTCATTAAGTTTTTCATAGCGTTCTTCTACTATCTCTAATTGACTTAATATTTCCATCATTTTCTCCTTATTATTTTTCTATCTCGTGACAATGACGACATCTAGCCTCATATGATTCACTAGCACCAATTACTACAACCGGATCATCGTAACGTGCCGGTTTACCGTTTATCAAACGTTGACTTCGGCTAGCTTCTTTCCCGCATTTATTACACACAGCATGTAATTTTGTCACCATTTCGCTTATAGCCATAATTTCCGGCATTGGATAAAAAGGTTCTGCTTTAAAGTCCATATCAAGACCGGCTACAATAACCCTAATACCGTCATCAGCTAATTTATTTATTATTTCTACTATTGATTTATCAAAAAATTGTATTTCATCAACACCTATAATATCATATTTTTCATCTTTTATGTAGTCAAAAATTTCTTCTGCTTTATCAATGCTGATTGATTTATAGCTATTTCCATTATGAGTAGATACCTTATTTTCTTCATATCTGTTGTCAATGCTAGGTTTAAATAATAAAACTTTTTGCTTAGCTATAACTCCTCGTTTTATTCTTCTTAACAATTCTTCAGATTTTCCTGAAAACATACTTCCACAAATACATTCTATCCAACCAAATTTTCTATTTTCCACCATATTATAATCTCCTACTGCAATATATTTTATTGCATAATATAAAAGTAGTTTAGCTAATCATATACATAGAATAAAAACAGACAATCCAAAAAGAAATGCCTGTTTTTTAATCTTACTTGATACCGTATTTTTTGTTGAAACGTTCGATACGACCATCTGCTTGAGCAAAACGTTGACGTCCTGTATAAAATGGATGTGTATCTGAACTAATCTCAACTTTCAATAATGGGTACGTATTTCCATCTTCCCACTCTATAGTTTCTTTAGATGGTTTTGTTGAACCGCTTAAAAATTTGAAACCACTAGTAGTGTCCATGAATACAACTTTACGGTAATCCGGATGAATTCCTTCTCTCATTATTATCTTCTCCTTCTGCCCTGAACACTTTGAATATGAACAGAGTTATTTTTAAGTGAGTTAATCACATACCTATTTATTATAAATAATCCTTCTAAAAAAATCAAGTCATTTTACTAAGAAATATAACTTTTTTTGATGATTTTTAATTATATAATATATTGAAAAATGAAATTTTCTATTTAAAATATTAAAATATGGAAAAAATAATGAAAAATAACAAAAACAGTATAATTATCACAAAAAGCAAATTAATTTTTCTTGTAAGAAAAACCATTATTTTTTTAAGTATTAAAGAATTAAAATATTTGTAATTAAACTTTTTAAATTTTATAATTTTACTTTAACGTTTTATTAATAAATATGATATAATGATTATATTAATTTAGGAGGTTTTTTATGTCATTTTTTTCCACACTGGGTCAAAATTTAATTTTACCCAAAGACGTACTTATTCAATCAAAAGAAACAGCAGCAGTTAAAGGTGCTGTTAATGCTACTATAGGGATAGCTACCAAAAATAAAAAAGCTATTGGATTAGATAAAATAGATGAAATTATTAGTGAAATAAATAAAACTGAATACCTACCATACTCTCCCACATCGGGGCTTCCTAAGCTTCGAGAGCTTTGGAAGAAAAAAATCTTAAAAGATAATAATACTTTAGATGAAAAGTATTTATCACTTCCAATGGTAACAACCGGGATTACCCAGGGTATTGATACAGTCGCCAATCTTTTTAGCGAAAAAGGTGATGCTCTTTTGCTGCCAAATCTATTCTGGCAAAACTATGCACAAATATATTCCGTAAAATTAGAAAATAAAATCTATAGATACACCCAATTCAATAATAAAAACAATTTTAATCTGGAAAATTTTGAGGAAATTTTATATTCTATAAAAGAAAATAAAATTTCAATAATTTTAAATTTTCCTAATAATCCAACGGGATATACCCCTTCCATTAATGAATTATATTCATTGGTTAATATTATAGATTCTTTTGCTAAAAAAAATCCTACTAAACAACTTATAATTATTTCTGATGATGCTTATTTTGGTTTATTTTTTGAAAAAAATCACAAAAATTCTTCATTAAGCTTTACTGCTAAACTTTCTGATAATGAAAACTGTCTTGTTATAAAATTAGACGGAATAACTAAAGAATTTTATAGCTGGGGGCTACGTATAGGATTTATCACTTATTATACAAAAGATTCCAATCTGAAAAATATTATTTTAGAAAAAACTCAAGGATATTTACGTAGCACAACTTCATCCCCTACTAATTTATCACAGCAAATAGCTATTCGTTTATTAACAAGTTCAGCAGCTATAGACCAAAAAATAAAAAACGATAAACTTATTGAAGAACGTTACAATATACTAAAAGAAACAATAGCGGATCAAAAACTAGAAAATGAGGTAACTATTCTACCTTTTAATTCCGGTTATTTTTTCACTATAAAAATGCCGGATAATATTAACGCCCATGAATTTAGATTGAAATTTTTACATGAGTATAAGTACGGAGTTTATTCAATGGATGATAGACATATTCGTATTGCGTTTTCTTGTTTGGATAAAGAGATTATTCCCGATTTAATTAAGAAATTCAAAGAGTGTGTTATAAACTTTTAAAAAATAATCAATAAAATTTTTATTCACTTTACAAAACCGAACCAAATTTTAATCATAAAATCTTTGATTTAATATAATTTAATTGGTTATATAATAAATTATATGAATGATAAAATGCCAAGCAACACTGCGTTGCTTAGCATTTTATCATTATTTTTCTCATACCTCGTATTTGACACAGAGCCTATTTTCTCATTTCTTTTATCTTAATTCTTTTTTTCTACTTTTACAAAATCCCAAATTTTAGCTATATCATCTACACTCTTATTTACTTTGGAAGTATTTTTTTCTGTTTTTCCATTTATATTATAACAATCATACACGTTGTATAAAACTATATCTCCATCCATATTTTCATATACCATTTTAAGGATGTGTTTTCCATCTTTGTTCTTATCACTTGAAATATTATGATATATTAATTCTTTTATATCTTTAGGATATTGTTGATAAAGTACATCTGTTTCTTTATCATTTTTAGGTTTTTTACCATCCCATAAAACACGAGCAATTGTTTTATCTTCTACAAATTTTACAGCACCCGGATCAATATATCCACCTATCTTTAATGATTTACCAATTTTTGTTAATTCATTTCCCATATAATAAACTTCATCGTCTTTTGCGATAATATAACTTCCTTGAATATCTTTAGCGTTATCTATTACCTTTTCAAATTTTTTATCAAATTTCTTATTATAAACTGTACCATCTTTTGTAAGAGCTAAAAACCAATAATTAGATATGCTAGATGAAACCTTAACTACATCTTTTATATCATCAATTTTAGTAAATTCTTTATATGTTTTATCAAAACCGTTGAATTTTTCTTTACCAAATGAATATAAATTACCGTCTTTATCCACAGCAACAATACCTAAATTATATGGAGTTGAACTTACAATATTCCCTCCCAGTTTTTTAGGTTCATTTAAGTGACCACCATTTATACTGTCAACACCCTCTATATATAAATCGTTGTTTTTGTCAATCCAAGCATGTCCAGAAACAAGATCTTTTACATTTTCTAAAAACTTAGTCGGTTTATCAACATCAACAGTTTCTTTGCTAAAGGCCAATCCTCCACCTATGTAATACGCATTCCCTTTGTTGGTAAGTACGGAAATTCTGGAACTATCCACTCTATATGTTTCTACTTGTTCTGCTCCTCCCGATGAACTTTTATTTGAATCACTACCCGATTTTCCACATCCTGTAATGATAGATAAACACATTACTGCAATAATAAAAGCTACAATACCTTTTTTAATTTTTCTCATTTTAACATCTCCTCTTTTGTTTTTTATATTATCTTTCGCCTTTAGAAGTTACCCCTAATAACTTCTATCCAGTCAGTTTTAAGTTTATAACCCTATCGGACTATGTAATAATTATAAACTCAGACTTTACTTGCTACAGAATTTCTAAAAAATTCTCTTTAAAAATCTAAGCAAAAAGGCAAAAAATTCAGAATATTTAACTAAAAGCATTGTATCATAATTTCAATAAAAAATCAACTTTTTTTATATTCGTATAGTCCCAAGTTTTCTTAATTAATTTTCAAAGCAAATTCAAGTTTCACTGTAATAACTAACTTTGTATCCACAGTTTTTATAACTTGAATATTAAGCTTTTTTCATTATAAATTTTATCGTTTCATTGAACAAATTTTTTGTTATTTCTTGAATAGTATCAACTGTTGAAATGACATATTTTTTAATTAAATATATAATGATATTTATTTTTATTTCTATCAATAATCTTATATGACAAACTTTTTCTATTGCCATAATAATGGTCTCTTATCCTATATAATTTTTAAAATTTTTTAATATTTTTAAACAAAATATTAAAAAATCCAAGAAATAAGTTTTTTACAACTTTTTCTTGAATTTTCTTTATTTTTAAACCAATTTCATTATATTCTTGTACTTCGTATTACTACAGAACTATTTAATTTAAAGGTCTATATATCTATTTTATATTATCCATATCGTACAATTTACGATATTTTTCATTCGTGCTATATAGCTTTTCATGTGTACCATCCATTTCTACACATCCATCTTTAATAAATATTATTCTATCCATGTATTCAATAGAATTTAGATGATGTGTAATCCACACTATTGTTTTATCTTTACTTGTTTCAAAAATTGTTTTTAATAATTCATGTTCTGTTTTTGGATCAAGTCCAACAGTAGGTTCATCAAGTAATAGTAATTCATTATTTTGAATAATACTACGTGCAAAAGCTATACGTTGTCTTTCCCCGCCTGAAAATCTACTACCCGTTTCAAAAACATTTGTATCAATACCTTCCGATAGGCTATCAATTAATGATGTTAATTGTGCTTTGTCCAAACTCTCAATTATTTTTTCGTTAACTTCCTTATCGCTTAATACAATATCATCATTATCAAGTAATGATAACTTTAAATTTTCTTTAATTGTCATATCGAACAAATATGGTTTTTGATTTAAAAGCGAAATTTCTGTACCTAATAATTTTTCACTTGGTACTTTATTCAATATTGAAATATTTCCTGTATAATCCGTATATGTTCCTGTCAACAATTTAATAAGTGTTGATTTTCCTACACCACTTCGCCCTAATATTGCAACTTTTTCTCCTTTTTTTATAGAAAGCGAAATATTATTTAAAATTGTTTTTCCATTTTCATATTCAAAACTTACATTTTCAATATCGATAATATTATTTTCTTTATTATTTTTTGTAGCTATTGTATCTAATGTTTTTTCTTCTTGTGCGTAGAACTCTTTAACTCGATTAATCGATACTTCATATCCCGGCATATGTGAGATCGCCTCACCTGTCATAACAGCAACACTCATTACAGATAGTGCCATCATACAAAATGAAGCTATGTAAACATTTTCTATCGTATCATTTAATGTCATGTTCCAGCAACTGTAAATCACAAAAAATACAGTAAAACCCGCTAATAAGTTAACAATATTTTCTCTAAAATGAACGAACGCCTTTATCTTTGCTTCTCGTTTAAGAAGTCGTGATTCTTTTTCTTGGTAGTCAATCATAAAATCTTTTATTTTATTTGATGAGATCCAGTCACTTATTCCAAATACCGCACTTGTAAAATTACGATATAAATCATATTTCGCTTTTTTCATTATGTGGAAATTATTACGTGTGAATATAAGTGATACAAATGGCACAACAAAGATGATAAACAATCCGAATAGTGTAGCGATTATAGCATAACTCATATCATAACCAAACATTACTGTCACAAAAATCACATACAATATAAGTGAGATAACACTGGGGAAAATAGTCTTTAAATAAATATTTTGTAAATGTTCTATATCCTCCGATATAATTCCTAATAAATCACCTGATTTATATTCTTTTTTTAATTTTAGTGCTTGTGGCTCTAATATTTTATATACCCTACTTCTCATTTTTTCAATAATACCCAGCACTAAGTTATGACTTAATAGTCGTTGCACATAAGCAAATGTAGATTGTGATAGTGAAAAGGTTCTTGTTAATACTGTTGGCACTTGTAACATCAGTATATTTCCTAAACGTAATGATGACTTACTGATAAGAAATCCTGATACATACATTAGTGCTGCACCACTAACCACAGAAAACATACCTAGTAGAACTACGGCGCTCATCATTTTTTTGTTGTGTTTGATTTCAGCTCTAATAATAGAATTATTTTTCACCATAGCCACCTCCTACTAAATTTTCTTTTAATTTATTATATCTATCACTTGCTTTAAAATCAGAAATCTTTTCATAATCTGCCACTTTTCCACTATCTAAATGAACGATATAATCTGTATTATTTAACCAATGCAATCTATGCGTTGCTATAATAACCGTACGTTCTTTAAATAATTCAAGCAATTTTTCTTTTATCTCAAATTCGGTTTCAATATCTAAATGACTTGTCGGTTCATCAAGAATAATAATTTCTCTATCACTAATTAAAGCACGTGCTATTGCTACACGTTGTGCTTGTCCACCGCTTAATTCTTGTCCGGCTTCTCCGATTAAAGTGTCATATTTATCTGGTAATGCATTAATAAAGCTATCCAATCCTACTATATTGCACACCTGTTCTAAGCGTTTATCACTTATATCTTCATCTGTATAAAATAGAATATTGTTACGTATTGTATCAGGGAAAATATATGGAAATTGCGAAATATATGAAATTTTTGATGCCCATTGTATATCGGTAAGTTTTATTTCCTCATTATTAATACGAAGTACTCCCGTAGTTTGACTATTAAAACCGGCTAAAATAGAAATAAGAGATGTCTTACCACTACCGCTTTGTCCTACAAGGCACACCCTATCTCCTTTATTAATCGTTAATGATATATTATTTAAAATAGCTTTGTCATCTTTTTGTAAACTAATATTTTCCAATGAAATATTTTTAACATTTGAAATATTAATTTTTTCTTCTTTATTTTCTATATTTTTTATTATCATACGATGAATATCTTCATATGCCATTTGACCATCTAATGTTGCATGGTAATCTGTAGCAGCTTGTTTCATCGGCAGAAAAAATTCCGGTGCTATCAATAAAACTGTTAACGACGGCAATAACACTGTACTACCATCAAGCAAAAGTATTCCCAATCTTACAGCAAGCAGCGCAATAGCAATAGTGGTTAAAAAATCCAACGCAAAACTATTTAAAAATGCCACGGTTAATGTTTTCATCGTACTTTGACGATATTCGCTATTTTTTTTCTCCATGATAGGTAAATAATTTTTACTAATACCTAAAAATTTTAAAGTTTCTATTCCTCTAACAGTATCTATAAAATTATTTGATAAAGCACGATATTTTTTATATTGTCTATTAGCCATATCTCGAGCATTAATACCAAGCAAAATCATAAAGATTACAATTACCGGTATTACCGATATTATCATAAGTGCAGATACATAATCGGTGTAAAATATAAATATTACTATAAGAGCAGGTATAATACTGCCACGTAACTTTTTGGATACATTAAGCTCAAAATATTGTTTTACTTTGCCGATCCCATCAATAGCTAAAGTAACTAATTTACCCGAACCCTCTCTTGTTGTAAACTCAGGTCCTAAATTAAAATAACTGCTTAATAATTCTTTACGCAGTTTTTTTTCAAATTCAATAGCGTGTTTTTCCGTCACATACTGCTCCAAATGTAAAAACAGTGTTCTAAATATATATCCCATTAAAAAAAATATACTATCTCTTAATACATTATCAAATTTTTTATCAAACAATCCTACGATAGCCTTAGCTAAAAAAGCAGCCTGTATAATAATACAAACTGCTTCTAATGTTGATAATACTAATAATGTCAATGTAAGACTTTTTTTAACAGGAAGTTTCAACTTTGCTTCCTTTTTCTTCATCAATTAGTACTCCAATTCATCTTCTTTTGTTAGTCGTTTTCTAAAAATAGAATACGACCATACTTGGTATCCAAGAACGAATGGCAATAAGAATAACGCTACTATTGTCATAAGTCTTAGAGTATAAATTCCGCTTGCAGCATCATATATAAATAGTGATTGTGTAACATCATTACTGTTTATGATAGCTCTTGGGAACATTCCAACAAAAACACTCAATGTAAGGAATGCTAATGTACCGGATGTACATAAAAATGCTGATAAATCTTTTCCTTTGAAGTTTAAAACGAACGACACTACGAAGAATACCACAGCTATTAATGCCAAGATTAATCCTATATAGTAATTATTTGTAAAAATGTCCGTTTTAAACAACGCCCAAACTGCAAATATCAGTGTAACAACTGCAGCAAACGGGAATAATAGTGCCGAAACACCACGTGCGGCATTTCTTAATTCACCTGTTGTTTTAAGTGCTAAGAATTGTGCACCATGAACAAGCATTAGTAATAACATCATAATACCACCTAAAATAGTAAACGGTGATAATAATCCTAAAAATCCATCAATCAGATTTTTATTATCATCAAGGTTAGCCCCTGTCATAAAATTAGCAACGGCTACTCCCCATAAAATCGGCGGTAAAAAGCTACCAATAAACATTGCGAAGTCACATGCTTTAATCCACTTTCTATTATTACCTAATTTTCCTCTAAATTCAAACGAAACGCCTCGTAAAATTAAAGCAACAAGCATCAATACAAATGCAATATAATATCCGCTAAATAATTTACCATACCAGATAGGAAATGCGGCAAACATCGCTCCACCACCGGTAAGCAACCAAACTTCATTGGCGTCCCAAAACGGACCGATTGTATTAAAGTACACACGTTTTTCAACATCATTAGTACCCAATATTTGTGCTAATATACCAACACCAAAATCATATCCTTCTAATACGAAAAATCCTGTAAATAACACTGTAATTAGTAAGAACCATATATTTGGTAAAGCTACTGACCAATCCATACTATGCTACCTCCCTTACAGTTGTTTCTTTTTTCTTCATCATATGTCTAAATAATACATATTGTGCTACACCTAATACTGTATATAAAATACAGAAGACCGCTAATGAAAATAGCACTGCTGCTCCGGAGTTAGAAGATACCCCTGTTTCTGTAGGCATTACACCAAAAATTATAAACGGTTGACGCCCCATTTCTGCCATAATCCAACCACAAGCAGTTGCTATCTCAGCTATCAGCAGCATCCATGGCATAATTTTTAAAAACCAACGTTTTTTAATTTCATTTTTTCTAAATGAGAATATTGTTCCCAGTAATGCCATTAAGAATAATAATCCGCCTGAAGCACCCATAATTCTGAATGTATAATACATCACATGCACATTAGGAATATAATTTAAATGTTTTCCAATAATCGGATAATATTTTTCATCCATTTCTTTTTGAAGAGTATGCATTCCTTTTAAACTACCTTCAAATTTATTGTATGCCAAGAAACTTAACATTCCCGGAATTTCAATTATTTCTTCTGTTTTTTGTTGTTTTTGGTCAATTTTTGCCAAAACAGAAAATGCTGCAACATTTCCCGAATCTTCATACATCGCTTCAGCAGCTGCTATTTTCATCGGATATTCTCTTACTAAATATTGTGCTTGAGAGTGACCGGTTACAAGTAGCGCTGACGATCCTATTAAAGCACCTACAATAGAAACCTTAAATGCTTTTCTGAAGATCGAAACTTCATGACCTCTAACAATTTTCCACGCTGCAATTCCTGCTATAACAAATCCTCCTACAGTTAGTGATGTAGCAAGAATATGAGGGAATTGATTCCATAGATATGGATTTTTAACAATCGCAAAGAAGTCTATCATTTCTGCTTTTTTACCAATAATTCCGTTATCTACATATTTAACACCAACAGGATGTTGCATAAATGAGTTAGCTGATAAAATCCAAAACGCTGACATAATCGTTCCGATACTAACCAACCAAATACACATAGCATGTAATTTTTTATTAATTTTATCCCAAGAAAAAATCCAAATACCTATAAATGTTGATTCAA
Source organism: Gemella bergeri ATCC 700627 (assembly GCF_000469465.1). Taxonomy (GTDB): domain Bacteria; phylum Bacillota; class Bacilli; order Staphylococcales; family Gemellaceae; genus Gemella; species Gemella bergeri. Next base: position 28,388 of record NZ_KI271855.1, on the reverse strand, counting down.
GATAAAACGCAAGTAATGCTTCAATTGCCAATGATGGACCAAATACATCTCCAACAAAAGATGAATATTCAGACCAGTTCATTCCAAATTGAAACTCTTGTAGAATACCTGTTACGACCCCTACCGCGAAGTTAATTAGGAACAAATGTCCAAAAAACTTTGTGATTCTTTTATAATGTTCATCACCAGTTTTAACATAAATACTTTCAAATATCGCGATTAAGAATACCATACCTATTGTAATTGGTACGAAGAAAAAGTGGAACACTGTTGTTGCAGCGAATTGTATCCTTGCAAGTAATAGTGGATCCAACATAAAAATACCTCCTTTATTGTTTTAAATTATATTTAAAGTAAATATTACAATACTATTGTATAACATATTTTTATGATGTCAAAATAAAAATGTTAAAATATTGTATAATATCAACATTTTAACATTTTATGTTCACAGTTTAGACAAATTTAATTTTAATTAATAATGATAATAGCTATCAATAAGGGTTTTATTTAGTTATGTTTAACTCCTAACGTTAAACTAATACACAAAATAATTAATACTATAATACAAACTTTTACAAATTTATAATCCTTTTCTGTATAATAAATTACTAATAATCCTAATATTCTTAAAACCGGAGTTAATATTAGAACAAAAATACCGCACATTAAATATGCGTAATAATCAAATTTCAGCAAACCTTTTAACATTTCTATAAATGTATAATGTTCTATAACTAACCTACCGTCACTATGAGTAGTAAAAGCCAGAGTAATACCTAAAATAATAAATAAAGAGCTGGTATAGACACCTAATTTTAGTATATTTGAAATAATAATATTAATATCCTTCTTCTTATTCATTTACAGCACCCCCAGTCCTTTTAAGAACATGTTGACTACGGTAAATAATAGTATCGGTAAAAATATATATCGTATATATTTTGCTTCTAAACGTTGCATTACTTTCGCCCCTGTTCTTGAACCAATCAAAGTTCCAATAGCTATCGGCGCCGCTATTGTCGGATTAATTGTTCCATTGAAAAAATAAATTAATGCACTAGCTGTTGCAGTTACCCCCATCATAAAATTACTGGTTGCTGTACTTACTTTAATAGGCAATTTCATATAATTATCCAAGGCAATTACTTTAAAAGCACCACTTCCAATGCCTAATAAACCGCTGGCAAATCCCGCACCAAACATAATCAGTGAACCATGAGGTACATTTGTTACGTTATAATTTACCGTTCTTTTTATTGCTTTGTCATAATAAGACGAATTTAATTTGAAAGTATCTGCGTACTTATCATTTTTAACAATTTCTTGTACTCTTTTTTTAGTAATAATACCCGTTTTTTTCAACATTCCATAAAATGAGTTTAATAATATAAGTGAAAAGAATATATATAGAAGTTTTGATGAAAAAACTCCTGCCATCAAGGCTCCGACAACCCCACCCGCAGTTGTAAATATTTCAAGTAACATTCCTACACGCATATTACTCATATGATCTTTAACAAAAGCTATTGCAGATCCACTGCTTGTAGCTATTACCGCTACTATACTTGCTCCTATGGCGTATTTAATATCAATACCAAATAAAATAGTTAATGCCGGCGTAATAATAATTCCCCCGCCAAGACCGACTAACGATCCTAAAAATCCGGCAAAAACAGCAATTAAAACAAATTGAATTATTTCTGTCATAATATCTCCTAACTAATCTTTTGCATATATTACCAAACAATTTTTATCAACCTCTAATTCTATTTTTTTATTATCAAAAAATTCATTGCTGGTTGCATTTGGTCTGGTCAAAGTTAACTCTAAATTCTCCACTTCATATTTGGCATTTTTTATTGTCATAATAGTATGTTCATATAAGGGGACTATTGAAAAATACTTGTATTCTTTTTTAGGTAAAAATATATTCTTACCTGCTTTTGCCACCATAATAATGTTATTATCATCAACAATATTCATTACCGTTTTAGAGTATTTTTCACTATTAAGTAATAGTATATTCCCAAAAAAATGATCTAATCTTTTTCCGGTTGCACCATAAATATTTATGATTTTTATATTTTTACATATACTATGTATTTTTCTCAATGCAAAATCTGCATCTGTTTCTATTTCATTATTTTTCTTATAATAATATTTAGAATTATTTTCTATTCTAAGTCGCTCATCATCATTAACAGAATCAAAATCGCCACAACCAATTAATAGCTTAATTCCCTTATTCACTAAATATTTTGCTCCACCATCAACACCACACCAATGACCCGAAGATATTGAGTTCGGTTTTTCTCCATCAAGCATTATATTTATCTGTGTTATTTGTTCCATTATTTTAATAATTCTCCCAAAGTTTGTTTTTTATTTTCTGCCGCAAACAAAAATGAACCACATACTAACAAATCAGCTCCACGTTCACGGCATAATTTTGATGTTTCAATATTTATTCCACCATCTACTTGAATTAAATAATTATAATTTTTGTTTATTCTGATATTATTTAATTCTACTATTTTATCAAGCATTTCATTTATAAATTTTTGACCACCGAATCCCGGATTTACCGTCATTATTAGTACATAATCTACCTTTGGTAATAAATACTTTATACTTTCGACAGAAGTTTGCGGATTAAGAACTATTCCTGCTTTTTTACCTAAATTCTTAATAACTTGAATTACTCTATCTGCATGGTTAGTAGCTTCAATATGAAACGATACCATATCACACCCAATCTGACAAAAACGCTCTACATAATTTTCCGGATTAGCTATCATTAAGTGACAATCAAAGAGTGCTTTTGTTTTTTTTCTTATTGACTCTATAATCGGGAAACCAAATGAAATATTAGGTACAAAATTACCGTCCATTACATCAATATGTAGCATATCAATTCCAACTTGTTCCAATTCTTTTATATCTCTTTCTAAATTTGCAAAATCTGCCGATAAGATTGATGGTAATATTTTTTTCATTTTCAAACTCCTTTAAATTATTTAATATATTATTTTGATATTTTAAAGCTAGGATTTTATATAATAAAATTACTAATTTCACTGTAATATTTAACAGAAAAATTTAATATTTTTTCTTCTGTGTTTCTTTTTCTTTAAAAAACATTTTATAATCTTCATAACGACTCTGTAATAATTCTCCCGTTTTGACAGCTTCCTTTACACCGCAATTGACTTCTTCCACATGATTACATGGTTGGAATTTACATGTATAATCACTAAATTCTCTAAACAAATATTGAATATCTTCTTTTTCTATAAATGTTATATCTATCGAAGAAAATCCTGGTGTATCCGCTATATAAAAATCATCAAGTTTATAAAATTCTATATGCCTTGTCGTATGGCGACCACGTCCTAAATGTTTGGAAATTTCTGCTGTTTCTATATTTAGATTACCTGATAATTTATTAATAAATGATGATTTCCCTGCACCGGATTGCCCTGAAATAGCTATGTACTCTCCGGATAATTGTGATTTTATTTTACTTATATCTTCTTCATCGTTAGTATATACTTGATATCCTATACTTTTATAATACTTCATTACTTTGTACATATATTCCTGTTCAATTTCATTTAACAAGTCTAATTTGGTAAAAATTAAGATAATATCAATATTACTATTTTCATTTAAACAAATAATCTTATTAAGTAACTTGCTGGAAAAATCAGGATCTTTCGCTGATATAATAATCAAGTTGTGATCTATATTTACTACTTTCGGTCTCAACAATTCATTTTTTCTATCTAGTATTTCCACCACATACCCTGTGTCATTATCAGTCATTTGAATAACGACATTATCGCCAACCAACGGTACAATACCGTCATTGCGAAAATTCCCTCGTGCTCGACAAGTAATCATCTTTTCTCCAACTTGTACGTAATAGAATCCACTTAATGCTTTTAAAATTTTGCCTTTTTCTGTCATAATCATCCTTTACACTTTTTATATTATATATCTTTATTATTTTTAACAATACTATTTATTATATTTTTTTGTGTTTTTTTAGCCAACGCTAACATTTCTACCGCATGTTCTTCTGATAATTTTGTTAAATTATCTCCTGATAACATTCTGGCTACCTCCATTATTTTTTCTTGGTCATTCAACTCTTTTATTTTTGTTAATGTTCTTTTATCAAATATCACTTTACTAATTAACAAATTTGTATCAGCTAATGCCGTTGTTTGTGGTAAATGTGAAATGCACAATACTTGAGAATTAACCCCTAACTGATACATTTTTTCTGCCATACGTTGTGAGACACGCCCACTAACTCCGGTATCAATTTCATCAAAAATAATTGACGTTGCCTCAATACTACGTGAAAAAATAATCTTCAACGCTAACATAACACGGGAAAGTTCTCCACCGGAAGCAACTTTTGACAATGATTTAAGCGGTTCTCCTAAGTTAGCGCTGATAAGTATTCGTACATCATCACAACCATCTTGTGAAAAATCTCTTTCTTTGAAATCAATTTTTATTATGCTTTTTTCCATATATAAAAATTTAAGCTCTTCTTGTATTAAACTTTCAAGATAAATTGCTGTCTTTTTTCGTACTTCTGTAAGTTTTTTAGCTAATTTCTTTATATCTGTTTCTATTACTGCGCTTCTTTTTAAATAGTTTTCTATGTTTTCTTCATAGTTTTCTAATTCTTCTAATTCCTCTGCTATTTCTTCTTTAAAAATAATCAGTTCATTTAATTTACGTGAATATTTTCGTTCCAGCATACGTATCTTATCTAATCTAAAATTAAGTTTATTTAATTTTTCTTCATCATATTCTATGTCATCTGTATAGCTGGATATTTCATATCTTAAATCATCTAATATATAATATAAATTTGTAACTTCCTCATATTTTTCATCAAAATTATCATTATAACGACTTAATTCTCCTAAGTTGGAACGAATCCTTCCTAATTTCGACAAAATTCCACGCTCACCATCTATATCTTCAGAAATACTATATGCCAAATTATTCACTTTCTCAAAATTTTCTAAGTAATCAATCTCTTTTTCTAATTCAAAATCTTCATCTTTTTTTAATTTTAACGATTCGAGTTCATTATATTGATATTTTAAAAAATCTATCTTTTGTAAAACATCACTTTCTTGTTTCTTCAAATTAGAAATTTTTTCTTGTATTATTTTATACTCTCTATATTTTTCTTTATATTTCACTAATATCGGTATTATTGTTTCTTTTGAAAAAGTATCTATTAAATTTAAGTGATTTTTTTCAATTAGCAATACTTGATTATCGTGCTGTTCGTGAATATCCAATAAATGAGCGGTTACTTTTTTCAATGTCATCAGATTTACAACAACACCATTAATACGACAAATACTTTTTCCTGTACTGTATATATCACGTCTTATAATAATGACCTCATCATCTTCTACACCAAGGTCTAACTCTCTAAATATTTTTACTACTTCTTTACTTTTTGGAAAGTCGAATACTCCTTCTACACTTGCCTTATCTTCTCCGTATCTTATATAAGAAGTTGATGTCCTTTGCCCTGAAAGTTGGGATATAGCTGCGAGTATCATAGATTTTCCCGCTCCGGTTTCACCGCTGAGTACAGTCAATCCATTTTTTAATTCAATCGTCGCTTGTTCAATAATACCAAACTGTTTAATATTTAATTGTAATAACACGTACCTTCCTCCTATTTATTTGAAGTGATTATGAGCATTATTTACTACATGCTCAATATTTATATTACTGTTATTTATCTCTTTTTTAGCATTATAACTAAGTATCATAAGAAATTCAATATTCCCTTCTCCACCGGTAATAGGAGAATATGCTAAGTTTATCATACTAAACCCAACACTGTTGGCAAATAATAATACTTTTTCAATTACTTCTGATTGAATTTTTTTATCTCTCACAATTCCACCTTTACCGACTTTATCACGTCCGGCTTCAAACTGTGGTTTAACTAATGCACACACCATTCCGTTATCATTAATTACGGAAGCAAGATTAGGTAAAATTAATGACAATGAAATAAATGATACATCAATAGATGCTATATCAATCGGATATATATTAAAGTCTTCTTTAACACTATATCGAAAATTGGTTTGTTCCATAACTTTAACATGTTCATTATTCCTAAGTTTCCAAACCAGCTGGTTAGTTCCTACATCAAGGGCATAAACAAATTTCGCACCATGTTGTAAAGCACAATCAGTAAAACCGCCAGTTGATGAACCAATATCAAGCATAACTTTATCTTTTACATCAAATCCTAATTCACTAATTGCTTTTTCTAATTTAAGACCGCCTCGACTGACATATGGCATCTGTTTTCCTTTAATGCGAAGTGTAGCGGTAAAATCCACTTTTTCCCCCGCCTTATCTATTCTTATATTATCATTATAAACTATACCTGCCATAATAGCTCGTTTAGCTTTTTCTCTTGATTCAAATAACCCTTGACTAACGCAAAGGACATCCGCACGTTCTTTTGTCATAACTACCTCTTTATCCAGTAAGATTTTCTTTAATTATTGATTATAAAAATTACTTTTTAATTTATCATTATAACTTTTAAAATCAAAAAATCATTATCTCCATATACACTTATGTTTAATTTTACCATATTGTACGATTTTTGGCTATGCGTTAACATGTCCTTTATTAAATTAATAAAAATAAGGAACGACCCAAAATCATGATTTCGTTAGAAATCGATTTTATCTGATCGCTCCCACACAGCTCATTAAATTTAGAAAAAGCTCTTTAAAACATATCTCTAAATTAATGTGCCATAAAATATAACTACTAATAAGTAAATTATATTATAATTTTTAACTTTTAAATCTCTCCTTATATGTTTAATTTTTATTCAACTGATATTTTTATATTTTACTATAAAAATTTCCTTTTATTCTACATCATAACATTATCATGATAAATAAAATTATAATCTAAATACCTTTTAGTAATTCCATAGTTTCTTTTTCTTTTTTTGAAATAATTTTTAATACATCAGCAGCTTGCAAAACGTGGGTACGTTCGTCTGTTTCTCCCACTTTTTCAAACAGAGAGATTACCTCTGCCCATTTTTTAGCAATATCAATAAATTCATTATATGCGTGTTTAATAACCTGATTATTTGTTATTTGATACGCTTCGTGTAAAAAATCACGATAAATATTTCTAAATAAAGCTCCACCGGTTCCTGATCTCTCCATTAACATTGCAGAAGTTGAAAACTCGAATTTTCTATTTGCTGATCTATCAAACCATTTTATAATTTCTTCGCTTGCTTTTTCAATACCTTTATAATTTAAATTCTTAATAGGTGGATTCAGATAAGTATGTGCATTATTACGGATTGCGGTTACAATTGCTTCTTTCAACGGTATTATATCATTATTTTTTTCAAGTATATAATATAAATTTTTAGATGACATAGGTCCTTTTTCACTTCGTGCCATGGCTAAACTTTCTAATGATGTTTTTACATCAGAACCTTGTTGAACAGTGTCGACTAAATAAGCATTTTTATCATCATATCCAAGTATCGCAACATAATGACCTGCAAAATGAGGAGGATTTTTAAAATATTCCAAGTAATAGCAATCTAATTTTAAGCCAACCGCTTTCCCGCTATCAAGTAGTTGTTTTACCTCTTTCCATGCTTTTATTTTTGATGTTGTTTCTTTAACGATTAACTTGAGATTCAAATTTTGTGCTATATTTTTTGTTAGTAAATCTGTTTTAATACGTCCTCCTATAAAAGGGAAATCCATATTTTTCATATTCCATATAATAAAACCAAGTCCTTCTCCTAAACCGAATAATAACGGTTCGCTTAATTCAATTCCTAGTTGATTTAATAAAGTTCCTGTTGCGGTACTTTCACAGTGTTGCCCAATAAATGATTTCGTTGTTATTTTCATTTTCTTAATCTCTCCAATTCACTTTTTATCCAATTTAACTCCGCTTTTAATAATACTTCACTTAAGCTAAATAATTGTCTTGCTGCTTGAACATCGCTACCTTTTTCCATTTTTTCTTGTAAAGCTTTTAAATCTGTCATTAATACAGCTTGTCTATTTTCTAAAGCAGTTATTAATTCTAATGTATTGATTAAATGACTGGTTGCTAATCCTGTCATAAGATGTGTATTAGCAGGTTTTCTTTCTGAAATTTGCTTTTTTGTTTTTTCTTTTAGCTCTGTCATTCCCAAATCTGTTATCTTGTATTGTTTTTTCTCCTTCCCCTTAGCTAAAAGACTGGTTGCTAATTGCTTTTTCTCCAGACGTTCAAGTACATAGTAAATAGACGAAAAACCGATTTCTGCCCATTTTCTCATACCTCTTTCAGTGATTAAATTTTCTATATGATAACCGTGCTGTGGTTGCTCTGCCAAAAGTCCCAGTATTATTTGTTCTGTTAATGATATTTTCATATTACTATTCTAGCACTAGAATACTTTTGTGTCAAATAAAAATATTAAATAAATATCTTTTTAAAATATTTCAACTCAATTTATAAAGACTTAATTATAAAATTTTTATAAATTGTTTACTCGTCTTCTTTTATTATACTTATAATTTTTCTTTTTGTTATTTTACAACTTATCATATAAAAATACTAAGCAGTCTATTACCACTTAGCATTTTATCCTTATTTTTTCTCTTGCCTTATATTTGGCACAAAGTCTATTATTTTACCTTTTTTATATTCCAAATATTTTTTGCATATTCTTCAACCGATCTATCAGCTGAAAAAATACCGGCATTTGCCGTATTAATTAAACTCATACGTCCCCATTTTTCTTTATTTTGATAAATTTTGGAAACTTTTTCTTGCATTTCTACATAACTATCAAAATCTGCTAAACACATAAAATTATCTTGTGTTAAAAGATAATCTACGATAAAGCTAAAATTCATTCCGCCAACTGTCATCGTACGAATAAAATCTAACGTTTCTTTAATACGTGGAGAAGCACTGTAGTATTCCCATGACTTATACCCGCGTAGATTTAAGTCGTTAACTTGTGATGTTTCTAAACCAAAGATAAAAATATTATCATACCCGACAGCCTCACAAATTTCAACGTTTGCTCCATCTAATGTTCCAAGAGTTATTGCTCCGTTTAACATAAGTTTCATATTTCCCGTTCCACTAGCTTCTTTTCCGGCTTGTGAAATTTGCTCACTTATATCAGCGGCAGGAATAATTTTTTCTGCTAATGTAACTTTATAATCCGGCAAGAATACTACTTTAATATACTCTCTAACTAATTCATCAGATTCAATCATTTGTGAAATTGAATGAATAAATTTAATTATATTTTTTGCCATTTGGTATCCTGATGATGCTTTCGCCGCAAAAATGAATGTCCTTGGTACAGGTCTTAAACCATTATATTTAATTTCTTTATATAAATAAACAATATGTAAGGCATTTAATAGTTGACGTTTATATTCATGTAGACGTTTTACCTGAACATCAAAAATAGAATTTGGATTGACTGTTATACCGGTTGTATTTTGAATATATTCAGCAAGTTGTTCTTTTTTGATTTTTTTGATATCCATTAATTGTTCAATAACTTTTTTGTCGTTAACATAGTTATTTAATTTATTAATTTTTGATAAATCTTTAATAAAATCATTACCAATAAGTTTTTCCAGATAGACTGCTAATTCAGGGTTTGCTTGACCCAGCCATCTTCTATGAGCGATACCGTTCGTTACATTTCCAAATTTAGTTGGATATAATTCATTAAATGCTTTAAATGTTGACTCTACCAATATATCACTATGTAATTTAGATACCCCATTCACATTATGACTGCCAACTATAGATAAGTTCGCCATTCTTATTTGATTATCGTAAATAATAGCTGTTTGGGCTAAAGTATACCCCTTACCTTGTTCCAGTGCCCAACCGCAAAAACGTTTATTAATTTCTTCAATAATTGAATAGATACGCGGTAATAACGGCTTGAACAAATCTACCGACCATTTTTCTAAGGCTTCTGACATAATAGTATGATTAGTATAAGCAAATGTTTTTGTTGTAATTTTCCACGCTTTTTCCCATGAATATCCATATTCATCTAATAAAAGACGCATTAACTCCGGTACTCCCATTGCAGGATGGGTATCATTAATATGTAGCGCCACATGTTCAAATAAATTTTCTAAAGTACCAAATTCATTATAATAATTTTTTACTAATTGTTGAAGTGATGCACTAATGAAAAAATATTGTTGCTTAATACGCAATTCTTTACCCTCATTTGTACTGTCAGCAGGATATAATAATTTAGAAATTGAAGAAGCGATTGCTTCTGCTTCTGACGATTTGGAATATTCACCTTTTTCAAACAGTTTCATATTAAAACCGGTTTTTGCTTTTGCTTCCCATAGTCTTAAAGTATTGACGCTATCTGTTTTGTAACCGGATATTAATAAATCATATGGTTCAGCTTGAATTGCCGTGTAATCCTTGTGTTCAACAGTAAAACCTTTTTCGGTTAATTTTTCTTCAACATATCCATAAAAACGCACTTCGACTTCTTCATCATTACGATATACCAATCCGTATTTTCCAAGATCCAACCAATAATCCGGAAATTCTTCTTGCCATCCATTATTGATAACTTGTTTAAAAATACCATATTCATACAAAATAGAAAATCCCGTTACCGGATAATCATTGCTTGTCAAAGCATCTAAATAACATGAAGCAAGCCTACCAAGTCCACCGTTACCTAATCCCGGATCCGGTTCAATATCATAAATTTCGTCTAATGAAAAATTATTATTCGCTAAATATTCTTTAACCTCTTGTTCTAACCCTAAATTAAATAAATTATTACGCAATGTGCGTCCTACTAAAAACTCCATTGACATATAATATGCACGTTTTTGTTTAGTTTTCTTTAATTCTTGTTCATATACAAATTTTTTCTCCGATAATTCTTCACGCACTGTACTCATAACAGCTTCATATATTTGACGTTTACTTGCTGCATCAATCGTTATCCCAAATTGTCTTTTTAAATATTTTTCTATTTTTATTTCAAATTTTTTTGCCCTCATCTATCTCTCCTAAATTATATTTTTCTACATTTAGTATTACATTTTAAATATTATTAAACTATAAACTTGTACATATCTAAGTATTTTACTGCTGATTTTTTCCAACTAACATCTTGTTGCATGGCGTTTTTTATTATTTTATTCCAATTATAACGTTCTTGATAATAACAATACGTTGCTCTATAAATTGCATCCAACATATCGTAAGCATCAAATGTTTCAAAAGTAAATCCTGTTCCTTGAGAGCCGTTAAACGGCTCAACAGTATCTCTCAATCCTCCTACACGATGAACGATTGGAACAGTACCGTAACGCATTGAAATCATTTGCGACAACCCACATGGTTCTGTTTTTGACGGCATAAGAAACATATCGCATGCTCCATATATCTTCGCTGACATTTCACCGGAAAACATGATTAAACTACGAACTTTATCATGGCGCCTAAACTCTAAAGCATGTAATGCCTCCTCGTAATGACTATCACCTGTACCAAGAATAATTAGCTGTGCTCCGCATTTTAAAATTTCATCGGCTACATGTAGTAGTAAGTCAATCCCCTTTTGATGTGTAAGGCGGGTTACCATACCTATCATCGGTATATTTTCATTTATCTCCAACGACATTTCTTCTTGTAATTTTAATTTATTTTGCACTTTATTTTTAATAGTTTCCAAATCGTAATTCTTATAAAGTTGTTTATCCGTTTTTGGATTAAATTTATCTATATCTATACCATTAACAATACCATGTAGTTTTCCTTGTTCGACCCTTAATATACTGTCTAAACCATAAGAAAAATACGGCTCTAAAATTTCGTGAGAATATGTTTCACTTACTGTATTAATACGATCCGCCAATTGTATAGCACCTTTTAATAAATTTAAATTACCGTTGTAAATTAATGCATCAAAATATTTATTATCCAAACCGAATAAATCTCGCATATCATATGGATTGAATATCCCTTGGAACTCTATATTATGAATTGAAATAACACTTTTTATTTTATTATAGAAATTTTCGCCACGTGATTTCAAATCATCTAAATATATAATTGATAATGCTGTATGCCAATCGTTAGCATTAAGGACATCCGGTTTATACTCTATATGAGGTAATATTTCCAATGCCGCTTTTGAGAAAAATGCAAAACGCTCTCCATCATCATCTTGTCCATAAATACCGGAGCGATTAAAATATTGCTCATTATCAATAAAATAAAATTTCACACCATCAATTTCTGTCTCAAAAATACCGCAATATGCTTTTCTCCAACCTAAATTAATAAAAATATGTTTTTTATATTGTAAATTAAATTTTTCTCTATCAATTGAAGTATATAACGGTAAAATTACTCTTGCTTCAACACCTTCATCCTGCAATGCTTTTGGTAGCGAACCTATTACATCACCCAATCCGCCAACTTTAACAAAAGGTGCAGCCTCTGCCGCCACAAATAACACTTTCATTATAACATCTCCTTAGTTGTTATTAATTAATATAAAAAGTTAAAAACATCGCCATATAGCCTTATTAACTCCATTTTCTCCCCAAAATCGAAAATTTTATATAATCCCAGCGATGCTCTAACTTCATATATTATACTCTTTTTCCTTTTTCAATAATTATAGGATTGTTTTCTGCGCCTTTTAGTTCCATATCTTCTGATATTTCAACTAATTTATCCGAAATAATATAATTAACATGCACATTGCGATTAATTATTCCATTTTGCATAATAATTGAATTTTTTACTATTGCTCCTTCTTCCACCACCACGTCTCTAAATAAAATACTATTCTTAACAGTTCCTTTGATTACACAACCATCTCCCAATAATGAATTACTTACTACGGAATGTTCTCCATAACGTGTAGGTACACTATCTTGAACCCGTGTCAGTATGTCTGCTCCTGATAAAAACACTTCATTTAACTTATCACGATTTAATAAATCTCTGTTAAATTCAAAATATGATTTTACCGTATTAATAGTCTTACTATACCCTGTTATTTCGTAGGCATAAACATTTAACTGGTGAAAGTTTTTAGCTACATAATCTAACAATATATCTTCCCAGCCTAATGTTAACCCTTTTTTTACAACCTCTTTAAATAACTCTTTAGTCATAATATATATTTTAACTTGAGTTGCACATATTTCATTCGAACCGTTAAAATGATATAAGCTGTCATATACACGATTATTTTCATCAAAAATAATTTGTGACTCACCAATATTAGGTTGTCTGTAAGTATATGCAAGAGTTATATCTGCATTGGTGGCTAAATGATATTTTAACATTTCTTTAAAGTCAATATTACCGACAATATTAGAATCCACTAAAATACAATATTCTTCTAATAAACTATCTGCATATACCATTGTATTACTCAATGCTTCTATTTTATTGCGTGCCACACGTGTTGATAAATGATTAGATAAAGGGGTAATAAATTTAAGTCCACGATTTTTACGATTCAAATCCCAATCTTTTCCCCAACCTACATGATCCATTAATGATTTATAGTTTTGATTACTGACGATTGCTATATTCGGTACTTCCGCCTTAACTAATGACGACAACATAAAATCCACCATTCTATATCTTGATGCAACCGGTAACGACGCAAGTGTTCTGTCCCTTACCAATCCCTGCAAATCATTACTTTTTTTATAACTATCTGCGAATAATATACAAAAGGCATTTACCATATCAAATTTCCCCCGCCTTTCTATTTTCATATACAATTTCATCCTTACCTATAATGGTAATCATCTCTTGACCTAAAACAATATCTCTATGTCCTACTTCTATGTATGCTTTAATAACAGCACCTTCTGCTACAATAGAATTATAAACTTTTGCTCCTTGTTCAATACGTGCATTTTCCATAATAATGCTGCCAACTACTTCTGCTCCTTCTTCTATTGTAACACCTGAAGAAATAATTGAACTATTGACATTTCCTAAAACAGATGTTCCATCAGAAATCATAGACTCTTTTACTCGTGCCGTGTTACCAATATACTGCGGCATAACCCCTGCATGACGATAATAAATACGCCAAAGTTTATCGTCAATATTAAAGTTTTCCTTGTTTTTAATCAAGTCCATATTAGCTTCCCATAAACTTTCAATAGTTCCCACATCTTTCCAATATCCTGCAAATGGGAATGCGTATATTCTCTTTCCTTCGTTAAGCATCATTGGTATAATGTTTTTCCCGAAATCTTTTTCACTAAATTTATTTTCTTCATCACGAATTAAATATTTACGCAATTCTTTCCAACTGAAAATATAAATCCCCATAGATGCTTTAGTTGAAATCGGATGCTCCGGTTTTTCCAAAAATTCTGTTACACGTAATTCTTCATTCGTATTTAAAATACCGAAACGACTCGCCTCTTCTATTGACACATTAATATGTGCAATAGTTAAATCTGCATCTTTTTGTTTGTGAAAATCAAGCATTTCTTTATAATTCATTTTATAAATATGATCTCCCGACAAGATAAGTACATAATCCGGATTATACTGTTCAATATAATTTATATTTTGATAAATTGCATTAGCAGTTCCTTTATACCATTCTCCCGTTTTACCTGCTGTATATGGTGGTAAAATCGATAAACCGCCATCCATTCTATCTAAATCCCACGGCTGTCCATTACCCATATATGAATTTAACTCCAGTGGCATAAATTGAGTCAATACGCCTACCGTCGAAATACTGGAGTTTGCACAATTAGATAATGGAAAATCTATAATTCGGTACTTTCCACCAAACGGTACCGCCGGTTTTGCCATATCTTTTGTTAATACTTGTAATCTTGTTCCCTGTCCGCCTGCTAATAACATCGCTACTATTTCTTTTTTTTGAACCATTATATAATCTCCCATCTATAAAGTTTAGTATTTTTTTTCTATATATAATGTTGCATAAGGTGGAATATTTATACTTAGAGTATATTTAAAATTATTTTTTTCTTTTTTAATTGTTTTCAAATTTCTGTTTTGTAATCCGCTTCCGTCATATTTTTTTGCATCTGAATTGAGTACTACTTTATAACTTCCCCAAGCATCTACACCAACTTCATAGCCTTTTAAAATTTGTCCTGAAAAGTTGGATACTACCAACACTTCTTTACCATTATTATCTTTACGTGAAAAAACAAAAACTTCGTTTTGTTTATCATCAACAATATGCCACTTAAAACCGCTCCAATCACCATCATTTTGCCAAAAAGCTGGCGTTTGTCTATAATATTTATTTAACTCTTTTACGTAGCGATGTGTGGTTACGTGTTTTGGATATAACATAAGCAACCAATCAAGTTCTCTCACCTCATCCCATTCAATAAATTGAGCAATATCTATTCCCATAAATGTCAATTTTTTACCGGGATGAGCAAACATATAACCTAAAAACGCTCTAAAATTGTTAAATTTATCATCATAAGCTACAGGGCTTTTATCTAATAAGGACTTTTTGCCATGCACTACCTCATCGTGCGAGAGTGGTAGTATAAAATTCTCTGAAAAAGCATAGTACATTGAAAATGTAAATTTATCATGAGAACCGTTTCTAAAAAAAGGATCAATCTCGAGATAATTAAGGCTATCATTCATCCAACCCATATTCCATTTAAAATTAAAACCAAGTCCACCGTGTTCTACCGGTACTGTAATTTTTGGATAACTCGTTGATTCTTCGGCAATCATCATAACGCTTGGATAATATTCTCTTACATAATTATTCAAAGTCTTTAAAAAATCTATAGCTTCTAAATTTTCAAAACCTCCATAAATATTTCGAGCAGACTCATCATCATCACGACAGTAATTTAAAAAAATCATCGAACTAACCGCATCTACCCTAAGCCCATCTACATGAAAATTATCCAACCAGTAAACAGCACTTGATATTAAAAAAGATCTAACTTCATTTTTACCGTAATCAAAAACCCTTGTACCCCAACCATCGTGTTCCATTTTTCTAACATCTGAATATTCATAGCATTGTGTACCGTCAAATTCGTATAACCCATGTTCATCTTTTGTAAAATGTCCGGGAACCCAATCCAAAATAACACCTATATTATTTTGGTGGCACTTATCAACAAAATACATAAAATCTTCCGGTATTCCGTATCTTGACGTAGGAGCAAAATATCCTGTTACCTGATACCCCCAAGATTTATCATAAGGATATTCGGTTATTGGCATTAATTCTATATGGGTATAATTCATTTCTTTTACGTAGGAAACTAATTCTTCTGCTAAAACTTGATAACTTAATTCATTTCCAATTTCGTCGTGTTTCCATGAACCAAGGTGAACTTCATATATATTCATCGGTTCCGTATAAGGTATCGTTCTTTTTTTCATCCATTTTTCATCATGCCATTCATAAGAAAAATCTTTATAAACCTTTGATGCGGTTTCGGGTCTTGTTTCTGAGTGTCTTGCATAAGGATCCGCTTTCCATAACTCTTTTCCACTTGAGGTTACTATAAAATATTTATAACTATCATATTGCTTTATATTCTGTAATTTAATTTCATAAATGCCTTTACTACTAATTCGTTTCATCTCATGAATTTTCGGTTTCCAATCGCAAAACTCTCCCGTAACATAAACCTTTTTAGCGTTTGGCGCCCATACTCTAAATGTGCAACCATCTTCACTCAGAAAGGAACCTAAAAAATCGTGTGAATGATAATTTGTTCCCTCATGAAATAAATATTCCGCCACATTATCCACTATATTACCTCCACTTCCTAATTATAATATTTTCAGGAAACGTTTTCTTAATTTGCTAAAAAAATATAAAACCTATATTTCAAGAATAAATATTATTTTTTAGCATTAATTATAAAAAAATTTCACTTTTACTTTTACATTTTCATTATAGCATAAATCTTATTTTTATCAAAAGAATTTAGTAATTTTTTTTATTTTTTATATTTTATTAATTTCAAATATAAAAAATTTTTTAGTAGTTTTTCTTTATTTACTTTACTTGTTTTTTGTAATACAATAGATATGATTTTAATACATTTATAAATGGAGAATAAAAATGATTATTTACAATCCTATTCAAAATAAACTTCCTAAGGGAGCCGTTACTAATGATGAAAATATTAAATTTGAAGTTTTAATAAAAGATAATTTTTTCTTTCATGATTTGAAAATTATCATAAAAAATGATTTTACAGGACAGATTATTTCTAAAAGTTTAACATTCAGCAACAATGAAGAAAATAATTATAACAAATATTCAGTAGAATTTGAAAAATTGGAAACTGGGTTGTATTTTTATCACTTTGAATTTCAATTTGATAATATTGTCGCCTATTTAAAAAATAATCTATTAAATGCCGAATTAGTACATGATGAACATTCATATACTGATTGGCAATTAACAGTTTATGATAAAAACTATAAAACTCCAAATTGGTATAAAGGATCGATTATGTATCAAATTTTTCCAGATAGATTTAAAAAAAGCGATAATTACGAAGCAACAATAGCAAAAAATGAAGATGACAGAATAAGACATATTGATTGGAATACTGTGCCTCATTCCAGTATTACTCACAATAATTATAGTGCAACAGATTTCTTAATGGGCAATCTGTTAGGTATTGAAGAGGAAAAAAATTATTTTAAACAGCTAAATATAGAAAGCATTTATCTAAATCCTATTATGGAAAGTTCCGAAAATCATCGTTATTCAACGGCAGACTATTTTAAAATTGATCCGTATTTCGGTACTAATGAACAGTTCAAATTATTTTGTACTAATTTTAAAGATGATAATATCCGCATTATCTTAGATGGTGTTTTTAGTCATACCGGTTCAGATAGTATTTACTTCAATCGCTACAATCATTATGACAGTATTGGAGCATTTAATTCACAAAACTCTCCTTACTACGATTGGTTTTCTTTTTCAAATTTTCCTTATGAGTATAATTCTTGGTGGGGTTTTGATAATTTACCAACAGTAATAAAAGAAAATAAAAATTATAGTAATTTCATTAATAATAAAGATACCGGTGTTCTTAACTTTTGGCAAAATTTAGGAATTTCCGGGTGGCGTCTTGATGTTGCGGACGAATTTCCAGATGAATTTTTAGA
Organism: Gemella bergeri ATCC 700627; assembly: GCF_000469465.1. Lineage (GTDB taxonomy): Bacteria > Bacillota > Bacilli > Staphylococcales > Gemellaceae > Gemella > Gemella bergeri. The sequence goes on along the minus strand of NZ_KI271855.1, from coordinate 10,103 downwards.
TAGAATAAGAGAAACAACTAAATATTACGATGAAGATTCTCTTATTATTGGTGAAGTTTGGGAAGATGCTACAAATAAATTCTCATATAATATACGTCGTCGTTATTTTTTAGGTAAACAGTTGGACAGTGCGATGAACTATCCATGGAGAAATGCGATTATTGATTTTGTAAAAAATGGTAATTCAGAAAAATTTGCTTATGAAATATCTTTATTGGTAGAAAATTACCCAAAACCTGCTCTTGATTCCTTAATGAATTTACTATCAAGTCATGATACTGAACGTGTTTTAACTGTTTTAGCTTTTGATGAACCTGAAGATATTCCCGTTAACGAACGACCTACTTATAAATTAAATTTTGAACAATATAATAAGGGAAAAGAACTATTAAAATTTGCCAGTTTCATTCAGTTTACTCTCCCCGGTGTTCCTTGTATTTATTATGGAGATGAAATAGGTATGTATGGTTTTAGAGATCCTTATAACCGTTTGGGTTTTGCCCATGACAATAAAGATGAAGACTTGTTATCTCATTATAAAAAATTATCTAACTTTAGATATAACAATAAAGAAAAATTTAAATCTAATTTTGAATTGGTTTATACTAAAAATAATTGTATCGCTTATTTAAGAAATAACATACTATGCGTAATAAATTTAGACTATGATGCTCATTTTATAAAAAAATTTAGCGGAGAAATTCTTTTTGAAAACAACAAATCATACTCCACTCCATTTGGAATAGTAATCGCACCAAGAAGTTTTACCGCTATTGAAATAGTATAAATGTGATTACCTAAAATATTATATATTACTTTACAAATATTTCAGCAATGGTTAGTAGTGGTATGGATACCTACAACTAGCTTAGGTTAATTCTAGAATTTTTAATCTATAATGCGTAAAAATTCGTAGAAGTAGGGTATGTAAGGCTACTCTAATCTTTACGAACAAAGCGAGTAAAAGATTAGCAAGTAGCTACTGCCACGGGTCAGCAGTCGACACTAACGTATCATCTGCAACCTATGGTTTTGATGATACGAGTGTCTTTGCATACGTCACTTCTAAGATTTATGATGTGCTAATGCACTCATAAACCTAAGAATTAAAGAGAGTTCTTAAGGTTGCCTCACCACTATAAAATAAGCAACAAAAAATATTTTGCACACAAATATATACTTTTTATAACAAATAGGTAGTTCATTGATTTGAAAATACACTTTTCACATTAATTTTTATATAATTTATATTTTTTATATGCTCCAATTAGACAAGATATAAACAATATAATAAAAATTAGCAATGAAACAAGAACAGACACTATTGAAAAATTCAAATAAAACAAACTACTTCCGGGTGCATCAGTAGTAAAAATACTCATATAAAATCCAAATATTGCCCATGGAAATATTAAAAGAAATTCAATTATCAATAAAATAACGATAAATCTTTTCCATGGCATTGTTAATATAACATCTAAATTATTATTTTTTCTACTAAGTATCATACCGATAAATACTATCAATAGTATTATTGACAGTATAATATGTCCATTTAATAAAAATAAAGCTAAAATCTTCTCTGATAATTCCATACTATCCCCCAAATTCTTCATAATTATAATTAAACTTCTTTCACTTATTTTAATTATATATTATAATTGTATAAAAAACTATATTTTTAATATAATTATAAGGAAATTTTATATAAATAATATTTCTAATAATATTTTATAAAAAACTAGTTTATCATTCTATTAAAAATAAATTAATAATAAAGGATTGAGTAATTTGGAAATAAAAAGACAACATATTAATTTTGACCTTCAGAGTAAATATGAACCTAAAGGCGATCAGGTCAATGCAATTGCTGAATTAACAGCCGGTATTAAAAATAATGAAAAATATCAAACTTTATTAGGTGCTACCGGTACCGGAAAAACTTTTACCATTGCAAATATTATTAAAAATATCGGTAAACCTACACTAGTCCTTGCACATAATAAAACTCTTGCAGGACAATTATATAATGAATTAAAAGAATTTTTTCCCAACAATCGCGTTGAATATTTTGTTTCATACTACGATTACTTTCAACCGGAAGCCTATGTACCTTCTACCGATACCTATATAGAAAAAGATTCTTCTGTTAATGATGAAATTGATATGCTACGTCATGGTGCTACATCATCACTTTTAGAACGAGATGACGTTATTATAGTTTCAAGTGTTAGCTGTATTTATGGTTTAGGCTCTCCCGATGAATATGCATCTCTTGTTTTAACACTCCGTGTCGGTATGGAGATAAGTCGTAATAAGATTCTTGAAAAACTTATTAACATTCAATATATGCGTAATGATGTTGAATTCAGCCGTGGAACATTTCGTGTTCGTGGTGATGTTATCGAAATCTTTCCGGCATCACATAGCGAACATTCTATTTGTATTGAAATGTTTGGAGATGAAATTGATAGAATTCGTGAAATTAATTCATTAACAGGAGAAGTTCTTTATGAGTTAGAACACATTTCTATCTATCCTGCCAGTCACTTTGTAGCCGGTGAAGTAAAAACTAAAGAGGCAATTAAACGTATTCGTAAAGAATTAGAAGAACGATTGAAAGTTCTAAATATGGAAAATAAATTACTTGAAGTTCAACGATTAGAACAGAGAACCAACTATGACTTAGAAATGATGGAAGAAATGGGATTTTGCTCCGGTATTGAAAACTACTCATTACATTTAACTTTACGTGAACCCGGATCTACACCCTATACTCTATTGGATTATTTCCCTAAAGATTGGCTACTTGTAGTTGATGAATCACATGTAACCCTTCCTCAAGTTCGTGGAATGTTTAATGGAGATAGAGCAAGAAAACAGGTTTTGGTTGATTATGGATTTAGACTTCCTACTGCATTGGACAACAGACCTCTTAATTATAATGAATTTGAAAGTAAATTAAATCAAGCCATTTTTGTTTCAGCAACACCTGGAGATTATGAATTAGAACACAGCAATAAAATTGTAGAACAAATTATTAGACCTACAGGATTATTAGACCCTATTATTGAAGTTCGTCCCGTTAGTGACCAAGTATTTAATTTAACAAAAGAAGCACAAAAAATTATAGAAAAAGGTGAGAGAATTCTCGTAACTACCCTTACTAAAAAAATGGCAGAAGCACTTACCGATTATCTTAAAGAAAATGGTCTTAAAGTAAAATATCTTCACTCAGATATAAAAACTCTAGAAAGAACAGAAATTATACGTGATCTTCGTCTTGGAAAATTTGATATTCTTGTCGGTATAAACTTGCTTCGCGAAGGTTTAGACATTCCTGAAGTTTCGTTAGTTGCCATACTTGATGCTGACAAAGAAGGATTTTTGCGTGGTGATAAAGCACTTCTTCAAACAATCGGGCGTGCTGCACGTAATTCTAACGGTCGTGTAATTATGTATGCTGATAATGTTACCCGTAGCATGAAAAAAGCTATTGAAGAAACAAATCGCCGACGTGAAATCCAAACCGCTTATAATGAACAACATGGCATAATCCCACAAACAATTATTAAAGATATAAGGGATGCAATTAGTGCTAAGAAAGAATATATTGATGAAGAAATTAAAGAACTTGAAAATAAAACTAATATTAACGACAATAATATCGAAGAACATCTTACTGAACTGGAACAAGAAATGTTCGCTGCGGCTGAAAAATTTGACTTTGAACGTGCAGCTAAACTTAGAGATACTATCTTTGAACTAAAAGAAAAATACAAACTTTAACATGAGTAAAATGTTTTCATATAACTACTATACTCTATTAATTTATGATATAATAAAAGGAAAGTTTAAATATCCCTTTTTATTTAGACTATAAATATTGTATAAAATAATGTTAGGAGATTAATCATGAAAAAAGAAAATATCGGAATTATTTATGGCGGCAAAAGTGCTGAACACTCTGTATCACTACTAACAGCAAAATCGATTATCAATGCAATTGATAAAGAAAAATACAACATCTTTCCTATTTTTATATCACTGGACGGTGCTTGGGCTAAGGGTAAAAAAATAACAAAGCAAATTGAAAATCAAAAGGAATTAATATTTTCGAATTTTGATAATGACATTAGCGGATTACTGTTCGAAAATGGGCATAAGTTTGATTTAGTTTTCCCTGTTCTTCATGGACCTAATGGAGAAGACGGTACTATTCAAGGCCTTCTTGAAATTATGGATATTGCCTACGTTGGTAACAATGTTCTTTCGTCAGCAACCGGAATGGATAAAGTTATTATGAAACAATTATTTGAAGCATATAACTTACAACAACTACCATATGTTCACTTTATCGAATATACATGGAAAAATGATAAAGAGCAAATCGTGAAAAATATTAATTCTAACCTAAAATATCCTGTATTCGTAAAACCTGCCAACCTTGGTTCATCTGTCGGAATTAGTCGTTGTAGTAATGAACAACAATTAATAGCAGGAATTGAAGAAGCCTTAAAATTTGATAAAAAAATTGTTGTTGAACAAGGTGCTGTTGATGCCAAGGAAATTGAAGTTGCAGTTATGGGATACAATGAAATCAAAACAACAGATCCCGGAGAAATAGTCAATATCTCTACAACTGAATTCTATGATTATGAAACTAAATATACTGACGGTCAATCAAGAATGGACATCCCTGCTCCAATCAATACAGCTCTTTATCCTAAATTTAGAGAAATGGCAGCCACAGCATTTCGTGCTATTAGCGGTTCCGGTTTAGTTCGTGCCGATTTCTTCTTAACAAAAGATAATGAAATATTTATAAACGAAGTAAATACAATGCCGGGCTTCACTCCATTTTCTATGTTTCCATCGCTTTGGGCAAATATGGGAGTAAGTTATCCTGAAATAATTGAAGAATTGTTTACTTTAGCAAAAGAACGTTATAGTGATCGTCAAAATTTATTAACTGAAGAATAAGGATATACCACTTATGAAATATAATATTACTGAACTGGTAAAAATACTAAATGCTAAAAAAGTAAACTTAATAAATGATGAATATATTACCGGTATAGCTATTGATAGTAGAAAAGTTCAACCCGGAGATTTATTTATTCCTTTTTTAGGAGAAAATGTTGACGGTCATAATTATATTGAAACTGCCTTTAAAAAGGGAGCTGTTGCTTCCCTTTCTTTAAAGGATAATTTCGAGTTAGATCAAAACATAATCTATGTTGAAAACAGTGAAAAAGCACTACAAACATTGGCACAACATTATTTAAAATCTTTAAATGTTAAAATCGTTGCTATTACCGGAAGTAACGGAAAAACTACAACAAAAGATATCATTAGCTTTATATTATCTACTAAATATAAAGTTCACAAAACGGCTGGGAATTTTAATAATGAACTTGGAGTTCCATTAACTATTCTCTCTGCTCCGGAAGATAGTGAAATACTTGTTCTTGAAATGGGGGCTGACAATTTTGGACAACTGGATTATCTTTCAAAATTGGTTGAACCGGATTTTACCGTTATTACCAATATAGGAGAAAGTCATATTGAATTTTTCAAAAACCGTGAAGGGATCGCCAAAGCAAAATTTGAAATTACTAATGGTATGAAAAAAAATGGGATATTTATCTATAATGGTGATGAAATACTTATTAAAAACTTAATAAGTCAAAGCAATATAACATCTATCTCATGTGGTGAGTTACAATCTAATGATATAATTTTAGAAAACTATAACATTACACGTAAATCTATTAATTTTAAACTAAATATTTCAGATACACCATTTAGTACATCATTAAAAGGTAAACATAATCTCTATAATATTATGTTTGCAATAGCAATTTCCCACAAATTAGGACTTAGTTACAACGAAATAAAAAATGCTATAAGCAATATTAAAGAGATTACTAAAATGCGACTTGAAAGCATACCTTACAAAAAAAATTCACTAATAATTAACGATGCCTATAATGCAAGTCCGACATCAATGAAGGCAAGTATTGATGTTTTAAACGAATTAACAGATTTCAGTTATAAAACGTTGGTTTTAGGAGATATGTTTGAGCTTGGCGGTAACGAAATATCATATCATAGTGCAGTTGGAGAACATATTACTAACAATACAAAAAATGTAAATCTTGTAATTAGTGTTGGAGTTTTATCAAAAAATATTACTGACAATATTAAAAATAATATTTCCACACTTCACTTTAATACAACAGAAGAAGTGACAAATTACTTAAAACAAAATACTCACCCTAACGAAGTAATACTTTTTAAAGCAAGTCGTTCAATGAAACTTGAGAAAATTATTGAAGAATTAATAAAACACTAACGTTTTTTCGCTAGTGTTTTATTTTAATTATATATTGAAAACTATTTATCACCCATTAATAAATCTTTCGGACGTTTTCTAAGCAATGTTATAGAAGCAATTAACACTGAAACTATGATAATTATCAATCCGAAACCTACAACTTTAGTCATATCCTCAGGACTAACATGAACAGATAGATTTGTTAATGTTTTATTAAAACCATCTACTTCTGCACCTCCACCTATATTTGCTCCTTTTCCTTCAAGTGATAGTTTTTTAGTAATATTTTTAGTTACTTGTGAAAGTATGCTATCCCCTACCATTTTACTAACATAATTTCCGGTAAAATATGCTGCGATAAAACTGAATACACTTATTATTATAACTTCTGTTATAAATTGTAAAAGTATTTTAGTCTTACTAATACCTAATGCCAACATAATTCCCATCTCTTTTCTTCTACCGTTGATCCATAAGAATAGAACCAAGGTAAGAACCAATGCTCCGAATATAAGTGCTCCAACTAATAGATTGTTTGTTGCACCATAAATAGCATTAATTGATGATTGAAGTGCAGGGAAGTTATTACTACTTTTTATAAGGGTATATGATTGCCAATCAATATCAGATATTCCTCTTACTCTGTTCATTACTTTGTTTATGTTTTGCCCACCGTTAACAAAGAAAGTGGCATCTTGATAAATTGCAGTATCATCTGTAAAATTATATAATTTTTTGGTAGTTTCTGTATCTGTCACAAAAATGTTTTCATATAATTCTTGTGAATAAGTTACTGATGTTTTATTTTTACCATCAAAAATTCCTACAACTTTTACCTTAGTTGTTTCATTTGCTTTATTAACGTTATCAGCATCATGAACATTTGATTTTAATGTTATAGTATCGCCGACTTTAATATTATTTTTTTGTGCAAAATCTTTATGAACTAAAGTAACATTTTTATCAGATTCATTAATATGGCGACCTTCAACTAATTTTAATGTTTCGGCAACAAATTTATCATCTTTAGATGAATCGTTTATTCCCGTTACCATAACCGCACTACCGAAATTTTTCTTTCGTTCTTCACTTTGATTGTTAGAACCGCCGGGCACTTCTATAATTTTATGATCTACCAGATCTGCTACTATATTCGTTCTTTTTACATAACCTGTAATTCCTTCAGTTCCTTTTATTTTCTCTATATCTTTTCCTTTAAGATTACCGGCACCTCTTGGTGTCCCTTGATTAACTCTACGGTTGATTTGCATAGAAAAACTGCTTGTTATATTTTTTAAAGTTTCCTTTGAAGCCGTATCTGTTGCATTCTTTACAGAAACACTACTCAATATTAGAGTTGACATACATAAAAGAATACAGAAAATAATAAGTGTTTTTATTTTTTTACGCCATACATATGCAATGGCATTTTTTATAATTGACATATTTTTACTCCTTACGCTTAATAAATATATAAAATTAAAATTTTTATTTATTAATTTCTACTAATTTTTGTTTTTTTAACTCTAAAACAATATCTGCTTTACTTGCTAGTTGATTACTATGAGTTACTACTATAACACATTTGTTTCTCTCTTTTGCTGATCTGATTAAAATTTCAATAATATCCATAGCCGTATTTTCATCCAAGTTTCCTGTAGGTTCGTCGGCTAAGATAATAGGTGCTTCTGACACTAACGCTCTTGCTATTGCTACACGTTGCTGTTGTCCACCTGATAATTTTAAAACATTACGATTAATTTCTTTTTCTTCAAGTCCTAATTGTAATAATATATCTTTACCGGCTTCTTTATTAACTAATTTAATATTTTCAAGTGGTGTTAAATAATCAATTAAATTATAATTTTGAAAAACTAATGAAATTTGTTTGCTTCTATGATGATTATACCCACTTTCGGCAATATCCTTATCGTTGAATAATATTTCTCCTTTTGTAGGAGTATCTAACCCGGCTAAAAGTGATAATAATGTTGATTTTCCTGCACCGGATTTCCCGATAATTGCATAAAATTTCCCACTTTCAAATTCATAATTAATACGATTTAATACACTTTCTCTGGAATTATTATAGTTATAACTCACATTATTAATTTTTAATATTGTCATGTCTAATATCTCCTTAACTCATATTTGATAAAATATCTTTTGGTTTTTTATGTAAAATAATATACGAAGTACCTATTACTGATAGTAGTATAATAAGAATCAGTATCCCATACGTTGAGATAACAGTTGTAAAATCTAATTTCGGTATAACACTTTCAAATATGGATGTAGATCCATCTTCAAGTTGTCCGTTGTTAATAAATTCTTTAAACACATATTTTGCGACAATATCACCGCCGGCAAAGGATAAAATTATACTAAATATTGAAATTATTATTAACTCTATAATAAACTGAGCAATAATTTTAATTTTTGAAATACCCAACGATAATAAAATTCCGATTTCATAAATTCGTTCTCTCAGCCAAAACATTAATATAAGTGATAAAACAACAACACTTCCTATTATAATACCCAATGTTAATACGTCTATAATATTTTTAAAATTTGTAATGGATGAAGAAACTGCTTCAAAATCTTTATTATTTTTCACAATATCAATACCATTCCAATCTATTGGTGTTTTTTTAGCGATATCTATTGCACTATCAATTTCATTAGGATTAGATAAAAAATATACTGCCGTTGTTACCTTGTAGTCATTGGTTTTATAACCCCATAATTTTTGACTGGAATTATAATCTGTAAAAATAGTATTTTCCGTAGCATCTGAACTTAAACCAGTATTTTTTTCATTTTTTTGCCCTGAAAAAATTCCCGATACTTCAAGTTCAACTTCACTACTCTCCTGTGTATTTTTTTCCTTTAAAGCAACTCCACGTAGTTTTATTTTATCTCCTACTTTTAAATTATTTTTTTGTGCTAATTTCTCATGTATAAGAACCTTTGAATTGTCTTTTTCGGTAATAGGATTACCTTTTTCTAATTTAAAAACTCCACTTGTAAATTCTTTTTCTAATCTTGTATCTGTTGAACCAAATATAGATACTAAATTGCTTAGTTTAGAATTTGATTCATCTATTGTTACATTTTGTTTAACATCAACAACTTTTTTATCTGTTAGCTTTGCCAAAGTATCATATTTAAAATTGTATTTAGAAATTTTTTTATTTTCTAAAAATTTTTTAGCTACATCTAATGTTATAGGTTGTTCAACATTTTTGCTAACTACAGTAAATCCTGTATTAGATATTTCATATATTTTTTTTTCAATTTTATTAGTAGCAAACATAATAGAAAAACTACTTAATAATGCAGTGGAAATTAATGTTAATATCAGAAATATAAGTACAGTTTTTACTTTTTTTCTACTGATATAATTCCATGCGCGTTTTGTAATTGACATATATATGTTCCTTTCTTAATAATTTTTATTTATGAAATTTTTATTTGATTATAATTAATCACAAATTATATACCATGACTTCAATAAATTAAGACTTAGTAAATTTAACTATCCTCCTTAAACTAGATTTAAAAACATAGAATTATATAACTACGTTTCCGGTGAATCGATCCTGTTTTCTATTCTAATAAAAATAACTTAATTTTACTTTAATATTTTACTTTAATTTTTCAATATAGATATTCATAAATTTTTTAATCTAAATCTAATGGATAAAATTATATATTTAATGTAATAAAAGCGTAAAAAAGCAGTATTTTATAAACTATT
>NZ_KI271854.1 GCF_000469465.1 Gemella bergeri ATCC 700627 | reverse complement strand
TCCTGATCTGTTGTGTTTTTGTATTCAACAGTATATGTTAGAGTCTCTCCCGGTTTCACCACTTTACCGTTTATTGTTGTTCCCTTATTATCTACCACGTCTTTTACCGGTTCTTTTGGCGTTGGATTTGATGTAATGTTTGTATCGAAACTATTAGCAGCATCTTTTGTATGTCCTATATTATCGATTACTTTTCCGTTTACATCACTGTCAACTTTTACTTTAAATGTTACACTCCATTCTTTACCGTCTTCTACTGTTTTTTTCCATGTAAGTTTTTTGGTGCTATTGTCATACGCTCCATTATCACTTGCACTGTTTTCTATATATTTTGTAAATTTTGGAATAACGTCAGTAATTTCTACTTCTTGTGTTTTCCCGGTTGTATTTTTATAATCAATTTTATATGTTAATTCTTGATTTGGTTTTACTACTTTTCCATCTATATTTGTTGTATCTTGTCCTGTAAATACTTTTTTACTTGGTTTTACAGGTGTATTTACTTTAACCGGCTCTGATGTTACTTTGTAAACATTGTTAATATCCAAATCAAAATGATTTTCATATTTTGTACCCTCTTTTGTTACCTTACCTGTAATAATTGGTGAAGGCACTTGTGCTTCTTTTGTTAGATCAGCATTTATTTTACTTAATAGAGTATCTTTAGCTTTAAATGTAAGTAATCTGGAATCTTTGTCATATGTTACATCATAATCCGAGCTGGCTTGTTTTGTTCCTTCCAGATTAAACTCATACCCATCCGGTAATACGTCTTTAAACACCAATGATTTAATTTCTTCGTGTCCCGCCGGGAAGTTTGATGTTTGTAACTTAAATTTTACTACCGAACCTGTTTGAACTGTTGCGTTATTTATATCTTTGTCAGCTTCATCTGTTACTTTTTTCTCAACTTGTGATTTAACATAAAGAATATCATAATGATAATTTACTTGTATATCCGGTTTCTTAGGTTCTACCGGTGGTGTTGGTGGAGTTGGTTCTATAGGTATATCCTTCGGCTTAATCTTACTGTCAAAACCAAACCATACGTTAACACAATTGTCTGACTCCATATCAAACTGGATACTTGATCGTGTCTGTTTACCGACTATAGCACCATACCAATTTAACGGAGAAGTTTCAGAATCCCATTGCCATGATGCATATTTTGATCCATCTGCCGTTGCATAATTTGACTTATCTGCAAATAAATTGATGCCATGTGCTTTCACAGATGATCCATTGATTTCAAGAGGTTCACCTGTATAATATGAAACTTTTTCAATTGCATTTTTACCGTTGAATTGAGGGTATCCATGTCCTCTGTTCAGGGATTGAAAATCCAGAAGCGCACCTGTTGTATCAATTTCCTTACCATATTCATCGTACATTTTAACTTCCATGGCTATTCTTATGTTATTAAAAAACGCCCAGTATCTTACCGTAATGGTTGGATCAGAATACAAAAATGCTGGAATTTCTGTTTTCTTTAGACCACCTGTGCTTTTAAGCGTATATATGTACTCGACTGCAGAAATCTTCTTACCGTTCATATATGATTTTTGCAGATTTGTGTACCTTGCTACTAGCGGTTGATTATACTTCAAAAATACCCTCTTCCCATTTTTATCAGGGGCATTATCAAAATCTTTAATGTGTTTATAAACAAGTTCTTTTTTTAGTTTATCGTCATTTTGTAAGTAACCTAAGCTTTCTGCATGTTTGTAAAAATCGCCTTTCTTATATTCCACGCCTCCTGATTTTATGTTCAAAACCGCATTTGATTCTGACTCAAAAATTAGTGGCTGCCCTATTGGTGACTTCAGATAGCCATCCTCATTTTTATGTTTTTCAAGTTCTTTTAGAGCTTTATCATACTCTTGTTTTTTCTTATTATACTCCGCTAATTTTTTATCATATTCTTGTTTTTTCTTGTCATACTCTGCTTTTTCTGCATTGTATTTATCTAATTCCTGTTTTGCCTGTTTTAGCTTTTGTATCTGTTGATTATAATCATCTTTTATCTCAGCGATTTTTCTATCCGCTTCAGCCTTTGTCACTGCTACTCCTTTATCAACATTGCTTTCTTTTTTTACATTTACTCCGGCATCTTGTGCTTGTTTAACACTCTTATCAAGTTCTGTTCTATCAACAGTTACTTCGATACCTTTATCTTTATCCGCTGCATGTGTCGTTAAATTCTGTGTTGATACACTAAGCAGCATTAATAACGATAAAAACAAGGTAGATGCCTTTCTACCCTTTTCTTTGAGTTTCGTACTCATAATATAGCCTCCTTTATTATTAAAATTAATTTTTCGATTAAAATTTTATTTTTGCATTTACAAATTTTCTTCCTTTCTTTGTATTTTTAAGTAGGATTTAATTTACAACAATAGTTTAGTATGTTATAATATACTATATATTAGGAATAACAGTTTACATCGCTTATATAAGTGGTTTTTTCTTGTTAAGTATTTTATAATATTATGTATTATTTAAGATGTAAATTAAATCCTACATTTTTATACACAATTTTATTATAATACAATCAAAACACACC
>NZ_KI271853.1 GCF_000469465.1 Gemella bergeri ATCC 700627 | reverse complement strand
TATCTGTCTAGTTTATTGTAGCCTAATCACTTATAATTGAATTATTTATAGTATCCTCTTTAAAAATAGGAATACCTATAGCCCCTAATTGTTTATCTGTAATTTCATTTACGACTGAACCGTAGGTTTGTCTTCTTATTAATTCTTTTCCATATTCTGAATTTAACCATGTGAAAATCAATGCATAATATTGTTCCTTACTTACAATTCTCATAACATGTTGATTCAAGGTCCAATTATTCCAATGTTCAGGAACTAAAGCAACTTTACCTATAGTGCCACTGCAAGTTACAAGAACCATACCTTTAATAATATTGAGTTCCTTTTTTATTCTATCTGAATGATGAGCCAAGGAAAGATATTTTTTGTTCTCAGGATCAAGCTGATTTATTTCTTTTCCTCCTATAAATACTTTTCAGTTTCCTTTTTCCACATAAACCCGTTTGAACCTTCCTGGTAATATTATTTTTTCTGTAATATCTTCACTATTCAAATTTTTTACAATTGCTTTTTTACTTATATATCTTTCAATAACTTCGATTAAAGGAATATGGTAACTTCCCTCTAATCTTCCGTCTAAATCACTTAATTTAGTTGAAAAAGAGTTGATTTCCCTACTGTATGAAAAAGCTTCTTACTTTAAATCATCAATAGGTGGAAGTTCTAATTCTTCTATCATTATTTTTGTAGCTTCATCTATAAGACGATTTGATTCATCTCTATTAGCATACGAATCCATTATTAAATCATGTATCTTCTTCTTAATTAAGGCAGGTGCATTGGGAATCAACATGTTTTTTAAAGCATCAGGTTCTATTTCTAAAATTACTGAACCAAATTTTTCAGCGTGGAGCAAATTTTGTGCGACATCAGTTTTTAAATAAGTATACACGAATCCTGGAAATTCGTTCATAACCAATCTAATTGCATGCTCGCTTACTAAAAATTTTGATAATGTTTGACCAACAAAAGTTACATTACCTATAGTCCCTGAGCGAGATATTAATATTGTTCCTTCAGTTAAAGAAAGAGAATCTACCATAGAATTATCATGAGAAACAAATTTAACAGGATTTGGATATATGTCTAACATCTCTGAACTACCAAGAAATCCTATTGATGTGCTATCTATATTTGTCAAATAGTTTCTTTTTGCTCTTGGTCCATAAAAACAATCCTTAAAGCCAATTTCCTTTGTCCCTAAAAGTACTAAATCATATTTACTATTTTCTAAAAGTTGTATCGAATGAGTTCTATCTATATTAAAAGTTGAAGCTTCAAGCCTATTATCTCTTTCTAATACTTCACTTAAAGATACACTAGACCAACTTATATCATCTTTAGGGAGATTAATTATTTCTATAAATTCTTTTTCTAATTTTTTAGCCACTGAATTTACCATGATATTCCCTCATTTATTTTCCATTTTCTAAAAATATTTGGAACAAGTACTGTTTGATCATCAACAACTTTTTCTCTACTTTCCATTTGAGCAGTTTTAGATCCTGACGATGTTTCATCAAGTTTATATATGTTTTGTTTTTCCGAAACCATAATCTCATTTCCATCATTATCTCTCTTGAAAAGTGTATTGCCTCTCTTATCATGTCCAATTTTATCAACTATAGCCATATAGATATTATAATCTGCCATTTGCCCAGTTGTTTCTTCTTTTGAAATTTCTTCTTCAGTTTTCTTTTGTAAAATCAACACGGAAGTTTGAGTACCATTCCTTGGTTGGAATGTATCTTCATGCAAGTCAATACTTGCAATGATTTTAGTATTTTTGATTAACCATTCTCTTATATAACCTGTTCCCGGTGAACCAAGTAAAGCATCAGGGAGTACAATTCCCATTCTTCCACCTGGTTTTAAAAATTGATAGCAACGTTCTATAAATAAAATTTCTGGTGATACTGAAGATTGGTATCTATCAGTAATAGTCCATTTACCAGTTTTCTTATCTTGCTTCCAAATTTTTGCCAAATCAAATTGGCTTAATATGGCATGGTCTTTAATTGGAATCTTACTTCCGAATGGTGGATTTGTAACAATAACATCAAAGTATCCTATACTATCTTTATTGATGAGTGTTTTCTTATCTATCTGCAACGCTGCTGACAATCTTGTTTTAAAATCATCTGTCCATTCATGCGGTTGAAGTAAAGAATTATTCTGCAAAATATTACCACTGCCATCATTATTCATTACCATATTCATTTTTGTAGCTTTAACTAAATCAGGATTTATATCAAATCCAAAATAATTGTTCATAGCCATATCTGAAATTTTGTCTTGAAAGGCTTTCTTTTCAAAATCGTTCCATTCAGATTTTAACTTGCCAGTTTCTTTTTCAAATTCTATCTTCAGTTGCTTCATTGCATAGGTCATTGCAGTTACCAAAAACCCGCCTGTCCCACAAGAAGAATCCAATACCTTTTCGTCGATAGTTGGATTTATCATTTCTACTACCATCGCCATAACATTTCTTGGTGTAAAAAACTCTCCCCTATCGCCACGCAAATTTGCACCAACAATTTCCTCGTAAGCTTTTCCTTTAATGTCAATTCTTGTATTAAGTAAGCTGTATTTTTGAATTTCACTAACAATATATGATAATGTTCTTGGGTTAAGTTTTATAGTGTCATTAGGATCAAAAATTTTTGCATTCTTTTTTTCTTTTTTTACGCGGTCAAATATTTTTTCAATTCCATTTTTAACCGTCAATTGTCCATCTGAATTAGATCGCTCTTCACTCGTTGCGTAAAACTCAAGAGCCTTGGGGATATTTCTTTCATCTTCAATTTTGCAAAAAATAACTTTAAGCAACTCAAAAAATGCTGGCTGTTTCTGCATTCCTTCATTTACATAAATGTGATTGTGGCAAGTCTTAAATGTAAATAAAAGATTGTCATCTGATGCATTCTTAAGTGAAGCTCTCTTCGGACGATTGATATCATCAATATTGCCATCTTCAGATGGTATATCATTGTAATCCATAAACTGAATTACACCTTTATCATCAGTAAATTTTTTAAAGACAAACTTTTCTTTACTATTTGTCCACATCCCCCATTCAGCATTGGGGCAAGCGGACATATATGATTTTAATTGAGCCACGCCATCCTTAGCATTATTAGCTTCTATCTTTTCACTTTTACATTCAATTATTATCTTAATATTTTCTTGTTTTTTATCTGTTTCTTCATCAGGAAAAATTACAATGTCTGCTCTTTTCTTCCCAGAACCTATTTGGACAGTATATTCAACACATATTCTGTCTCTTGAGTATTTATGTTCATTGACAAGTCTTTTTTCAACAGTTTGTCTTACATATTCTTCTGGCGTATCATTTCTAAATTTACCATCAATATAATCACAGATTTTACCATCTGGAATAATTACCACTTTCGTTTCCATTTATCTTCCTCCGATTTTATGTTGAATTTTCATAATATCTCCAACCTCAACATTCAACGCAATGCATATCCTTGCTAATACATCAAGATCTATTCTTTTCACTTTGTTATTTGCATAGGAGTTTAACTGACTTCTTTGTAACTTAGCATTTTCTTCTAGCCAGTTTTTACTCAATTTCTTTTCACTAAGCACATCATCTATTAAAAATTTAATTTCATTACTCACCACTTATACCTCCTATATTTTAAAATATTATACCATATCTAATAACTTCTTACAACTGTTAAAATATACAGCTGTAAAAAGTTATTATTGCTTCATTCGTTGTAAATCATTTCGCCCTTCTCAGCAACAACGAATGTATAGCCCCTTGCTCTTTTGAGAACTTTTCGATAGATTTTTTCATATCATCAATATCATTTTTATAAATTACTCCTGTTTGATTTACTCTCTTGGCAATCTGATTTAATTTATTTGTGGCAGCGAATAATGTTATGTATAAATCTCTCAAAGGCTTCAAGTCAACTTCATAAATTTCCTTTTCCAAAACTGTTTTCCGTATAAAGTGGCTCATGCTTTTTGCTCCGCTTTCTTCCTTTTTCCTTTCAAATAATTCTTTTTCTTTATCTGTTAAGTCAAATCTCAACCTTACATTTCTCTTTCTGTTTGCCATTTTAATTTACTCCTTCTAATAGTTTTTGGGGTCTTAGGGTTCTCCCTAACAAGCTAAAAATGTTGATCGAAATTAAATCTCCGATGTGATTTCTGAAGTCATTTTTTCGTAAGTGTACACACACTTACTGTGCTTGCTATTAAAGTTAATGTCGCATTCCATTTATCAAGCTTTTTCATAGTCTTAACTATCACAGAAATACTTCCTGTTTTATTTCCGTAAAATCTATAAAAGTTAAAAATTGTCGCTACCACTACCTCACTACCTTATCTTACGGGTAGCAAAGTAGCGGTAGCGGACTTTTTCAAAACTATTAGAATGGTATGTCCTCTGCATTAACCTCAACAAAATCTGTATTAATATTTCGTTTATAAAACTTCTTACTAACCCGAACCACTCCGTCAATTCTTACCTTCTTGCTTTTTACAGATGGTTCAAGTTTCCAGTCATCTACCATTTCGTTCGCCATCAATTCCGAAAATACTTTTTCATTGGTTTCAGGGTATCTACTTGTAAATTCAGCAGAGCATAGCAAATCTGGAGTGTCTGATTTTGTAGATTTCCATTCCATAAAGTCCAAGAAATTTTGTACATGCCTGTTCTCACTCTTATGGGTTTGAATAACAAAATCCAAATCTGAACGCAACTCCTTAGGTAAATAGAAATCATGAAGTTTGTTTTCATAAAGATATACCGCTTCTGCGATAGTTCCCTCAAAATCATGTTGAACAATATTACGATGCTCTTCTCTTGTGATAGTTTCCAGTACAGGAAATTTTTCTACATCGTACATGATTGGTAATTCAATATTTTCGCTATTCACTTTCACAGGTAGATACCGTCTTTCTCCGGAAAAATCTCCTAAAAAAGTCGCATCATTTGTAGTAGCAATCAAGATACAAGTTCTCTTTACATCAGCAGAAAACCGCTCGTATGGAAGCCTTACGGTACTTGTTCTTGCCGATATAAACAGCTTAGCTTCATCAGCACTTTTCGCATTCCTAAGAGCTACAAATTCTTCCAATTCCACTACAACTTTTCCAACAAGATTACTGACTGCATCCTTACCTTTGATATTATTTAATGAGCAATACCATTCGGAAAATAATGCCAGCTTCTCTATAAAACTGGTTTTGCCTACACCTTGAATTCCCGTAAGAACCATCAGCTCATCAAACTTGCATCCGGGATTAAAAACTCTTTTTACCATCCCAACTAACATATGTTCCATAATCCAGGCATTTAATTTTGTATCTTCTGCTCCAAGATATTTTGGAAGCAATTTTGAAATATACCTCTCACCATCATAGGGAAGCGACTTCATATACATAGCAGGAAGATTTACCGCTCTTTTATGAGCGATAAAGGTTATGGCATCATCCATTCGGTTTTTAGAATACTTAATTCCAAATTCTCTTTCGATTTCCACACCTAAAAGATTTGTTAAATGGTCATTCCATTTTCTGATTTCATTTTCTTTCTGTTTTTCTCCCTTAAGCGTTCCGAAAAACCTGACTGTCAAGCTGCATGTATCAAAGAAAATTGTTCCGTCTATTATCTTCTCTTCTTTGCAGAACAACGGATTTACAAGCACAGTGATTAGATTAGTAGTATTACTTTTTAATTGTCCCTTATCGGTATATTCAAGTTCTCTATTTAGGTAATCTGATAATTCATCATCACTAAATTTGAGCCAGTCATTCACGGTTATCACCTACACTTTTTCTGTGATAGTTATAATCCCAGTATCTTTTATTTCCATACTGAGTAGCTTTTTTGATACTATCTTCCAAATATTTGATATAAGCTGCTTCATTTTTTCTTTTGCTTCTGTCATCGCTCCGATTTAAGGCAGACATTAAAAATATCTCTTTCATCAAAGCTTCATCACCATGTGTATAGCTATTTAATAATAGCAACAGCAAAAAATCATCTTTGCTGGCATCTGCGCTTGCTATTGTTCCTTCAAATAAACCTTTAGCTTTTCTATTATGCTTACACATTGTTTCTATGATTTTAGGTGTATCAGGCAGTGTATCATTATCTGATTGATAAGCTCTTATTTGCTCTCTAACGCTCTTTTTAGGCGCAAAACACTCATAGTATCTATTAATCTCACTCTGCTTATCTATGATGTTATTTGATATTCCATCAATGCTATTTCCAGTCATAGCGATACATCTGTTGTTTTGATACATTTCCACTTTCTCAATTTGGTTATTGAAATTGTCAGCAATTTCCCCTTTTACAAAAATATGAAGTCCTTTACCGGATTGAGAAATTTCAATATAAGTGTCATGAAAATCTCTGAAAAACCTTTCTCTCATATCACAAGATACATTATCCAAGTCAATACAAAGAAATGGATCATCCATGCTTAGTACAAAAGACAATCCATCTGAGCCACTACCCTCTATATTATTAACAGCTGTTTCAAAATCTGCCCATTGTTCTTTATTATTCCAGTCATCAGATTTGAAAGTAATTGGACTCACAGGAAGCTTGAGTATTTTTTCCTTCCCTTTCAAATCTATTTTTCTGATTCTCTTAAACCATAACCATTGTTTATACTGTCTTAATTCCATCGGAATATTTTGTTTATACTGTTCCGCTTTTATCATGTTGTCCTCCAATCTATAGTTGATGACAAAAGTACAACCTGATAAAATAATCTTGTCAGGGATGAAACACCAAGTTGTACTTTCATCTTGCCTTTGGTCTTTTGGCTAAAGGCTTTTTTCTTGTTTAATCTCTTCATAAATCTCCAAAACATACAGCAAAATGTCCTGTGCTTCTTCATCTAATTTTCCGAACTTTTTAATTACTCTTGCCAACTGAAATATCTCTTTTGCTATGGCATCTAAAACTCTATAATCAGCTGTAATATTTATCTTGTGTTCACCAAGAAGTTGTATAAAGTAGTCCTGTTTTGACAGTCCGCTTATTTCGACTTGCTTATTTATCAAATCATATTCTTCCTGAGAAACTCTGAAATTCAAGATGCGATTACGCTTTCTGTTTTTCTCGTTCTTTATCTTCTTTTCTTTAATCTGCTTTGTCCTTTTTTGTAGAGATTCCGGTCTAAACATTTTCTTCATCCTCTTTCAATAAATCTTCCCAATCATTTTTTGTTTTTACTCTCACCTGTGTTAGCGAATCTGCCATTTCTTTCTGCTTACTAGGAAAAAGATGTGCATATCTGTAGGTAATATCAATTGACTCATGCCCGACTCTATCAGCGATAGCTGTTGCAGAAAAACCAAGTTCAATTAGAAGAGATACATGAGAATGTCTCAAATCATGCACCCTTATCCTTTTTACATTAGCTTTCTTCGCTCCTCTATCCATTTCGTGATGAAGGAAGCTCTTTGAAAATGTAAATATCAAATCCTTTGACTTTAATTTATAAAAACCATTCAAGTATATTTTGATTTCTTCAGCCAAGAAATCCGGCATAGCTACTTTCCGAATGCTCTTCTTCGTTTTTGGTGGAGTGATAATATTCTTTCCATCAATCCTTTGTAGAGATTCATCAATTTTTATGGTTCCTGTCTTAAAATCAAATTTCTCTTTAGTCAAGGCAAGAAGCTCTCCCATCCGAAGTCCGCACCAATATAGAATTTCAAAGGCATAATATGAATGCGGTTTATCCTTAACTGCCTTGATAAAAGCTTCATACTCTTCCTGTGTCCAAAATAGCATTTCATCCGCTTCTTTTTCTCCCATAGTTCCAACATCTCTGGCAACATTAGTTTTCAAGTTGTAGTATCTGCAAGCATGATTCAAAATACTGCTAAGTTGAGCATGGATTGTGCGAAGGTATGTCGGCGAATAAGTTTGACCTCTATCATCTTTGATTTTCATCAATTCATTCTGCCACTGGATAATCGCTACATTGCTGATTTTATTCATAAGTAAATCACCCAAATATGGCATTATTTTTGTTGTAACAATAGCTTCTTTCGTACGCCAAGTATTTTCTCTGATACGAGGTTTTTTATCCCTTTTATAAAGTTCAAAGAACTCTCGAAAAGTCATTTCAACCGTTCCGGCTTGCTGTGATAAAAACTCTTTTTCTCAATTCAATGCTTCCTTCTTTGTTGAAAACCCTCTTTTTTTCTTGTTTAGCTTCTCACCTTTCCAATTCACATAGCTGAACTTGCAATACCAAGTGCCGTTTTTATTTTCATCTCTATATGCACCCACCTTTACACCTCTTTTCTAACTTCTTTCCCATAGCAATACTTTTCCATGAAATACTGTCGATTCACTTTGCCTCTTTGTACTCGATAGCCGAGCTTTGTAAGTTCCTGATTCATTTCGTTGATCAGCTGATATGCAGTCGTTCTGCTGACTTCCAAAAAATCTTGAACTTCTTTTGCTGTCATGAATATCTTTTGCATTTTTAGCCCTCCTTTCAATTCATAGTTTTTGCAAGGTTCTGCATCCATGTCTTGAGATAGGACGAGCGTCAATCTAAATATCTTGCGCTTTAACAGTTCGTATCTGAACTGTATATCCGTATTATAATAGTTCGTTTTCGTTCTGTCAAGAGCTATTATAAAATATTTTCTTCTATTATTGCTGATATTAATGCGTTATCCGAAATATTAAACAGAACGTTTGTGTTGTGTTTTGTGATTATTTATGATAGAATATAAAAGAATTTTTAAGAGAGGAGTCCTGAAATGATTTCCGGTAAGAAATTAAAACAAATTCGTTTGTTTAGGAAACTAACACAAAAAGAACTTGCCATCATGTCCGGATTAACTGATGCTGCAATTCGTAATTATGAATTGGGAAATAGATCCCCAAATATAGAACAACTAAGAAAGATTGCAGATGCTCTTGAGTGTGATATATCTGCTTTAATTGACCATGAACCTAATTCTATTTTTGAAATAATGCATATCATTTTTGACTACGAAAAGGAAATGAAATTTAGACCGCTTACAGGTCAAGGCGAACCAACCGTCCTTTTATCTCATAATCCTCACTTTGATGATTTTTTAGTAGAGTGGGATGAGATGAGAAAAAAGCATTATAACGGAGAAATCTCTGATGAAGAATTAGAAGACTGGAAACTATCGTTTCCTAAAAAATCAAGGTTTTTGAAGAAAAACAAAAAATAATACAAATGATTAGAAGGCTATTATTTAGCAAATTAGAATTTGTGAGGTGAAGTCATGGCTTCAAGTAAAGAATATTTAGATTTCATTTTAGAACAACTATCCGAGTTGGAAGAAATAACATATAGATCAATGATGGGCGAATATATTGTTTATTATCGTGGAAAAATTGTTGGTGGAATTTATGATGATAGGTTTTTAGTGAAGCCTGTTAAATCTGCAATAGCATATATGCCAAATGCAAAGTATGAGTTACCATATGATGGAGCAAAGGAAATGTTGTTGGTAGATGATGTAGATAACAAAGAATTTCTAACTGACTTATTCAATTCAATGTATGATGAATTACCTGCACCAAAACCCAAAAAGAAGAAATAACTAAATCCTTCGCTTGTAGAGCTGGGAAATTTGAATTTAGAGGACTTAATGAAAAATAAAGAAATACAGGAACTTGTACAAAATGAGATAAAAAATAACATGATGGATTTAGATGAATGGAGAATTAATAATCTTCAACAAATTTTATTTGAACTTAAGCAATTAGAAAAAAATCCTACATATGTACTTTCTTATCCAAGATATATAATTGACCAATGGGAGTTTGATAATCCACTAATTGTTAAGCTTTTAGAATATTCAGAAGGTATAGAAAGAATGCAATCTCATCGCAAATAAATCCCAGTTTGTCCAAATTTCGCTTAACAATATATATCCTAATGAACCACAAAAAGACCGTAACAATCAAGCTACGGTCTGATTTTTTATATTCAATTGCAAGCCACTTTGAACAATTACTGAGATTATTCTTTTTAAAATCTTTACCCAATTTTGTCCCAGTTGCTAATTTCAATAGGCTATAAGCCTTGATTTTAAGCCATTTTCGAGAGAATCTGCTCTACTCCCACTCAATCGTTGCTGGCGGCTTACTTGTAATATCATAGACTACACGATTAACATGAGCTACTTCGTTTACTATACGGGCTGAAATTTCTTCAAGAACTTCAAATGGTATATGCGCCCAGCTTGCTGTCATACCGTCAATGCTTGTTACCGCCCTAACAGCAACTGTATAATCGTAAGTTCTCACATCTCCCA
Source organism: Gemella bergeri ATCC 700627 (assembly GCF_000469465.1). GTDB lineage: Bacteria > Bacillota > Bacilli > Staphylococcales > Gemellaceae > Gemella > Gemella bergeri. Next base: position 25,910 of record NZ_KI271853.1, on the reverse strand, counting down.
TAACCCCTACTGAGCGAATTTCCGGAAGACACGTAAAATATTGCCAGATTTCTCCTTCTAAGCCACGTTTAGCGATAACATCACGCAGAATAAAGTCACTATCTCTAACGATTTGAAGTTTTTCTTCCGTTACTTCTCCTAAAACACGAATACCTAATCCCGGCCCCGGAAATGGCTGACGCCAGACAATTTCATGTGGTAAGCCTAGAGCTTCTCCTAATGCGCGAACTTCATCTTTGAACAATGTATTTAAAGGTTCAATTAGTTTGAAACGCATGTCTTCGGGAAGTCCGCCTACATTGTGATGCGACTTTATCGTTTGGGCATTTTTCGTTCCTGATTCTATGACATCCGTGTAAAGTGTTCCTTGTGCTAAAAATGGTACATCATGTAATTTAGCACACTCTTCGTCAAAAACATAAACAAATTCATTTCCGATAATTTTACGTTTTTGTTCCGGATCACTAACCCCTTTAAGTTTTCCTAAGAAACGCTCTTTAGCATCAACCTTTATTAAATTCATATTGAAACCGCCGGCAACTTCTTTACTAAATGTAGACATAACACCCTCGGCTTCGCCTTTTCGAAGTAATCCATGATCAATAAACATACATATAAGTTGTTCTCCTATTGCTTTGTCTAATAATGCGGCAACAACAGATGAATCAACCCCGCCTGATAAGGCACATAATACTTTTTTATTTCCAACTTCTGCACGAATTTCTCCAATTTTTTCCTCAATAAAATTTTGAATAGTCCAGTTTTCAGTGCAATGACAAGCATTACGGATAAAATTTTCCAATAACTTATAACCATATTCAGAGTGACGCACTTCGGGATGAAATTGGAAACAATAGAATCCTTTTTCTACATTTTCTGCTGCGGCTATTGGACAATTATCACTTGTTGCTACAGTCTTAAATCCTGAAGCCAAAGAAACTACTTTATCAGAGTGGCTCATCAGCACTTGTTGAGTGACCGGCGTATTTTCAAACAATTTAGCGCCTGTTACTACATTGATATTATGTGCACCGTATTCTCTGCTTGTAGCTGATTCCACTTTACCGCCTAATTTATGCTGCATAAGCTGCATACCGTAGCAAATACCTAACACCGGAATACCTAAGTTAAATATCTCATCATCAATAGTTAACGAATTTTTTTCATATACAGAATTCGGTCCACCTGATAAAATGATACCTTTAGGATTCATTTTTTTAATTTCATCAATTGATATTTCATTATCATGTAACTCAGAATAAACACCTAACTCACGTACACGACGTGTAATAAGTTGATTATACTGACTTCCAAAATCAAGAACTAATATAAATTCGTGTTTCACAGCGTTCCTCCTAGTTTTTTATAAATAATACTTTACCATTATATCAATTAATATGAAATATGTAAAACTTTAATACGGAAAATGCTGAGTTATTTTAGTGAAATTTAGTTTATAATATAAAATTTCAACTAAATAACGAATAATCTCTTAATACAAATATATCAAATTTTACTTATCTTGCACAATACTAGGAAACTATTTTATTTAGGAAAATTTCTGAAATATTCATTTGTTTTTAAAACTGCAATAATATAAAAGTCTTATTATCATTTATTTATATAGGTTAGTTTAAATCAAAAAATGCTAAGTAATTATATTTACCTAGCATTTTTATCATACTCTATATTTTATATAAAACTTTAAAAGTTACTGCAATATTTTTTCATTCTTCATTATTATAAGATTAGAATTTATTATATTTATCTTTCTAATTTCCATAAAATAAAGTTTATATTAATACCACCATAGTTTTTTATAGCGGTGCCCTATTTGCAATGATAAATCTTTTTTATTCTGGTCTGCTCCGTTGATGTAAAGTTTTCCGGCTTCGTACATATCAACCATTTCATTCGGTACGCTTGATATGACGATACTGCCATTGTTTTCAGTTTCTATTTGTGAAAATTTCACTGCATAATCACCTGCCGGTAAATCATCAAAATACCAACGTAATGTATAAGTTTGTAGTGGTATCTCCCAATACAACTCACGATAAATAAATGTATGTTCTCTTACTACTTTATTATTTTTTTTATCAATAATCTCAACTTTATAACGTGAATTATTTTTCTCATCATATGATGAAATATAACCTCGAATATAATTGAAACTGCGAGTTGCCTCAAATGTTTGTTCTACCTCAGTATCTTTATTTACCCTGACAATACCGTCTCTTAAATAGTTATCCGTTGCATAAATGCTGATTCCGTTAATCACACGTGAATCATAATCTAAATTCATTGAATAAGATGGACGTAAAAAGCTGTCCGTTCCAATTTGCAAGGCAAAAACAACAGCAAATGAAATATATAATTTTTTCTTATAACGATCAAAAATAGTTGTTTCATAACGTTCAGCAAAGAGTATTAGTCCTTTTGCTCCAAGTATAAAAATAATCGGCATCCAAGCGTAAACATAGCGAGGTTTAGCTTCCCAAATTAAGTGGAACATAAATACTCCGAATATAATAATTTGGAATAAGAAACACGATGTAATATATTCTTTACGTCGCTTGTAGATATAATAAGCCATACCAAAAATTATAACAACATATATCATCTGTGAAATATAGACAAAAAAGCTGTTATTACTGCCATAAAATAGCTGCCACAAAAAACCGTCGCCGTCACGTAAAGCACGTGTTCCGTTGGTATAATTTATAGTCCCGTCACTCCAATTACCACGTATTTTTAAGACAAATACCAATAAATTTAAAAATAACGGTCTATGTGTCAGACGATTAAAGAATAATCCTAAATCATCCGCCGCTTTATTTTGACTAAGATATGTAAATTGAAAATCCTGCCAGTTATAACTTCCCCCTTGAATACTCATCCCCATCATTACCCAATGTAACATCGGAAATTTGTATCCTGCATCTTGAATAAAACCATAGTGATTCCACAGCATATCAAACCCTTTACCAAAAATCACAAACGATATAGCAAAAGTTAAGAGTAATATCATTAAATTTTTATACCATTTGAAAAACAATAGATAAACAATAAGAGCAGGCAAAACTATAATAATATTTGAACGTAAATTCCACCCAAAAGCGATTAATATAGCAACTGCTACAATATGTTTTGTCCTAAAAATAAAACTGCCGTCAAACGGAATAAGTACATAAATGATAAGGGATACCATAATAACCATTAAACTATCTGAATAGTAAAATAAACTATACATTTGAAATGGAATATATAATAACATCAGCGCCAATATAATTGTTTGTTTTTGCTTTGATAACAACTTTCCTGCCGTTTTAAACGTTAAATACATTGTAACTGAAGTAATAGCAAAACAAAAAATATGTAATGCCCATACTTCTGATATATGTAATGCCCCGGCTATACGATATATCCAATATAAAATAATCGTGGGATTAATATTATTCGGATAGACTAAAAAATAACGTTCACCTGAAAACTTTCCATAGTTTAACATATAATGTGATTCGTTTTCTATTTCAGCACCATCGGAGAAATTCAACGTATCCATTGATAAAATAATAGCTTGAAATATTAAATATACCACAACAATAATTCTATTGTATTTTTTTAACAATTCTTCATCTGTGTTTAATATTTTTTTTGCCCCGTATATAAATAACATAAAGAACACCGGAACACCTAATAATAAAGCAAGCGGATTGAGAATACGCTCATAAACAAATGGTGCAACATATGCCCAAATAAGCACTATCGTAAAAAGTCCGATAAAAACATATGCAAACACATTATGTAAAATTTTTCTCATTACTATCCCCTTTCTTTTCGATTTAAATGACTAGCAAATACTATCGGCGATATATTTAATAACATTTTATTTATAAAACTGTCGGTAGCAAAATAATGTTTCTTTGTTTTTATTAATTGAACTAATTCTACTTCTTCTTCCATATTATCATACATACGAAGTACATCAAGCCATAAATAACCGCATAACAAATTAAGACTTTCTTCGTATTTTTTTCCTTTTTTAAATACTTCTATTCTTTCAGTAGCATTCATTATTCTTCTTGTTGAAGCTGAAATCATCGCCTGATTACGAACAGTTTTTTGCTCCGTTAATTCTCTATAACTACATTTGTCACTTTGACAGACTTTCATAGCGAGATCGAATGTTTTCAGTTTAAAATATAAATTCTCCAATGCCAACATATCTTCTTGGAACTGAAGATTATAAACATCAAGAAATTTTTTCTTAAATAAACAAGAGGTTAAATTATAATCTATATCATTTTTAAACATTTTAATTTCAGTTGTTAAATAATGTACTCCCGTAGTTACTTTATTTTCTAATACGATATTATAATTTTTTCTAGTTGCAACGGCTATATCTAAGGAATTATTGTTTGCTGAGAAATATAATTTTTCAAAATAATTTTTCTCAAAATTTATATTTTCCTCGAGAAAAATCACATACTCTCCTTTAGCAAATTCCAATGCACAATTTTTTGCGACGGCATTTGACCCTAGTTGCTTTTTAATGTAATTAATCTTACTGTTATCATGATTTGCAATAAATTCCTCTATTTTCTGTTCGGTTGAATCATCAATAATTATCACTTCAAATTCTTGCATTGTTTGATTAAAAACATTTGCTAATACATCACGTAATCTACTAATACTTCTAAATGCTGCAAGAACAACTGTTATTTTAGTTTTTCCTGATATTTTTATTCGTTTAATTAAAATTTCATTTCCCAAAAGCATTGTGTCTAAAAAAATATCTTTTGTTCTGTCTAGTGTTCTACTCATTATCATTCCCCTATTCTTAAAGGTTTATATATCTTAGTTATTATAGCATAGTTTGAAAATTTTTTCATTTATTAGCAGAGTAATAAATAAAATGATATAATGTAAATTAATTACAACAGTTTAGGAGATAATTTATGCCAAAAGCCTATATAGGAACATATACGAAAAAGGAAAGTCAAGGTATTTATAAAGTAGAATTGGATCTTCAGGGAAAAGTTAAAAATATTGAATCGGCAGCCAAGATAGAAAATCCGACATACTTGGATTTTTCTACAGATAAACAATATTTGTACAGCGTATCAAAAAAAGATAAGAACGGTGCCGTAACAAGTTTTAAAATTTTACCTGATGGGATATTAGAAGAACTTACAGCAGTTGAAAAAGAGGGAAATCCCCCTTGCTATGTAGAAATAAGCCGAGATAATAAGTATTTACTGTCAGCTAACTATCACACCGGAACGATTGATAGTTATTCCGTAGTAGACGGCAAGTTATCTTCACTTTTATCTACGGATATACACTTCGGCAGCAGTATTCACCCTCGTCAAGAAAAGCCTCATGTCCACTTTTCAGGGTTTACACCTGATAATAAATATGTATTCAGCTGTGACTTAGGTACTGATGAAATCACAACATACACATTAGAACACGGTATATTATCCAAACGATACACCACTTATGTAAAAAACGGTAGCGGACCTCGTCATATTATCTTTGACAATACACTAACCCACGCATTTGTCATTACTGAACTTACAAGTGAAGTTATAGTTTTTGATTATGACGACGGCAAGTTGTCAAATCCTACATACTATGCGACCCTACCCGCTAACTTTTTTAAAGAAAATAAGGGAAGTGCCATAAAAATATCAAATAATAATCGTTTCATATATGTATCCAACCGTGGACAAGACAGTATCGTCGTCTTTAGAAATAATAACGGCAGCCTAACCCATATTCAGACTATAAGCACCTACGGGCAAAATCCACGTGATTTTAATTTGAGTGAGGATAACCATCTTGCCATTGCGACAAATGAAACAAGCGGAACAATTACAACATATACGGTAAACACAATTACAGGTAAATTAACAGCTGTTGATAAAGAATTTCCGGTACCTGAAGCAGTTTGTGTAAAATTTTATTAAAAGCATTCATATAAAATGGTGTTATGTAAATATAAAAATCATTTTCTTTAGTTTTTTATATTGCCATAACCTAAAAAAGAAGTGAAGTTTGCACTTCTTTTTTATTTGTAGTAAGTTTTGATAAATTCCTTAATAATGATTAGTAGTAAGACAGATTTCTCCAGTCAACTCCTTACAATAAAGAATTTCACTTCAAAATACGAAAAGACCGACTTACCAATATAAGCCGATCCTTGTATAAGTTTTATTATTAATCTATTACAGATACTTTTAAAAAGTTAGTAGATCCTACGTTACTTCTTGAGGTATTTACAGGAATACCACCGGTAATCACGATTGCATCACCTTTTTTAGCATATCCGGATTTTTCTGCAATTTTCTTCGCTGTATCCAACATTTCATCTGTCGATTTTACCTGTTCTGAAATTTTCGCATCAACTCCCCATACAAGACTTAAACCACGTGCTACTTTTTCGCTTGGTGTTACTGCCAAAATTGACGCATTTGGTCTATATTTGGAAATTAAACGTGCTGTTTGTCCGGACTCCGTATATGTTACGATTGTATGCAAGTCTAAGTTCAACGCTGTGTAACCTACAGACACCCCTATAGCATTTGTAATATCTTTTGATACAATTTTTTTTGAACGATCTTTTAAGATACGTGAATAATCTTGCATTTCTTCTGTATGTTTTGCGATGGTTGCCATAGTACGAACCGATTCTACCGGATAAGCACCGGCTGCTGATTCTCCTGATAACATAATCGCATCAGTTCCGTCGTAGATTGCATTCGCTACATCTGATACTTCCGCACGTGTAGGACGTGGGTTCTTCTGCATTGAATCAAGCATTTGTGTTGCTGTTATTACAAATTTACCGGCACGATTACATTTAGTAATAATTGATTTTTGCATAATCGGTACTTCTTCCGCCGGCACTTCTACTCCAAGGTCACCACGTGCAATCATAATACCGTCTGATACTTCAATAATTTCATCAATATTATCAATAGCCTCTTGACATTCAATTTTAGGAATAATTTGAACATGGTCGCACCCTTCTTCTTTAAGAATGCGTCGCACTTCCAGTACATTTTCTTTTGTACGGACAAATGATGCTGCCACAAAATCAATATCATTTTTACAACCGAAACGAATGTCTTCTTCATCTTTTTCAGTAATTCCCGGTAATTTTGTTGAAACTCCCGGAACATTTACACCTTTTTTGTTTTTAAGCACACCGCCGTTTTGAACTGTTGTGTAAATTAGTCCGGAAGCTGTATCTACATTATTTACTGTTAAACCGATTAAACCGTCATCTAACAAAATAGTATCTCCGGCTTTTACGTCGTATACCAATTCACCATAAGTAATTGAGAATTTATCCGCCGTCCCCAACACTTCTTCCATCGAAACGATAACATCTTTTCCTTTTTCTAAGATAATCGCATCATTTTCCATATTATGTGTTCTAATTTCCGGCCCTTTTGTATCTAATAAGATTGCAAGGCAGGCTCCCATTTCTTCTCTTACTTCTTTAATCGCTTTAATACGTTCCCCATGCTCAGCATAATCTCCATGCGAAAAGTTTAAACGGCATACATTCATTCCCAGTTCTACCATCTCGGTTAATTTTTCTTTTGATTCTGATTTAGGACCTATTGTACAAATAATTTTCGTTTTTTTCTGTATCATATAATTTTTTACCTCTTAGCTTTTATCCAACACTTATTGTATCGTATTTTCAATATGTTTTCAAATTATTTCACTATTTTGCAAAATAATTTCTTAAATTGATAATTGTTTAGAAACATCGTAAATTGTTAAATCTACTTCATGTGTGTTACTGAATACATCTTCAAAACGTGTACTTACTAATCTGTTATTTTGAATACCGACAGCACGACCTGATTTTTCTGCCAGTAAAAGTTGTACCGCATAGTTTCCAAAACGTGATGCCAATACTCTATCCATTGCTGATGGTGTACCTCCACGTTGAATATGTCCTAAGATAGTACATCTAATTTCTTCACCTGTTAATTCTTTAAGTTGTGCGGCTAGAACTTGTCCACCCATAACACCTTCTGCTAAGACAATAATAGAATGTTTTTTCCCTCGTTTTTCGCCGGCTTTAATTCTGCTTACAATATCAGAAATATCTTCTCTTTTTTCAGGAATCAACAAACTTTCGCTACCTCCGGCAATACCGGCAAGAAGTGCCAAATCCCCCGCATTACGACCCATTACTTCAATAATAAACGCACGTTCATGGCTTGATGCTGTATCACGAACTTTATCAATTGCATCAACAATAGTATTAAGTGCCGTATCAAAACCGATGGTAAAATCCGTACAGCAAATATCATTGTCAATAGTTCCGGGAATACCGATTGTTTTAATAGACATCTCATTGCTAAGCTCCATCGCACCACGATAAGATCCATCTCCACCGATAACAACTAATCCGTCAATACCTAATTTTTCTAAATTTTTAATAGCTATTTGTCTAACTTTCGGATCAGCAAATTCCGGAAGACGTGCTGAATAAAGTATTGTACCACCGCGGTTAATAATACCTCCTACATCTCCGACTTCTAATTTTTTTATATTATTTTCTACTAATCCCTTATAGCCTTGGTATACTCCATAAACTTCCAATCCGTTATAAATCGCTGTTCTTACAACCGCTCGCACCGCCGCATTCATTCCCGGTGCATCGCCACCACTTGTTAAAACTGCTATTTTTTTCATGTAGTCTTACCTTCTTCCATATTTTGTATAGATTTTCATCAAATATTATACTGAATATTTTTAAATTTACTTTACAACAATATCATATTTTTTGTCTTTTTTCTAGTAAAAAATTTGTTTTGTTTGTTTTTTGTTTGTTTTTTTTACTATTTATCCTTGTATTCGATTTTGATAGGCTTATTAGGATATGTTTTCAAAAAATTATGAACAAATTCTTGTTCATTTTTTATTTTAACAGCTGTTGCTTTATTGGAGTCATTAGCCAGTAAACTTACCACCTTTATACCTTTTTCGGTTGTTTTATATTGAGAAAGTAATTCTCCAATTTCTTTGTCCGCTACCAGATAAATCTTTTTTATATTATTTATACAATATTGATTATAATTTTTTAAACTTGTTATTTTTTCGAGTATATATTGTTCACGTCCATCACGTAGTTGTTTTTTCAAAGTTACCACAGCATATTTCCCAACCGCAATAAAAGCATCGGCATATTTATAAACACTTGGGAATACAGTTACGTCATAGTCTCCTTTTCCGTCATTAACTGTTAAAAATGCCATATAGTCACCGTTTTTTGTTTTTATTTCTTTTTTTGATATTACCTCAACATAACTGTCAGCTAAATTTTTACCGATATAATGTAGTGGTAAATAAGTATAACGTTCTTTTTCAATCTGTACAGGATGTTTTAAGAAATATGTTCCTGTCGCTTCTTTTTCCATGCGAATTTTTTCTTGAATAGAATAGTCCTCTACCTCTTCTATTTTAAGCGTTAAACCACTTTCTGCATAAAGTGCATTACGAACGGTATACATATGCTTACGTGTATCTTCATAATATTCTTTTACTTTGTTCATTAATGTTGCTCTATTATACCCAAAAGTATCCAATGCTCCGGCTTTTACCAACGATACCGCCGCTTGATAATCGACTTTCCTATTCATTCTCTTTAAAAAATCGTCAATATCCAAATATTTTCCAAAGTTAAGTCTGTCTTGAACGATTTCAAAGGCACTTCGATAACCGACGTTTTTTATGGCAACAAGAGCAAAAACTATCTCATTTTTATAAACACTAAAATTTCTCAGACTAACATTAATATCGGGCTTTATTAAGTCTATTCCGAAACTGTTTAATTCTTGCTTATATTCATTTATTTTTTTCTCACTACTGATAACGTTATTTAAAAGAGCGGTCATAAAATATTTCGTATAATATACTTTCAAATACGCTAATCTGTAAGCCAACATACTATATACAACAGCATGACTTTTATTAAACCCGTAATTGGCAAACGTTACTATTAATTCGAATAAATGTCGTGCTATCTCAATATCATGACCTGCTTTTACAGTTTTTTCAATAAAAATATTACCATAATATTCTAAATCTTCTTTTTTCTTTTTTCCGACGGCACGACGCATATTGTCCGCTTCGGTAAGTGTCATATGTGCAAAATTTACCGCAATAAGCATAATTTGTTCCTGATAAACAATAACCCCATATGTATCTTTTAATATCTTCTCTAATTTTTTATGCGGGTATTCTATGCGTTCTTTACCATGTTTTCTTCTAATATAAGTTTCTATCTGTGCCATAGGCCCCGGTCTATACAGTGCATTCATAGCTACTATATCATTAAATTCCGTAGGTTGCAGTAAACATAATTTTTCTCTCATTCCGCTTGATTCAAATTGGAATATTCCTTCTGTTCTTCCTGTGGCAAAAATCTGATATACTTTTGGATCCTTATAATTAATACGTTTAATATCAAAATCCGGATTATCATGATGAATTTGTTCAACAATATTAGCAATCATAGTTAAATAACGGATACCGAGGAAATCAATTTTTAATAATCCTACATATTCTATATCATCCATCGTCCACTGTGTAATGTGTTGTGTCATATTAGATGGTGCAAGAGGAGTATATGCAACTAACGGTTTACTGTCACTAATAACGATACCTGCTGCATGTACTGACGTGTTTTTCGGTAAATTCTCCAAACCGATCGCAATACTGAACCAACGTTTATTTCTATTAGTTGAATTCACAAAATTCCTTAAAGGCTCTGATTCGTTATAACACTCTTTTAACGTACGTGTAGAACTGATATGAGTACTTATAAATTTTAATGTTTCATCATCAAATTGCAAAATACGTGCACTTTCACGCGCTGCACTTTTTGACTGAAATGTAGTAAACGTAGTAATTTGCGCTACCTTATCCGCACCATATTTTTTTTCAACATATTTTATCACTTCGTCACGACGTGTATCCTGAAAATCTATATCAATATCCGGTAACGAGATACGCTCTTTATTTAAAAAACGTTCAAATAATAAATTAAATTCTAATGGATCCGCTTCGGTAATATCTAATAAGTAACAAACTAAACTTCCCGCTGCACTGCCTCGTCCCACACCGACCAAAATATTATGTTCTTTAGCATATTTAACAAAATCATAGACAATTAAAAAATAGTCGTTAAACCCCATTTCATCTATAATTTCCAATTCATATTCATAACGTTTTTTGTACACATAAACATCTTTACCTTGCAATTTTTCTTTTGCACCTTTTAATACAAGATAAGACAAATACTCTTTTTTAGTCATCGAATTGTATATTTCTTCATGCTCTCCGTAAATATACTTAGGTAAATGGTAACCTGAAAAATCAAGACTATATTGACTACTATTTACTATGCTTTGCTGCATTTTTAAAGAACGTGTTAAAATTTCATTTTTCAAATCTGAACTATTTTGTAATAATTTTTTAAAATCTTCTTGTGTACGAACATAATGTATCCCACTTGTCACCGTTAATTCAGCAATATTAAGTTTTTTATTATCACGAATAGCACGACTTACGATTACTTGCTGATAATCCTTATTATCTATGTAATAACTCGGTTGAGTATAAACTATATTATCATAGTCGACATATATATTCTCATTGAACTGTTCATTATAACCGAAATAAAAATCGCAATTCTCAAATAGCTGATTCAAATAACTGAACTCCACACTATCATACAATTCATCCACAACTATTAATATACAATGCTCACTATTTTCTCCCATTTCCCGAGCGAATGTTTCGATATCTATCTCTTCACTGTGTTGGACCCGTGTAGCAATATCCAATAACGTATAAAACATCTGTTCCGTTTTACATAAAATATTAAATTTTAACAATTTCATACCGTACATCAATTTAACTTCTAACGCATGTATAAGTTTAATATTGTACTTATCAGCCAATTTATATGCTTTTATTGCACCGTACATATTCGGATCTGCAATAACGACTGTATGTTGATCATCGTGTACCAGCTTTTGAAATAATTCTTCTAATTTTACCGTACTATTTAGTAAATCGTATGCACTATGCACTTGTAAATTATACATATTGTTTCCTCCTTTCATCCGTAATAAAATTTATCAATTCAAAATAAAAAAATTAAATACCCTTTTTCATTATTAATTTTAAATTTTTTCTACGTTCAGCACTTTAAATTGTACTATGTAATACCACTGCTGTCAATGATTCGATCGTTTCTAAAAAACGTCTTTTATTATGTTTATTTTATAAAAAAAGACACCTATAAGCGTATTAAAATTCCAAAAAACTCTTCTTTTTATAAGAGGCGATTTGATTATTCAAGGCTTCTTAGTGTCTTTTAATTTTATTATTAGTATTTATCAATACTTTAACAACTAAATTCAATATTATCCACAGATACTTTCATTTGAAGAACAACCCATGTTTTCACCTGAAATGTTACTTTCTTCATTAAAGTAGCGATATATACGTTGATTGTCATCTCCCAAGAAATAAATCGGATTAAACTCTGTTCCAATTAACTTAGATTCAGCATCAATCAAACTTTCACATACTAGACGTCGCTTAATTGTACCTATAAAATTAGTATATCCGTTATGATCAATTATACTATGCACTGTACATTCTATTGATAACATACACTCGTCAAGCAAAGGTGCATCAACATATTTTCCAATATCATACGTTATATCTGCCATTCCGATTTTATTTTGACCGGAGTAAAAACCGCAAATTTCAACCTTATTCAAGATACTTTGACGTGGTACATTAACAGTAAATTCTTTATATTGTTCAATATTCTTTACAGCATTACTCGCGCTTGATAATGCCATTGTTATCGTATCACCCAGCGTATATGATGAACTGGATGTTGTTACATTATAATTCCATTTACTATCCTTATACCCGACTAATATTACCGGAAAACCATAATATAATTTTTTAGTTTCTATCTCTACTTTCATTTTACTAACCTCTCTTACGTATTACCTTGCGATAAATACTAACTTCTTATCCTCTGATAAACTCCCGTTATAACTATAATTATCGAAAGTTATTCCTTTTAACTGCTCTATATTTTCTACCTTTTCTTTTATCAATTTCGTTAAAAATTTTCCTCGTGCTTTTTTAGAAATTGTTGAATGAATTTTAAGTTCTCCATTTTTTTCTTCTGCAAAGATAATTTTTATAAAATCATCTCGAATACTTTTTGAAAATACCTCCTCAAATTCGTTAGATAGCAGCGAAATAACTAAACTTTGATCTTTTACATGACTGTCAAAGTTATCTCTCCACAAAAACTTTAACGTCTTATTTTCAACCACAACTTTTTGCAAAAAATCTAAACGATGTGCCGGAATAAAATCATACGGATTAATTATTCCGCATAGCGCCGTAGTTATTAACACATTTTCCTTAATATATTCAATATCACTATCATCAAAACTATCTCTTGCAATATTTCTATACATAAGTCCATTAAACAATTCCAGTGCAGGATAGAAAGAACTTCTTCTCTTTTTTAAATCTTGCCAATGTTTATATTCAATTTTTGCTTTTTCACTCTTCACTTTATATATTTTCGCTAATTCTTCTGGACTCTTATTAGCAAATTCATCTATTATTTTTATAGTATTTTGATTTAATTTTTCTAAAAAGTCATAATGTTTTATATTAAGGTTCATTTCTTTTGCTGTAGGTATTAATATTTTCACCGGTTACTACTCCATTTCCGGTAAAACCAAAAAACTATTTTCTATAAGACTTTCTATTTCCATCAAAACAAAATTTTTCTCCGTTATTTCAAGTTGCGGGTCAATAATCAATGTATTAAAATACCCTACAACAAAATCACAGTTTGCCACTTCCAACTTAAACATATACTCGCTAATTTCATCAACTAAAAATGCAATTTCTTTTAATTTTTTATCCTCATAGGTATTAGCATAATGAACTTTCTCCAAAAGTCTGCGTATTTCCATTTCCGGATATTGCTCTTTAAACCTTTCTTGAATATGTTTTGCCAGTTCAATATCTTTAAATTTTAAAACATTAACTTTCTTTTTCTCCAGCGCTCCACCTTGTTCTAATTTTTCTAATAAATGGGCTAATTTTTTATTTAAGCTACTCATTATTACTTCTCCTTAACATTTTTTATTACATTTTTTCTCATCTACTACTTATTGTATAAAAAAAAGTATAAAAGTTCTAGCTATAAGGTAAAATGTTTTCATTTTATCTTATAATTTTGACACAATCTTATTCTTCGGAAAATACCTGTGTAGCTTTTACAGCTTGACACCAACCTTTATAAAGTTTTTCACGTCTTTTGTCTGTCATATTAGGAATAAAAAGTCTTCCTGCTGAATTCAAATTTTTTATTTCTTCAATATTCTTCCAATATCCCACCGAAAGTCCTGCTAAAAATGCCGCTCCCAGTGCTGTTGTTTCCAAATTTTCCGCCCTCGCTATTTTCACACCGAGTATATCAGCTTGAAATTGTAATAAATAATCATTAAGAGCCGCTCCTCCGTCTACTTTCAAGAGAGGAATTTCTATATGTGCATCTATTTTCATAGTATCAACTATATCCCTTACCTGATAGGCGATTGATTGTAAAGTAGCTTTTACGATATCTTCTTTAGTTGATCCCCTAGTTAAACCGAACATTGCTCCGCGTGCATTAGAATTCCAATAAGGTGCTCCTAATCCGGTGAAAGCCGGCACTAAATAAATTTCATCATCACTGGTTGATTGCAGTGCTAATTTTTCACTATCCGCAGATTTTTTTATCATTTTCAGACTGTCACGAAGCCACTGAATTGCACTGCCGGCTATAAAAATAGAACCTTCCAGTGCATAATTTACCTTACCGTCTATTCCATAAGCTATGGTGGTCAATAAATTATTATTTGACAGTTCCATACGTTCCCCTGTATTCATAATAATAAACGATCCTGTTCCATAGGTATTCTTTATCATTCCTTTATCAAAAGCAAGTTGCCCGAATAATGCAGCTTGTTGATCACCTGCCATACCGCTGATAACTACTTCACCACCGTAAAAATGATAATCCGTTGTTACACCGTAAATTTCCGAGTTTGATTTTACCTCCGGCAGCATAATCTTAGGGATATTTAAAAGTTTCAATATTTCATCATCCCATTTTAATTCTTTTATATTATATAGCATCGTTCTGGCAGCATTTGTATAATCTGTTACATGAGTTCTTCCACCTGTTAATTTCCATACTAACCAAGTATCAATCGTACCAAAAAGTAATTCTCCATTTTCAGCACGTTGCTGTGCGTTTTCTACCTTATCAAGAAGCCACCTCACTTTTGTTGCAGAAAAATAGGCATCAACGACAAGTCCTGTTTTTTCATGAATCATTTTTTCAAAACCGGATTTTTTTAAGTCTTCTGCTATTTTTGCAGTTTGTCGTGATTGCCAAACTATTGCATTATAGATTGGCTCTCCGGTCTTTTTATCCCAAATAACGGTCGTTTCTCTCTGGTTTGTTATTCCGATACCCTTTATTTGTACCGGTTTTATCCCACTTTCAATAAAAACTTCTGCTATTACGGATTGAACGGAATTCCAGATAACATTTGCATCATGTTCCACCCATCCCGCTTTTGGGAAAATTTGTGGAAATTCTTTTTGACTGCTTGCCACAATCTCTGCCTTTTTATTAAAAATTATTGCCCTTGAACTCGTAGTCCCTTGATCTATTGCCATTATATACTGTTCCATATTGTTTACCTCTGCACATTATCTATATTATGATTATAGCATATCTATAATAAAATGATAACTCTACGGCTAACCATTAATAAGTAATTTTATTAAAATTTTTAGCTTTTGGTTCAGCACCTTATAGTTGTTACTCCGCTTTTAGATAAGATAATAAGTATTATAAATAACTCATGAAAAATCTTAATCACTATATTATTAAATAATAACAAAACCTTAATCTCAAGCATTTGCAAACATTCTCAAAAATATTTCATATTCTCTCTTTTAAGTTGATTTATTTTTAAATATATATTATCATTATGGTAGTACATATATTCATATGTATATAAATTAAAATATTGGAGGATATTATGAAAAAATCTATTAAACGTATTTTATTCTTATTCACTACTATGCTATTGACAGTAGTTCTTGCTGCGTGTAGTTCAGGTGGCGGTGGCACTAAAACTATTTCTTCACAAGAAGCTGTGGATAAATATGTTGAGGCGGCTAAAAATATTAAAAGTGCAAAATTCACTTCTGATATCAATGTGAAAATGACTAACAATAACACAACACGAGAAGTTATCATGAAGATGAACGGATCAGTAACAACTGAACCTCTAAGTTTATTGGTAGATTCAGAATCAAAAATAGCGACTCAAAGCCAAAAAATGTCAATATACCTTAAAGATAATGTACTATATGCAAAACAAGGCAGCCAAACTAATTGGTCTAAACTTCCAATCAGTGGAACATTCCAAAAACAAATTGAATCATTAAAAAATGTCGGCAATACTGAAGATGCATTAAATTATTACAAAAATAATGCTAATGACTTTAAAGTAGAAGCACAAGGTGACAATTATGTATTATCTTATTCAGGCAATGATGAAAAATTCAAAGAGTTATTAAAAACTTCTGTTAAAACTACAGGGCAAAATATTAACAATTTAGATAGCGTTGATATAAAAAATGCTTCTTTCAAAATTACTGTTAAAAAATCAGATTTCCAACCGGTTACATCTGAACTTTCAGTAGAAATTTCTCAAAAAGATAAACCTGAAAATAATTACAAAATGGATATAAAATATACCTTCTCTGACATTAACTCAACAACAGTTCCTACACCTGAAGGTATAAAATAATAAATGATATTATCTTTCAACAATGGGACTCTCCTTTTTAGGAAAGTCCCATTGTTTTTTTTAATTTATCTGTTTTCTTCTTGTCATAAAGTGGATAAATGCTATTATCCCCCCGGATATTATTAAATAAATAATATCTTTTATAAGAAGTGGTGTAAAATAATTTTTCAATATAAAAATATTAACAAATACACCTGCTAGGGCGGTTAAACTAAGGAGTGTCAATAACCCAATTTTATACTTATTAAATGGTGTACTTACCTTCGCTACCATACAAAGCCCGTTAATCAGTGCTAAGATAAAACAGATAAATTTCACCTGACTTGAATCGGTTAAAATAAAATTTGTAAGTAGAACGGTCAAAACTAATGTCCCGCCACCAATTACCGCACTGGTTAAAACATCTTTCATAAAATTGTTACTAACTTTTTCCTTATTCGCTTCAAATGTTAAAAAGAATGAAGGTACACCTATAGTAATGGCGGAAATAATAGTAAATTGTATAGGTATAAAAGTAAATTCTAAAGCAAAAATAACACTCAGCACTGAGAATACGATTGAAAAGAATGTTTTCGTCAAAAATAGTGATGCTACTTTTTGGATATTATTAATAACACGTCTTCCTTCCATTAAGATGTCATAAAAAACACCAAAATCATCTGTTAAAAATACTATATTTGAAACACTCTTCGCCGCACTTGTCGCTCCGTTCATCGCAAAGCTGATATCTGATTTTTTAAGTGCCAAAACATCATTAACACCGTCACCACTCATAGCAACAGTTTTTTTATTTCTCTGAAGGACTTCAACCATTTTTTTCTTCTGCTCAGGTGTTACCCTACCGAAAATATCATTAGCTAATACCACACTTTCAAAATCTTCTTCGGTTACTGTTGTCATATCAATAGCTTTTGCTTCTTGTTTAAAACCCGCTTTTAGTGCTACTCCTAAAACAGCTTTGTGATTATCTCCGCTTATGATTTTTACTTCAACACCTTGACTTTCAAAATACTTAAATGTTTCTTTGGTATTTTCTTTTATTTCATCAGATAGCACTACATGCCCAACTAACTTCATATTAATCGGAACTTCCGTTTTATCGGCAGTATAACCTAATGATAAAATTCTAAATCCTTGTTCTTTTAAATTTTCATAGTAAGGGGTCATTTTTTCTTTAAAACTTAAAAATTCATATGCCCCGAAAAAATATGTACCTCCGTTTTTCAGCTGAATATAGGAGTATTTATTTTTACTGGAAAATGCTCCTATACTTTCTACTTCCCACTCTTTTTTACAGTTCAAATATTTTTTTAAAGCCTTTGATGTCGCATTCTCATCATCAAAATAAGCTAAATAGCTTGGCAGTTTCTCCTTTACTTCTTTATCAATTTCTACCACATTCATATTACCGGTAGTTATTGTCCCTGTTTTATCAAAACAAAGAACATCAACACGTGCTAAAGTTTCAACGCAATATAATTCTTGAACAAGAACTTTTTTCTTGGCAAGTTTCATAGCAGCAACAGCAAGTGATACACTAACCAATAATATTAATCCCTCCGGTACCATTCCAACTAAAGCACCGGCACTTTTTAAAACTATATCAACATAAGAACGCCCTAAATAATAACCACGAGTATATAAAAGTATAGCTGTAGGTATTAAAAGTACAGAAATAACTTTTAATATCGTATCCATATAATCACGCAATTTCGATGGATATTTTTTAAATTCTTTTGTTCTTTTAGCAAGTTTGTTAATATAGCTGTCTTCACCTACTGCCGTTACTTCTACCAAACAACTACCGCTAACAACATTACTTCCGCTCATTAAATTATCATTAATTGTTTTATAAATATTATCACTTTCTCCGGTTAAAAGCGATTCATCTACTTCTATACTACCGGTTATTATTTTTCCATCGCATGGAACTTGATCACCTAAATTCAGATGAAGATATTCCCCCAAAACTATTTCTTCAACGGTAACTTCAATAACCCTATTATCCCTATTTACTCTGTACTTACTTCTACCTAACAAACTCAATTCTTCTAAAGCATTTTTTGATTTCACTTCTTGGTAAATTCCTATTGCTGTATTAATCGCAATAACCCCAACAAAAAGTAAATTTTCAAATCTCAATGTCGTAGCCACAAAAATCGCAAGCACCAAGATCATTCCATTAAAGAAAGTAAAAATATTAGAAAAAATAATCTCTTTAGTTGTTTTATAAGGCTTTATATTACTAATATTTTTTTTTGAGTTTTGTACTTGTTCACCGGTTAGATACTTCATACTTCCTCCATATATATATTATTATTGTAAACTATACCATACTCTTTATTCTAAACAATACCATTGTAACTCCTGTAACTTATATTTACGTTAAATAGTAGTTTTTTATCTTAGAAAAAATAATTAGCGCGGATTTTCTACCCGTACTAATTATTATACACTCAAATTACTTCAGTATTTTCTTTTTAAATCACCGTCTTAATTATCTATCTTTGAATATATTTTTCTACGGGATAATCACCAGGTTCCAGTGTTAACTTGCCATTTAAAATAAGTTGTGCAACATTATAACCTATTATAGGTCCTGTTGTTAAGCCTGAAGAACCCAAACCGCTAATTGCATAAACATTTTTTAATGTCGGTACTTCCCCGAAAAATGGAGAAAAATCTGAAGTATATGCTCTTATCCCCACACGTTCATTAATAATTTCAGCTTCCTTTAAATCATTTAAAAATTGCTCCGCTTCTTTTCCGAAATTATCAAGTTGAACTTTATCAACATTAAGATCAAAACCTTTATCATTTTCGTGTGTTGCCCCTACGCTAACTATACCGTCTTCAAATGGAATAATATCAAGCTCCCCTTCAGGCATAATTACCGGATACTCTCCTGTATTTGAATCTTTTATTTTATAATCTCTCAGTTGTCCTTTTTGAGGTCTTATATCAACATTAAAACCTAAAGGTGCCAAAATATCATCAAGCCATGCTCCTACTGCGAGAACAACAATGTCAAATTTACTGCCATCAATTATATACTTATCTTCTTCTATTTTTAAACTAACTTTTTTATTAATAATCTCTGCTTTTGAGGCATTAAGTAATATTTTTACAAATCGTTCTCCCTCTACCCTTGCTCCACCACCGGCGTACAATACATCTCCATTATTATCAAAACTAGGTATTCTTTCTTTTACTTTTTCTTTAGAAATTATTTTTAATTCTCCTATCATTGGAGAAAGTTTTTTTCTACTTTCTGCCAATTGTTTTAATTCCGGAAGTTTGTCTTCAGACTTTTTCAATAAATAAACCCCACACTGTGAGTAAAAATTAGTTTCAAAATTATTTTTTTGCAAATCTTCCACTAATTCAGGGTAAAAATCCGCACCAAGTCTTGCCATAGTATACCATGATTTATTACGGCGTTTTGAAAACCATGGGCTTATTATACCGGCTGATGCTTTTGTTGCCTGTCCCTTTCCATAATCAAATACCGTTAATTCTATATCGTTATTTTTTGATAAATAATAGGCACAAGTTGCACCTACTATTCCACCACCTACTATTGCTACTTTCATAATATACCTCCTTTTACAGATAAAAATACTATAATTATTTTCATTACTATCCAAAATATAAACTGATGTTCAAACACCACTTTGGGAGAAAACTTATAGTAAATTAATAACCTGCTGTATCCGGTTATTAATAAATTTAACTAAAATTTTAATTTTTGAAATAACTCACTATATTTCAAAAATCCAATGAAAAATTAATCTCTTATACCCTTACTCTTTACATTTTTCAACTATTTTTTTTATTTTTTTGTTAAATTCTCTACGTGGCATCATTATATTATTATCACATTTAAGACATTTAATTTTTATATCCGCCCCCATTCGCGTTATCTTCCAACGGTTAGTACCACACGGATGTTTTTTTTTCATCTCAACAATATCATTTAAATCATATTCCATTTCTTACTCCTCCACTTTTCCTCTTGTTGTCAATGCTATTCCAAATTCATTATAAAAATCTCGTCTTAGCATAGTTTCTATTTCTTGCTTCTTCCCAATTTTAGCTTTCCCCACTATCGAAATTGTAACAATATTATCCGCTATTTTCTCTATACAATCAATATGTAATTTATCATTTTTATATATCAATTTATGATAACTATCATCACTATTCACCTTATTTAAAAGTTTTTCGACTCTATTCTCTGTTTCTTCCATCGTACTCGTTATTTGTATCGAAAACTGAAGTACAGCCAAATTATACGTCAATGAATAATTAATAACTTGATTAATAGTGCCGTTTGGTATAAAGTATATTTCTCCATTATTTGAGCGAATTTTGGTTGAACGTAATCCTAATGCCATTACATATCCCCCTGCAATAAATGCACCTTGATTGTAAATTTTTACGTTATCCCCAACATCAAATTGACCTTCAAGTATAATAAAAAAACCCGATATAATATCCTTTACCAAACTTTGTGCCCCGAAACCTATTGCAACACTCGCAATCCCCGCACTTGCCACAATACTTGTCGTATTTATACCAAGTGCCGACAACATTTGAAAAAATGCTATAAAGTAAATTATATATCTTGCACAACTTTTTACCAGTTTATGCAATGTTTCAGAACGCTTTTCATTAATTTTTATATTAAAACGTTTATTAGCATTTTCCTTTGTTGTCATTATATAATCAATTACTTTATTACAAAATTTTACGCCAATAGATGCCAACACAATTATTAACATTATGACAATTATCTTTTCAAATATAACAAAAACAAAATCAGTATTATTAAATGTCTGTTGTACTTTTTCTATTAACTTAACCATTATTATTCATCCTTAAAGAGTGCAATAATACGTTCAAATTCATCATTATCTTTAAATTCTATTTCAATTTTCCCTTTTTTATTGCGATTTTGTTTAATTGTAACAATAGTACCTAAACGACGTTTTAAAATATTTTCCTGCTCTTCTATAAAGATGTCTTTCGACTTAGTCGAAATTTTCTTAGGATTCGAAAGACGTACTATATACTCCTCTAATTCTCTTACCGACATCTTGCGTGCAATAACACGTTCACATATTTCTAACATTCGTTCTTTATTTTTTATTGAAAGAAGTGTTCTAGCGTGAGCCGTACTTATAACACCGTTTTCCAGATAATCTTTAATCTTCTGCGGCAATTTCAATAAACGTAAACTATTTGCAATATACGGTCTACTTTTTCCGAGCTGTTTAGCCAACTCCTCTTGAGTTAGTTTCATTTTATCCATTAAGTTACGATAACTGTTGGATTCTTCCAATGCGGACAAATCTTCACGTTGTAAATTTTCTAAAACGCTAAAAATCATCATCTCGTCATCAGTCATCTCTTTTACTATTGCAGGTATAGTTTCTTTTTCTAATTGTTCGAATGCACGAAAACGACGTTCTCCGGCAATAATATAATAACCTTTTACCGCTTTTTTTACAATAATTGGTTGCAATAATCCGTTTTTAGTAATTGATTCTTTTAGTTCATCAAGTTTATCCTGATTAAATATTGTACGAGGTTGATACGGATTTTTTTTTATATCTTCTAATTTTAACTCAATAACAGCTGAATTATCTGCTAATATTTCCACTTTTTCTGTTGCAAAAATAGCATCTAAACCTCGTCCTAATCCTTTACCCTGTTTTTTAACCACGTTCAATCACCTCTTTTGCCAATGCTATATATTGTTTTGCACCGTTTGAATTTTTTGCGTATTCAATAATCGGTTCTCCAAAGCTTGGTGCTTCACTTAAACGTACTGTACGTGAAATAACAGTTTCGAATACTTTTCCTTTAAAATGTTCTCTTACTTGTTCTCCTACTTGGTTAGAAATATTTGTTCTACTATCCGTCATTGTCAGTAAAACACCAAAAATATCCAAGTGTGAGTTTAGATGTTTTCGCACAATATTAAATGTATTCATCAGTTGACTTAACCCCTCTAAAGCATAATATTCCGTTTGAACAGGAATAATCACTCCATCGGCAGCCGTTAGTGAATTTAAGGTAATAAGACCTAATGACGGCGGACAATCTATTATTATATAATCATATTGATCTTTTATATCAGCAATAGCATTTTTCATACGTTGCTCACGACTAATTGCAGATACCAATTCAACTTCTGCACCTGCTAACGCAATACTTGACGGCACAATATCTAAATTTTCATAATCTGTTTTTAATATTACTTCATTAATATCCACTTCATCAACAAGAATATTATAAATAGACGACTTTACATCATTTTTATCAATACCGATACCGCTTGTTGCATTGGCTTGCGGGTCTGTATCAATAAGCAATACTTTTTTCTTTAAATATGCTAAAGATGCCGCTGTATTAATTGATGAAGTCGTTTTCCCAACTCCACCTTTTTGATTACAAATTGCTATTATTTTCATTATTTACCTCTTTTCTTATAACGTGGAACTGTTACGGTGATAACCACATTTTCCATAGTTTCGTCTTCTTCTTTGTTTAAATCAATATTATATTTTTCTTCAAGTTTAGCTATTTCCTTCGATAGCTTAGCTATTATTTTCTGTGCATCATAACCGACACGGGAATTATCCACTGTCTTATTATCATTCTTAATTTTTAGATAAGTTTCAATTTTTTCTTCTGTTTGTGACACATTTAGATTTTGACTTAGTATTTGCGTTAAAATTTGCTCCTGTGCTTTGGCATCTAACTTAACCATTGCTCTACCATGTCGTTCAGTTATTTTTTTTGAATTAATTGCTTTAATAACTTTATCGCTAAGTTTTAACAACCTTATTTTATTTGCTACAGTAGCCTGAGTTTTTCCAAGAGATTTAGCAAGTTCTTCTTGGGTTAGCCTATTTATATTAAGCAATTTCTGATAAGCGTATGCTTCTTCAATAGGTGTAAGTTCCTCACGTTGAATATTTTCAATAAGCGCCAACGTTGCCATTTGATCATCTGTTAATTCTTTAACAATTGCTTTAGTTGTAGCTAAGTTTAAATACTTAATTGCCCTTAAACGTCTTTCTCCTGCGATAAGTTCGTAGAAACCATTCCCCATATCTCTAACGGTAATCGACTGTAATAACCCGTTTTGTTTTATTGATTCTGCAAGTTCCTTAATTTTTTCTTCCGTAAACTCTCTTCTCGGTTGATATTTATTCGGCACTATATTTTCTACTCTAATCTCTCTTAACACATCATCATCAGAAATTCCAACCTTTTCAGCCCTATGAGTTAAATCATATAACTTACTGAATGGTTTTACACTCTCTGTCATATTATACCTCCTAAAAAATCTTTTACACTATAACGATAACATATTTAAGAATTTTTGTCAAAATTATTTCCCAAGAATAATTTATTAAAAATCTAGTAAACTAGCCTATAAAAGAAAATATTTCCTAACTTTGAGAATTCAATAAAACAACAAAAAAAGGTGCAACCATTGCTGATTACACCTTCATTATTACAGGGACGGCAGGAATCGAACCCACACCAAAGGTTTTGGAGACCTTTGTTCTACCGTTAAACTACGTCCCTAAATAATGGTGGGAAGAAGTGGATTCGAACCACTGAACCCTAAGGAACGGATTTACAGTCCGTCGCGTTTAGCCTCTTCGCTATCTTCCCTACGCTAAAATGCCGGCCAGAGGACTTGAACCCCCGACCTACTGATTACAAGTCAGTTGCTCTACCAACTGAGCTAGGCCGGCAACATGGTGCCTCGAGACAGAGTCGAACTGCCGACACATGGAGCTTCAATCCATTGCTCTACCAACTGAGCTATCGAGGCAAATATTTATTTTTTTGCATAAAAAAATGGCGGTCCCGACGGGAATCGAACCCGCGATCTCCTGCGTGACAGGCAGGCGTGATAACCGCTACACCACGGGACCTAAATAAAAAATTGCGGGAGATGGATTTGAACCATCGACCTTTGGGTTATGAGCCCAACGAGCTGCCAGACTGCTCCATCCCGCGATAATAAAAATGGAGGAGGAAAGGGGATTCGAACCCCTGCGAGCTTTTACACTCCTGTCGGTTTTCAAGACCGATCCCTTCAGCCGGACTTGGGTATTCCTCCTAAATATGGTGGACTCTGCAGGACTCGAACCTGCGACCGATCGGTTATGAGCCGATAGCTCTAACCAACTGAGCTAAGAGTCCGTGTTCCTTTAGAATTCACTAACATTTTATTGGTGGCGGCAGAGGGGATCGAACCCCCGACCTTACGGGTATGAACCGTACGCTCTAGCCAGCTGAGCTACGCCGCCAATAAAGGCTTTAAATTCAATTCTATAAATGGTGGAGCCTAGCGGGATCGAACCGCTGACCTCCTGCGTGCAAAGCAGGCGCTCTCCCAGCTGAGCTAAGGCCCCTAAATATTTTTAAAATGGTCGGGAAGACAGGATTCGAACCTGCGACCCCTTGGTCCCAAACCAAGTGCT
Organism: Gemella bergeri ATCC 700627; assembly: GCF_000469465.1. Taxonomy (GTDB): domain Bacteria; phylum Bacillota; class Bacilli; order Staphylococcales; family Gemellaceae; genus Gemella; species Gemella bergeri. Next base: position 430 of record NZ_KI271853.1, on the reverse strand, counting down.
CTACCAAGCTGAGCTACTTCCCGTAGTTATGGCGCGCCCAAGAGGAGTCGAACCCCTAACCTTTTGATCCGTAGTCAAACGCTCTATCCAATTGAGCTATGGGCGCTAATATAATGATGCCGAGGACCGGAATCGAACCGGTACGGTATTTCTACCGCAGGATTTTAAGTCCTGTGCGTCTGCCAGTTCCGCCACCCCGGCATTATATTAACAAATAATTGGAGCGAAAGACGGGATTCGAACCCGCGACCCTCACCTTGGCAAGGTGATGTTCTACCCCTGAACTACTTTCGCGAATTTAAGAATGGTGCGGGTGAAGGGAGTCGAACCCCCACGCCGTGAGGCGCTAGATCCTAAGTCTAGTGCGTCTGCCAGTTCCGCCACACCCGCAAAAGAATGGTGAGCCATGAAGGACTCGAACCTTCGACCC
>NZ_KI271852.1 GCF_000469465.1 Gemella bergeri ATCC 700627 | reverse complement strand
ATATATTATTAATTTTTATATATTTTTCTAATATACCTAGTAAAATTTTTAGAAAAAAATGAATATAAATACTTTGTTTTTTTTCTTAAAAATGGTATAATTTTGATAGGTTTTATTGTATTTAATAAATTAATGAAAATTTCAGGGGGAAGATATATGACATATATATTTTTATTTGTGTGTGTCCTTGTTCTTGGTGGTATAGTGGCACTATTTATCTTAAGAAACAGGAAAAAACAAGATTTATACCCTCTTTTAGTTATGAAAGATGAGCTAGAAAGAGAAACGCTATCTGATGATTTGAAACAGATAAAAGCAATAAATATATCAGGTAAGGCAGAAAAACTTTATGCAAGTTGGGAAAGTGAATGGTACGAAATTCAAAGTATTGATATTGAGGAATTGGATAAAGATCTTTACAGTGCAGAAGGATATATTGACAAATTTAACTTTAAAAAAGCTGATGAAATTATTATGAATAGCGGTGAGTTAATCGCTAATATTAAAGATAGAATATCCGGTATAAGAAAAGAAATTAAAGAATTAGCTGAAATTGAACCTAGTAATAAAGAACTTTATGAGGAGATTGTTCAAGAGTATAAAGAACTTAATCGTGAATTATTAGCTAAACGTCATCAATACGGTACTGCTGCTGAAGAATTTGAATTAGAAATTAAAGAAATAGCACCACAATTAGATGATTTTAAATTGTTAACTTCAACAGGAAAGTACATAGAAGCACAAGAAAAAATTTCACACATTAAAGATGTTGTATTAAAGTTGAAGGAAAGAATGGAAATACTTCCGGATCTATTGAAAGAAATCGAAAAAACATGTCCTGCACAAATTCAAGCACTACGTCTTAAAGTAGAAGAAATGGAGAAAAAAGGTTTTAAATTAAATCATTTAGACATATCAGGTAAAATAGAAAGCAGTGTGTGGCAACTAAATGACGCAAGAGATAAGGTGAAATCCGGAGATATTGACTTAATAGAAAATATTTTAGATGGAATTTACGATGTAATTGATGAAATTTCAAAAGATTTGAAAAAAGAACTTGAGTATAAGAAATACATTGAAGAAAACTATCGTGAAATTACAAATAAATTAAATTTACAAGATCAATTAAATGAAGCTTTGTATAACAATATTCAAGAGATAAAAAATAGATATCAAATTTATCAAAAAGATGAAGAAATGGTAGCAAACTACTATGAAGAGTTAAATAATCTGTTGAATATTAAACATGATATTGACGTTTATATTAATAATCAACCGAAACTTAACTATAAAGACTTAAAAGAAAAAGTCGAACTTCTAGGTCAAGGACTTGAAAAAATAGAGGAAGATCAAACAAATTATTCAAGGTATTTAACCAGCCTTCGTGAAGAAGAGGGCATTGCCAGAGAAAAATTATCATTTATTAATCAGGAGAAAGAGGTTATTAAACGTAAACTTGATAATTCCAGAGTTCCCGGTTTTAGTGACAGGTTTATTGTTTTATACAAAGATGTAACGGATAGTTACAAGTATGCCTTAGAGGAATTAAGAAAAGAACCAATTAATATAGATTTACTAAAACGTTCCGTAGCAGAAGCAGAGGAGTCATTAGAAATTTATCGTTCTGAAGTAAATACCATCTTAACTGACATAGAATTGATTGAAAAATTAATTCGTTATGCCAATAGGTATAGAAAAGATAATGTTGAATTACATCAACAGCTAACAGTTGCTGAACAATACTATCGTGAGTATCGTTATAACAAAACGTTAGAAATAATTAGAAATTCTTTAGATAAGATAGAACCCGGAGCATATGAACGTATAAGAAATTCTATTAAATAGAATAAGAAGAAAAGTATTTAGTATAGAGTGTAGAAATCTATACTAAATATTTTTTTTATCTTACTGTTGCGCTTTATTTTACAATTTATCTTAGTTGATAGAATTAATAAAATTTTAGTTATCAAATGGATATTATAGGTAAGCTAGATAAGTATAACTAAGATTATATTTATTATTATTTTCTCAATTAACTATTTATCACATAATTTAACAATTAAAATATTCTTTCACAAAACATAAATATTTTA
>NZ_KI271851.1 GCF_000469465.1 Gemella bergeri ATCC 700627 | reverse complement strand
ATATCCGGTTTTGGCATGTCTGGTTTTGGCGTGTCAGGTTTTTGTTCTTTTTTGTCTTCTTTTACTTTAATATCAGCTATATCTTTTTTACCTTGTTCTACAACTTTTTTTAGTTTATCCGGATCAGTTTGTTTGTTTATATTTTCATAAATCTGTTGTGTTTTTTCTTCCAGTTTAGAACTTGCCTCGTTTTTACTATCTTCTGTTGCATTTGCTTTATCTATTTCAGCTTGTTTATTTGCTGATTCCAAAGTAATATCATTTTCCCCTATAAATTTTAACGCTTTTAGATACACTTCATAGACTTTTTGTTGTTCTTTTTTAATCTGTTCCGGTGTATACTTCGGTCGTGCAGTATCCGCTTTTTTCGCAATATCATTTATTTCATCAAACAGTCTTTTAAGTTCATCTTCTACTTTCCCCTTAAATTGACCTTTTTCAGCGTCAGAAAGATTTTTGTTATCTTTTATGGCTTGCAATAATCTATTTTTTTCTTTATTTATTTCCTCAAGATACTTATCTACTCCAAGCGGATTTATTTCTGCTAATTTCTTTAAAAAATCCTCTTTTATTTTTTCAATATCATAATCTATATTTTCTTCACTAACTTTATCAATCTTTTCAGTTGGCTCTTTTGTTTCATACTCAACCGATTTATTAGCTTCATTCAATTCAGATTTTGATAAATGATTATTAGCTTTTAACTGTGCTAACTTATCAGCTTGTAATAATTCTACTTCTATTTGTGCAGCACGTTTAATTACAGTATTTTCAATTTTATCTATTTCGTTTTGAAGTCTATCCGCTTCAGCAGAAGTATCGGCATTTTTAGCCAATTTATTTATCTCTGCTTTTTTCTCTTCTACCAATTTAATAATTTCATCTACTAAAGATTTACTTTTATTAGCTTCTATTTTTTTATTATCAAATATTTTTTTTACTAAATTATCGCTAATATCATCTAACTCTTTAAAAACTAATTCCTTACCTACAGGGTTAATTTTAGCTAAATCTGCTTTTAATTCCGCTTTTATTTTTTCTACTTCTACATCAGTATCACTGCTACTTCTTTCTAATTTATCAATCGCTTTATTTGCTTTTGTTGCCACCTGTGCTTTGGCTTCTTCCAATTCTTTTTCCGATAAATTTACATTAGATCCTAATTCTCTTTCTTTATCAGTTATTATTGAACGAAGTGCTTTCCCATGTACTTCTGAATCTTTATTATCTTTTGCTTTCGATTGAGCCGGTGTATCTGTAGTATTTGCCGCCTGTGCAACAGCCATACTTCCGCCTATCGCCACTCCCAGCCCTACTAAAACAGATGCTACTCCTATCTTGTACTTTCGTATAGAAAATTTTTCCTTATTTTGCATTTTATAATCCTCTTTTTCTTAATTTTATTATCACTATAATTTAGGGTGTCCTCCCCTACAACAATATTTATAATAACAGATAATTTAATATTATGCAATATAATTATACTTAAAATTTTACTTTTTTAGTAACATTTTTAAGGGAAGAATTTTATATAAATAAAATTAAAATTTACTTAAATCCTACTTTAAAAGCTGTTAAGATTATAT
>NZ_KI271850.1 GCF_000469465.1 Gemella bergeri ATCC 700627 | reverse complement strand
CTATTGTAGTTTTATAATTATAAAAGTTTATAATTAACACCTTTTAAAATAAACTTATATAGTAGATGATAGGTACAGTAAATTTTAAAAAATATTTTTAAATATTATAGCAATATTTTTGCAATATTGTAATGAAAACTGTTATAATTGTAAATAATTATACTATATAAGGAGGACTAGTATGACAGAATTATTAAGAAAAGACCAAAAAACGGAAAATACATGGGATTTATCCTCAATATTTTCAACTGATGAAGATTTTTGGAAAGAGTTTAAAACTGTGGAAAATTTTATCCCACAGATCAAAAATTATCAAGGGAAAGTAGCACAAGGTGCGAAAGAATTATTAGAAGTTTTTAAAACTACTGAAGAGTGGGGATTAAGACTTGAAACGATATTTATTTTTGCACACCTTAGAAATGATCAAGACAGCACGGATGCTGTGAATAAAGAAATGTATGCTAAAGCTGCCGGTTTAGTTGCACAATATGGTGCAGAGTGGTCGTTTTTAACACCGGAATTATTAGCTATTGATGAAAATAAATTAAACAGCTATTTAAACGAATTAGATGATTTAAAAATATATAAATTTGAATTAGAAAAAATTAATAAAAAACGTCCGCATACATTAGATAAAGAACAGGAGAAACTTATTGCAATGGCGAGCGAGGCGCTTAATGCCAGTGATGAAACATTTGCAGCTTTAAATAATACTGATGTAATATTCGATGATGTAAAAGACGGTGACGGTAATGAACATACTTTAACTCACGGTACTTATGGTGCGTATATGGAAAGTCCGGATAGAGAACTTAGAAAAAATACTTTCTTTTCATTATACAGTTATTTTGAAAAACATATAAATACACTGGCATCTACTCTGGGAGGGAATTTAAAAGCGAAAAAATACCGTGCGGATACTCATAAATATGTTTCTACACGTAACCATGCTTTATCAGAAAATCTTATCCCGGAAGAAGTTTATGATAATTTAGTATCGGTGGTTAATAGTCATATTGATGAATTGCATAAATATTACAAACTTCACAAAAAAGTAATCGGTTATGAAGATTTTAGATTATATGACAGATCGGTATCGATGATTGATGGAGAGCCTATTAAATTTACCTTTGAAGAAGCACGTGATATTGTGCTGAAGGCGGTAAAACCAATGGGTGAAGAGTATGTAAATGATATGCGAAAAGCATTTGAAGAGCGTTGGATTGATATTTATCCAAATAAAGGCAAACGTTCAGGTGCTTATTCATGGGGAGGTTATAAGACAAAACCGTTTATCTTATTGAACTTTGACGGTACATTAAATGATGTTTACACATTAATTCATGAGTTAGGTCATTCTATGCACTCTTATTATACAAGAAAACACCAACCGGTGGTTTACGGAGGATATTCAATTTTTGTTGCAGAAGTTGCGTCTACATGTAATGAAGCATTATTAACAGAATATTTGTATAATAAATTCGAAAAAGAGGGCAATAAAGAAGCGATGCTAAGAGTGCTTAACCAAGCATTGCAAGGTTTTGTCGGAACAGTATTCAGACAAACTCAATTTGCAGAATTTGAACATATGATGAACCAGCATTTACAAAATGGCGGGGCATTAACGGCAGAGTTTTTAAACACAGAGTATCTAAATCTTATTAAAAAATATTATGGTGATGTATTTGAGTATGATGAGGAAATTAAATATGAGTGGTCAAGGGTACCGCATTTTTATTATAACTACTACGTGTATCAATATGCAACAGGATATTCGGCTGCACAAGCTTTATCGCGTTTAATTTTGGAAGATAGTAAGAATGCAAAAATATATATTGATGAATTTTTATCAAAAGGGGATTCGAATTATCCTATAGCTGTTTTAAAAAATGCCGGTGTAGATATGTCTAAACCGGAAGCTATTGAATTGGCATTACAAGATTTTGCAGAAAAAATAGATAAATTTGAAAAATTATATTTTGAAAAATAAATATTAACACAAAAACATCGACTTGGAATTTTCAGGTCGATGTTTTTACAAGATTTACTTTAAATTTTTTTTAATGTAATTATTACCAATTCTATTTGATTGTTTATTCTAAGTGGAAATGAACTGTTACCTAAACCGCAAGAAACAACCAGAGTTGTATTATTTTCTTTATATATTCCTTTTGAATATTTCGGGAAAAATCCTTGACTTGGGGAAAATACTCCGCCGATAAAGGGGATTTGCCATTGCCCGCCATGTGCATGACCGGAAAGAACTAAGTCAAAGCCTGTGAGGACGTAATTTTTAATTTTTTCCGGGCGATGTGATAGAAGTATATTAAATTTATCATTAGAGTGTAAGCTATTTAACTTAGTATTAAAAGATTTTCTATGGTCTAATGATTTTTTAAAAAAGTTGTAGTCCTCTACGCCTGCCAAATTTATATTTTCATTTTCTTTAGTAAGAAAAATATTAGAATTGTTTAAATTGACAATTCCAAGTTTAGTTAAAATAGTTTTAAGTTTTTCATATTCATCAGGAAGTCTTAATTCATGATTACCGGAAACAAAATAAGTCGGTGCAATCTCAGATATTTGGCTGAGAATATTGTAAACACAGTCCATGTCATTTTTGTAACTATCAAACATATCTCCGGTGATAACTATAATATCGGGATGTTCATTTTTTAATTTTTTTATAAAAATTAAATCACTAACGCCAATTTTAGCAGAGTGAACGTCACTAATGTGAGCGATTTTAAAATTATGAAAATTTTTCGGAAGATTTTTAAACTGTAAATTAAAATGACTTAGTTTTAATTTTTTATTTTGTTTAATTAAAGAAGCGGCACCTGCAATAGATAGTGCTAATGCTAATTTTTTATAATTCATGTATGTCCCCTTTATTATACTGTTTCAATATATTTATTACAAATATTATAACATATGGGAACTTTATGATAAAATAAAAGGTGATTAATTAGATTTTGAGGATTTAGATAATGATTAAGATTGATAAAATAGATAAATTTACATTAGATAAAAAATATCCGCCAACGCCGGCACAATGGCAAGCTATAGGGATAGAAGGTGCTGATATATTAGTAGCTGCGGCAGCAGGAAGTGGGAAGACGGAAGTTTTATCAGAGAGAATTTCAAGAAAAGTGGCAATAGATAGATGGGATATTGATAAAATCTTAGTGCTTACTTTTACAACGGCGGCGGCAAAAAATATGAAAGTAAGAATAGAAAATAAAATAGCGGACAGATTGTTGAGTTTTGATAACGAAGAAGATTTTCGTTTTCTAAGAAAGCAGAGAATGTTGATGAACGATGCTTTGATAACTACAATAGATAGTTTTTGCTTGAGTGTATTGAGAAAATTTTATTATCATGTTGAAGAGAATATTGACGGGGAAATAATTTATTTATCACCAAACTTTAATGTGCTGCCAAATAGTAAGACCTTGTTAACTCAAGTAATAAACACAGTTTTAGAAAATACTGTGGAAATTTCTCCAAAATTAACAGATATTTTATTTACAATGTTTAATGGGAAAAAGGATATTGTGGATAGTTTACAAGATACTTATTATAAATTGCTCACAATTCCAAACTTTGAGAATTATTTGGAAAAAGAGTTTTTAATTAATATAAATTCAATGGTTAAAGATTTTGATGAAAGTATCTTATCTGAATTTAATTTGTTAACGAATTTAACAACGAATAATTCGTTGAAAACAGCAAAACAATTTACAAAATATTTGGAAAATTTTATAGAAGATGATAAAAATATTAAAAGAATAGAAGATATTATTCTTACTGCTGATTTGAATAATGTAAAAAAAGAAAAAATATTCAAATTTTTTAGTAAGGATATAGAACAAGAAACAATTTTTGGAAGTAGAATAGAAAATAAGACTAAACTAAAGGAAATAGTTAATGTTTTAGATGAAAATATTTCTCTAATACGGGATACGAAACAAATTAATACTCAGTTGCTTGCAACAACTTTTTTAGAGTTAAAAAGCTATGCTGAAAAATTTAATATTTTAAGAAGTATAAAAGATTTTGCCTGTTCTTATCAAAAAATACTTAAAACAATTCATTTTGAGTTTGTAAAAACTAAAAGAAAAAGTAATTTTTTAGACTTTTCAGACTTAAGTCATTTAGCAATAAAAGCTCTGACTAAAGAAGAAAACGGAAAAATGGTATTAACGGCTGCTGCTAAATATTATCAAAAATATTTTTTAGAAATTTATGTAGATGAATATCAGGATAATAATAATCTTCAGGAGTATATTTTAAACATTATTCGAGGGGAAAATGTCTATTTCTTTAGAGTAGGTGACGTAAAACAGGCGATTTATGGATTTAGAGGTTCAAATCCGGATCTTTTTGAAGAAAAATATAATAGTTATGAAAAGTTAAATATAGAAAACTATAGCATAGAAAAAGAATATTATTTGGAAACAACCAAAACCGGAATTTGTGTAATGTTGAAAGAAAATTTCCGCAGTGAAGTAAATGTTTTAAGTAGTTGTAACTATATTTTTAATCGACTTATGAAGAATTTTAATGCCGGAATTAGTTATGATAAAGAAAATGCTCTTTACTATCCGACCGTTAAAGAAAAGACGAAATTAACAATACCGACGAAAATAGTAAACGGTAAAATCAATTATTTCAGCGGTCAGGAAATTGAAAATAAAAAAGAATATAGAGAACAATCGATAAAAAATATCGCTTTTGAAATATTAAACGGCGTAGAACAAGGTAATAATTATAGTGATTATGCTATTTTAGTAAGAAATAGTACAAAAATGTCAAGTTTTAAAGAAATTTTTTCAAGTTATAATATTCCGCTATTTTTTAAAGAGAAAGATGGATTTACTTCATCGAACACATTTAATATTCTTTATAATATTTTTAAATTTCTTGATAATACTAATAGAGATAGTAGCCTTGTTGCCATACTTCGTAGCGAACTTTTTTCTTATACTAATGATGAGTTATTAAAATTATCATTAAATAGTGAAAAAACTTTTTATAAAAAATTAAAAATTAGTGATGAGGTAAAAGATAGACATACTGTAAATATTTTAAATTCATGGTTGAATTACAGTCTTAATAATTCAATAAGAGCTATCTTAGAAAGAATAGTTATTGATACAGATTTTATTAATTATTTGAGAACAGTCGATATAAATGACGAGGAAGTTGATTACTATGAAAATTTTTTAGATGTTGTTTACGAATATGAAAATGTAAATAATAATTTGAGTGATTTTATTGCGTATTTGGAAAATATAAGAGAACAAGAGAAGTTTGAGACTAAGAAGAGAGTTTCAAATAATAGTGTAACGTTATCTACTATCCATATTTCTAAGGGATTGGAGTATAAGTATGTTTTTATCGCTGATTTAGATACAGATTTTAGCAACCAAGGTTTTAGCGGTGAAGTATTATTTACTTCTGAATTTGGGTTTAGTGTTGACGTGGAAAATATAGCAACCAAGAATAATTATGAATATCAGAACGTTTTTCCCGTTAAGCTGTATCAATTAAATTCACAGTTAATAAAATTAAGAGAACGTGAGGAAGAAATAAGAAATCTTTATGTAGCGTTAACAAGAGCGGAGAAAGGTTTGTATTTGGTAAGTCCAAACGGTATTATGCTAAATGATGAAGAAAAAAAACAAATAAGTATAACCGGTAGTACCCTTGAAGCTGTAAATTTTGAAGAAATATTAAGTATTGTCTTGAGTAATTATAATAATGAAGACCGTGCGGAAAATGAATTAACGGTGGAGTTTGAATATTATGAATTTAATCAAAAAGAGAAAGTATTTTCCGTTGAAAATGAGAGAGAAGTTAATTTTGTTGAAATTTATAAAGAGTTGGAAGTTGAAAATAAAGATAAATTAATTAAACAAAAAACTAACAAAATATTTCCGTCGAAAACTTCATACAGTGCTATGAAGAAAATTAATAAAGGTGAAGATGAGATAATAAAAAAAGATAATAAAAAAATTAATTACTTAGAATTATCCAACTTAAATAAAATAACTGCTACCGCTAAATCTTTACAACGTGGTAATATTATTCATAAATTGTTTGAAAGGATAGTACAAAGCATCTTTGAGAAAGAGAAAATAATTGATGTTCAATCGTATGTTAAAAATTTAGTTAGAACGGATAATATTATCTATAATATAAAAAATAAAACTATACTGACAAAAGAAGAGTATAACCTAATAAATAACGAAGATGATTTAACTAAAGTAAAAATGTTTTTAGAAAGTGAAGTGATTAGTTTCGTAAAAGATGCGGATACTTGTGAAACTGAATTGTCTTTTACAACACTAAAAAAAGCCAAGGAGCTTTATAGTGAGAGTGAAAGTAATATTGACGTAATACTTCAAGGTGTTGTTGATTTGTTGATTAATATAGATGGGCAGTATTTAATAATAGATTATAAAACTGATAATGTTACAAAGAAAAATGGTGAAAGTATTTTAGAAAAACGTCATGGTGAACAGTTGAAAATATATAAAGAAGCGGTAAGAAAATATTATAATTGTACTGATGTAAAGACTTATATTTATTCTTATACTTTATCAAAATTAATAGAGGTGTAGAAATCAGTTAAGTCACTTCTACCAATTTTTTGATAAAATCTGTAAATTTCTTCTCATTGTTACTACAGTCTAAATATGATATAATAGTTATTAAAAATAACCGGACTTTATTTGGAGGTGAAATGGTGAAATATATAGTTTGTAACAGTCAGACGGCGGTGCTTAATAGAATGTATGATGAATTTGAAAAGTGTTTAGAGGATGGTGCTGTTGTGTCGTTGCCGGAACAAATAATCGGCACGCAATTTATGAATAGAATGGTGGATGATTATAATGCCGGAAAGTATCGCTATAAACATATAACTCTTGTAGGGCAAAGAGAGTTTGCGGATATAGATATAGAAGAAGATTTTGGATTATATCGTTATCTTAGAAAAGAATTAATAACAAAATTGGATTTAGATTCTAAGAATATTTATTATCCAAAATGTTTAGATAGTAAAAATAGTGAAGATGATATTGCTAAATATGAAGAGATATTGGCAGAAAATATTGCTGATGTGGCAATAGTATTTTTAGGTGCGGAAGGAACGATACTGGATTATAAATATATGAACGAAGAAAATAAACGTGTTCATTTGTTGGAGTTTTCTAAGGAAGATAGAACTCAGCTACAAAAGTCCGGGATTCAACTTAGAGGAAATAAACTAATAAGTATCGGATATGAAAATTTACTGTCAGCAAGAAGTTTATTTATAGTTGTTTTAGGAGCTGATAAAAGAGAGTATATGGTGGAGTTATTTGAAAATGACCATGACGAACAAGAAACTATTTTATCACTTTTAAACGAGCATAATAATGTTTTTATTTTTACGGATAAAGAAGCAAGTTATAAATCGGAAGAAGAAGTAAATAGATTAATAAAACAGCGTCAAAAACAGCTTTTGGCTAAACAGCGTCGTGAAGAAGAAAAAGAAGCGAAAATTATAGAGAAAATACAGAGCGATGGAGAATATAATGAATGATTACCAGAGAATTATAAATTATGATTTCAATGATGTAGTTCTTGATAATAAATTAGTAGTAAAATTTAAAATGAAAAAAACTTTTAGCGAATGGGATTTTATAAGTTTATTTTCACATAAACGTGGGGAGAGATTTATAATAAAAACACCTGACAGCAGGAGTTCTAAAATAGGAATAGGTTATGAAAAAACTTGGTTATTAGATTCAAACGATTTTTTATCCAGTTTTGATAATAAAAATATTTTATCGGGTTTTGAAGAATTAAAAACACAAGTAACTTTTATTGATATTGATGAACATGATGAAGAATATTTCGGTTTATATGGCGGTGTTTCTGACGGTAGTAATAAAAGTACACAGGAGTGGGTAGATTTTAGTGATACTTCTTTTGTAGTACCGGAAATTTTGGCTGTTTTTAAAGGAGATTTCGTATATTTCACCTTATTTTTTGATATGGAAGATGGTGTTGACTTTCTGGAGTTGTGGCGAAAAAGAACGGAATTTTTAGAAAAATTGGTTTTTCAAGAAGAACCATTACTTAATGAACCTAAAATATCTGTAGTAAGGGATATTTATCCGGAAGTTTGGCAAGAAAATATAAGAAAAGCATTATTAAAAATAGAACAAGGTGAGCTGAAAAGATTAGTATTACCAAGAAAGAATCAGATATTATTAGAAAATAGAACTTCACTTGCTGCTATAACAAAATATTTGCTTAATAAAAAAAGATATTTTATTGCTTTTGAGATGAAAAAAAGCCTCTTTGTAACTACTAATCCTTTGGTATCGTTAGATGTTGATGATGAAGAACTAAAAGCGTACTTGTATTTAAAACAGGAAAATCTTTTTTCCGATAAAAGTGTTGTTATGTTTGATGAAAAAGATATATTCATCAGATACAAAGAAGAGTTTAAAGCTAAGTTTGAGAAAGATTTTGAAGTTTCGGATGACAAGATGTTAATGGGTAAAAAGTTAGATGTTTATGCTGTATTGAAGACAAGAATAATAAGTAAACAAAAAGCGATAAAGGCACTAAGTGTTTTATACCCGATTCCTCTATTAAAAGGTTATCCCGAAATAGCTGCTGAAGAGTTTTTAAAAGAAAATTGTCCTACAGGATATGGTTTTTGGTATTCACCTTTTGGTTATATTAACGCAAATTTAGATGCGAGGTTTTATACTTGCGGGAATACCATGATTGCATTGGAAAATATGATAACTTTATTTACCAGTATTTTATTATCAAAAGATGATAGTTATGATGAAGTTATAGAAAGAACAAATTCGATAGTAAGTTCAAGATTAAAATTATTTAATCACTAAGGAGGAAGTTATGAAATTAAGTACAATGCAAAAGGGTACTTTACTTACTATATCAGGAGCAACGTGTTGGGGATTATCCGGAGTTTTAGGAGAGTATCTTCTTAATGTTTCTAAAATAGATTCTATTTGGGTAATAACCACACGTTTATTTTATGCAGGATTAATTTTATTAGCTATAGTATTAATAAAAGATAAAAAGGCGACACTTAGAGTATTTAAAGATAAAAAAGATGTTTTAAGGTTAATGAATTTTTCGTTTTTCGGCTTACTTATTTGCCAAGGAACGTATTTTCTAGCCATAAAACATACCAATGCCGGAATGGCAACAGTTCTTCAATTTACAGGTCCGATTATGATAATGGCATTTTATTGTGTTTTGAATAAACGTTTGCCGATGACTAGGGAAGTTGTAGCTATGATAACTTCGTTATTTGGTGTTACTTTAATGGCTACTCATTTAGACTTTAGTACATTATCTATTTCGGCGATCGGTTTGTTTTGGGGAATTTTCTCGGCGGTTGGGCTTGCCAGTTATAATATTTCTTCAATAAGACTTACCACAAAATATGGTGCAACAATCATAACTGCATGGGGGCTTTTTATAGCAGGAACGGTTGTTTATTTTGCGACAAGAAGTTATTATATACCGGCAGGATTTAGTTTAACCGACTTTTTGTGTATAACCGGAATTGTTTTAATAGGAACTATCGCTTCATTTACTATGTATTTAGAGGGAATTAAATTAATTGGAGCGGTTACCGGTAGCATAATAGGTTGTTTTGAGCCGATAGCGGCGATAATTTTTTCGTTTTTATTACTCGGGACAACATTCAGTAGTTTAGATTTACTGGGAGCAGCCTTTATACTATCCGCCGTTGTGGTTTTAAGCAAAAGATAATACTTGCTTAATAAGAAAAATGAATATACAATAGGGTGAGAGTATTAGTGAGGTCTAATATTCTCATTATCACATTAAGGGGTAAATAAATATATTTTAACAATAATTATAAAAGAGAAAAGAGATTTTAACAAATGAATAATAATTATCAAACTTTTGACGATATGTATAAAAGTAAAACGACAAAGGAATTGACGCTTCTTGCAAAGAAATTAGGAGTTATGCGTTACTCTACCCTTAATAAAAAGGAATTGATTCTTGCAATTTTAGAAAAGGAAATGGAAAAAGATAATAATTATTATATGACCGGCATTTTAGATGATATTCATCCGGAAAACGGCTTTGGTTTTTTAAGGACGGTTAATTATAATAAAGGAGAAGCTGATATTTATGTTTCAGCATCTCAAATAAGACGTTTTGAGCTTAAAAAAGGTGATGAAGTAACTGGGAAAGTCCGTCCTCCTAGAGAAAATGATAAATATTACGGATTACTTCAAGTAGATGTTATCAACGGCGTTAATGCTGAAGAAATAAAATCACGTCCGCACTTTCAAGCATTAACCCCTATTTATCCGGACAGTAAATTAGTTTTGGAAACTACAAAAGAAAAATTATCAACCAGATTTATAGATTTGGTAGCACCTATCGGTCTGGGGCAACGTGGCTTAATAGTAGCGCCGCCCAAAGCGGGGAAAACTACTTTATTAAAAGATATTGCCAATGCAATTAGAAAAAATTATCCGGATAAAAAATTAATTATCTTACTAATTGATGAAAGACCGGAAGAAGTTACCGATATGGAACGTTCAGTAAAAGGTGCGGATGTAGTTAGTTCGACTTTTGATGAAACATCAGAAAATCATGTAAAAGTGGCAGAACTTGTAATAGAGCATGCAAAACGTCGAGTAGAGTTGGGACAAGATGTGATTATTTTAATGGATAGTATTACACGTTTAGCACGTGCTTATAATATAGTTGAACCTAGTAGCGGTAAAGTGTTAACCGGAGGGATTGATCCGTCAAGTCTTCATAAGCCAAAGGCTTTTTTTGGAGCGGCACGTAATGTTGAAGGTGGCGGAAGTCTTACGATTATTGCAACAGCATTGATAAATACCGGTTCACGAATGGATGATATGATTTTTGAAGAATTTAAGGGAACGGGTAATATGGAAATAGTTTTATCACCTGAACTGGCGTTAAGAAGGGTGTATCCTGCAATAGATTTTGCTAAAAGTTCAACCAGAAAAGAAGAATTGTTATTAACAGAAGATGAAGTGAAAATTTTATGGCAAACACGACGAAAATTGGAAGATGTGAGTGAACCTACAATTGGTGTTTTAAACCATCTTAGAAAATATAACTCAAACAAAGATTATGTAGCGGAGATGAAGAAGTTTATTCGTGACTAGCTTATATTAATATTAGACAGTTATGCTAAGCTATGTTATAATCTATTTTATAATTGTTTTAGGAGGTTATGAGTGAACACGATAAAATTTTTAATTGATTTTGTGCTACATATAGATAAACATTTAGGTGAACTTATGAATCAACATGGACCATGGTGGTTATATGGGATTATATTTTTAGTAATATTTATAGAAACCGGTGTGGTATTTATGCCGTTTTTACCGGGGGATTCACTACTTTTTGCTAGCGGTGCTTTGTGGGCGGCTACCGGAAATAATATATTTTTATTGCTTATGCTATGTATCAGCGCAGCAGTAATAGGAGATAATTGTAATTACTTTATTGGAAGAAATTTCTCTGAATATTTGAAGAGCAGGTCGTGGTTCAAAAAATTTGTTTCAGATGAGAACATAAAAGATGCCGAAAAATTTGTTGAAAAACATGGTGGAAAATCAATTTTTCTGGCAAGATTTTTCCCTATAATTCGAACTATAGTTCCTTTTATAGTAGGTGCCGGTAAAATGAAATATAGCAAATTCAGAACAATAGATTTTCTAGGTGGAACTTGCTGGTGTTTATTGTTTGTTTCGGTAGGTTATTTCTTTGGCAACTTTGAAATTGTGAAGAAAAATTTTTCGTTAGTGGTAATTGGCATAATTTTAATTAGTTTAGTACCGTTAATAATTGGAACATTAAAATCACATAAAAAAGCATAGAAAAAAACTTCGTTAGAACCGCTAAGCGTTTTAATGAAGTTTTTGTGATTTTCTTTTAAAGATAGTATATAATGAGATTATAAAAGATAACAAAGGAGATTAGTATGAAATTAGGAATTATTGGATCCGGAATGATAGTAAAGGATTTTCTTAGTATAGCAGATGAGTTGCCGGAAATAGAATTAG
This sequence comes from Gemella bergeri ATCC 700627, assembly GCF_000469465.1. Lineage (GTDB taxonomy): Bacteria > Bacillota > Bacilli > Staphylococcales > Gemellaceae > Gemella > Gemella bergeri. The sequence continues at coordinate 21,594 of NZ_KI271850.1, read as the reverse complement.
AAGCAATAGTAGCGAGAAATAGGGAAAATCTGGAAAAACTTAGTAAAAAATATAGAATAAAAAAAATATATACAAATATTGATGAATTTTTGACTGATAAAGATATTGATACTGTTTATGTAGCTATACCGAATAATATTCATTATAGTGTTGTGAAAAAATCTTTACTGGCAAATAAAAATGTTATTTGTGAAAAGCCTTTTACATTGTATTGTGAAGAAGCAAGAGAGCTATTTGAATTAGCTGAAAGTAGAAATTTAATTTTAATAGAAGCTATAACAAATCAGTATTTAGAAAATTATTATGAAATAAAAAAAGCTGTAAAAGAAATAGGGGAAATAAGACTTATTGAGTGTAATTTTTCTCAGTTGTCATCTCGGTATAAGGATTTTAAAGAAGGAAAAATAGCACCTGTATTCAGCAAGGAGCATGGTGGAGGTGTTCTTAATGATTTGAATATCTATAATATTCATTTTATTATCGGGATTTTTGGAGAACCGCAAACTGTAAATTATTTTCCTAATATTATCAATGATATAGATACTTCAGGAGTTTTAGTTTTGATTTACGATAAATTTAAAGCGGTATGTATAGCAGCAAAAGATACCTTCAATAATAGCTATGTTAATATTCAGGGGGATAAAGGTTTAGTACAGGTGACAGGTCCAACTAATGAAGTGGCAAACTATAGCTTAAAAACTGAGGATATAGTTAAGGAAAATATTAACGATAACAGTCATAGCCATAGAATGTATGCCGAATTTAAGAAAATTTCACAGGTGATAATGGAAAGGGATTTTATATTTGTTAATAAGCAAAAAAGACATAGTTTGTCGGTAATGAAAGTGTTGGATAAAGCCAAAAAATCAATCGGATAAAATTGTTAAAAATTTCTTTTAAAACATCTCCGGTTTATAACATAAATAAAAAACATTTGATAAATGTAATATTGATTGATAATTCAGCTATGATGCTTGTAAAAGAGTTAATTGATATAATTGTATCCATGTTACAAATAAAAAATCCTAGTCAAAGTTTGTAATACCCTCAGAAGTTAGATCTTCAGTTGTCTAACTTCTGAGGGTATTTCGGTTTTGATTGCCTAGGATTTTTAAATATTATTGTCCTGATTGTCCTGAAGTGTTTCCTTCCAACATAGATTTAATGTAAGATTCAACATCGCTGTTGCTAGATTTTACGTTATATTCTTCGAAAATATTTTTAAGCGCTTTGCTTACTACTGTTGGATCACTTTTTACAGCTTCTTCCGCTAATTTTTCTTCAAGTGACGGTTTTAATTCTTCAAAAGTAGAATCTTTTGTGTCTAATAATTTGATTATGTGATACCCGAATGAAGTTTTAACTACATCTGAAGTTTTGCCTTTTTCAAGGGCATAAGCAGCTTCTTTAAATTCTTTAACGAAAGAGTTATCTTCTTTAGAAGACCAACCTAAATCGCCACCATTAGAGGCATTAGCTGTGTCTTTAGAATTTTCTTTAGCAAGTTTAGCGAAATCTTCTCCGTCATTAACTTTTTTCAGAATTTCTTCAGCTTTTTTCTTAGCGTCTTCATCGCTCAGTCCACTAGGGTTTGATTCACTTTTAACACTGATTAAGATGTGTGCAAGGTGATATTGATGTTTATTTTTTTCGTAACTTTGTTTTATTGTTTCATCGTCAACACCGTTGTATTCGTTAATCATAAGTGTTTGAGCAGCTTTGACCTTAAGACCGTCTTTATATTTATCAAGGGTGAAACCTTGTTGTTTTAATAATTGTTCAAATTTTTCTTTTCCACCGTATTGCTCTTCAGCTTTTTTAAGTTTTTCATCAATGGCTTTGTCATCAATTTTTCCTTTATACTTATCTAAAAGAACTTTTTGAATCATCATACTTGTTGCCGTTTTAGATAATTGACTAGAACCAATGCTTTCTACTATATCTTTTTCCGTAACATCGCCGGCTTTACTAGAGATGTATTTTGTTCCGCCAGAAGAACAACCTGCTAAACCGATAACAGAGATACTAAGAGCTACAGGTAAAATAGCTTTTTTTAATTTTGTCATTAAAATTTCCTCCATAAGTTAATAACTATTTACAAATATAACATATCTTTTATTTAAAAACAACTAAAGAATAGGTGATATTAATCTTGCAAATGCTTCTTTAATTTTAATAATAATACTACGTTCTTGATATTTTGAATATGAAACCAAAATAGATTTATCAATATCTTGTAAAAATATTTTTCTGAATGTATTTGTAGTTTGATAATCATAAATAAAGGCATTCATTTCAAAGTTCAATTTAAAACTACGATAGTCAAAGTTGGCACTACCGATACTGGTAACTTCATTGTCTATTATAATCATTTTTGTGTGGATAAAACCGTTATCATAGATATAAGTTTTTGCTCCGAAAGATGCTAATTCCCCAATGTAAGAATAGGTAGCCCAATATACAAAAATGTGATCAGGCTTATTTGGAACCATTATTCTTACATCTATACCGGAAAGAATAGCCATTTTTAGTGCGTTCATAACACTTTCGTCAGGAATGAAGTATGGTGACTGTATATAAATATACTTTTTAGCACGTGAAATCATTTGGAGATAACCATATTTTATTTTTTCAAGTTTACTATCCGGCCCACTCGACACTATTTGTATAGGTGTATAATTATTTACATGAGTAGCTATAAAATCAGGCCTTAGACTTAATTGTTCGGCTTTTTTAGATGATTGAGAGTTCCAATCATCAATAAAACGATATTCTAAAGATCCTACAGCTTCACCTTCTATACGAAGATGTGTATCACGCCAATAACCAAACTTTTTATCCAGCCCTAAATATTCATCGCCAACGTTAAAACCACCGGTATAACCAATTTCACCATCGATAACAACAATCTTTCTATGATTTCTATAATTCATACGAAAGTTTATTATCGGTAATTTTGCTTTAAAAAAACTTTTTATTTTAGCATTATTTTTAGTTAAATTTCTTAAAGAAGATATGCTAAGTTTTCTGGAACCAATGTCATCATACAAAATATAAACGGCAACTCCTTCTCTTAGTTTTTGTTCAAGAAGTTTAAAAAGTTGTTTACCTATACCGTCTTTTTTTAAAATATAGTATTGGACATGGATATAATTTTTAGCATTTTTTATATCTTCAAATAGTAGATCAAATTTTTCTTTACCGTCGGTTATAATCTTAATTTTATTATTTTTTGATAAAAATGCCTTATCCGTTTCATAATTCAATTCGATTAAATTTCTATATTTATGTATAAGTTGTTCATCTTTCGTAATTTCATATGGTGTTGTTCTATTCAACAGCCGTTCCTGATATGAAATTTTTTCTTCATCTGAGAAAGGGAAAATCTTTTCTCGATATATGGGACGTCCAAATATCAAATATAAAATAAACCCTAGATAAGGAATTAAAAATAATACCAAAATCCAAGCCCACGATGAAGATGCTGTTTGATATTCCAAAAAAACAATAGAAAATGCGAGTATTGTATTAATAATTAAAAACAATGTTAAGAGTAAATCAAAATTAATATTATTAAAAAATGTTGTAATTAAATCTATTACATATGATAAATTTATATTTAATATATTAAAGTTTGTATAATTCATAATATAACACTCCTAGTTAAATATTAACTTAAAATGTGAAAAAAGTCTATTAATAATATTTTTTTCGCATTGAAAAGAAGTAGTTACCTATGATATAATATTTAGTGTTATAATTTTAGAAAAAAGCGAAAGGAGATAACCATGAAAAAAGTAAGAGTACGATATGCACCATCTCCAACAGGAAATCTTCATATTGGAAATGCACGGACAGCATTATTTAATTATTTATTTGCTAAACATTACGGAGGGGACTTCGTTTTAAGAATAGAAGATACGGATTTTAAACGTAATAAAGAAGAAGGAGAACGTAGTCAACTCAAATATATGAATTGGCTAGGTCTTGATTATGATGAAGGTATTGGAAAAGAAAAAGAATTTGGTCCATATCGTCAATCAGAACGTATTGAGATTTATCAAAAATATGCAAACCAACTTTTAGAAGAAGATAAAGCATATAAATGCTACATGACTGCAGAAGAATTAGAAAGAGAACGTGAAGAGCAAATCGCAAACGGGCTGCCACCACGTTACAGCGGAAAACATGCCCATTTGACAAAAGAAGAACAAGAGGCATTTGAAAGAGAAGGAAGAAAACCATCTATTCGTATTCGAGTTCCTCAAGATAGAATATATAGTTTCGACGATATGGTAAAAGGAGAATTATCATTTGAAGGAAAAGATTTTGGTGATTTTGTCATTGTGAAAAATGATGGAGTAGCAACCTATAATTTTGCCGTTGCCGTTGATGATCATTTAATGGAAATATCACATGTATTACGTGGTGATGATCATGTGTCAAATACTCCGAAACAATTAGTAGTTTATGAGGCATTAGGATTTGAAGCACCACGTTTTGGGCATATGACTTTGATTGTTAATGAAAACAAGAAAAAATTATCAAAACGTGATGAAACTATTATCCAATTTATTGAACAATATGATGATTTAGGATATTTACCGGAAGCATTGTTTAATTTTATTACGTTGTTAGGTTGGTCGCCGGAAGGAGAAGAAGAAATTTTCACAAAAGAAGAGTTTGTAAAAATTTTTGATGAAAAACGTTTAAGTAAGTCACCTGCATTTTTTGATAACAATAAATTAACATGGATAAACAATCAATACATCAAGGCACAACCTCTTGAAAGAATAGTAGATTTGGCACTACCATTTTTTGTTAAAGAAGGAGTGGCTACTGAAGAAGAAATAATTACCAATAAGGCGTGGTTTGAGAAACTTATTTCACTATATCAACCACAGATGAGTTACGGAGCGGAAATAATAAAATTAACAAAACAATTTTTCACTCAAGATATTACATTTGATGAAGAAGAGTTGGAAATATTAAGACAAGAAACTACAAAAATAGTATTTGAAAATTTCTTGGAAAAACTTGATTCGATTGAAGATTTTACAGCAGATAATATAAAAGTTTTAATCAAATCAATTCAGAAAGATACAGGGGTGAAAGGCAAAAACTTATTTATGCCTATTCGAATCGCTTCAACCGGTTCAATGCACGGCCCGGAATTAAATACAAGTTTAGAATTATTAGGTAAAAAACGTGTGGGAACACGAGTGAAATCGGCATTAGAATTATTATAAAAGAAGAAGACAGAGTGTTGTGAGTGTCAAAATTGCAATACCTGTCTTTACTCATTGATCGGGAAAATATATAACAAAAGTAAAGAAAATAACTTGACATTTACTTTTAAATACGATATTATATCTAGTGATATTGTTTATATATCTTCACGAGTAAGCCCCGGAAAACTTAGTCGTTATGACAGATTTAAAACAACATCTAGGAGGAAAACAAGACATGCGTCAAACATATATGGCAAAGCCATCAACTGTAGAAAAAAAATGGTATGTAATCGATGCTGAAGGACAAACTTTAGGTCGTTTATCATCAGAAGTAGCTTCAATTTTAAGAGGAAAACACAAACCTACTTATACACCACATATCGATACCGGTGATAATGTTATCATTATCAATGCCGAAAAAATTGTGTTGACCGGTAAAAAATTATCTGATAAAGTTTATCGTCGTCATACAATGCACCCGGGTGGATTAAAAGAAAGAACTGCCGGATTAATGGTGGAAAAATATCCGGAAGAACTTTTAGAGTTATCTATTAAAGGTATGTTGCCAAAAAATACTTTAGGTAGAGCTCAAGGTATGAAACTTCATGTTTATCGTGGAGCAGAACACCCACATGCAGCACAAAAACCGGAAAAATACGAATTACGTGGTTAATATAGGAGGAAATAATTAAATGGCACAAGTAGAATATCGCGGTACAGGACGCCGTAAAAGCTCAGTAGCACGTGTAAGATTAGTACCTGGTACAGGGAAAGTTGTTATCAATGATAGAGAAATGCGTGAATACTTACCATTAGAATCATTAGTATTAGATTTAATGCAACCTTTAGAAGTTACATCTACTACAGGAAATTATGACGTTTTAGTTAACGTTAAAGGTGGAGGTTACACCGGACAAGCTCAAGCAATCCGTCATGGTATTGCTCGTGCATTATTAGAAGTAAATCCGGAATATCGTAAAGATTTAAAACCGGCAGGATTACTAACTCGTGACCCTCGTATGAAAGAACGTAAAAAATACGGTCTTCGTGGTGCGAGACGTGCTCCTCAATTTTCAAAACGTTAATATCTGGTCTTATACACCAACGTCAAAACACCGAAGTTTTTTCTTCGGTGTTTTTTTACTTATATATTATTTTGTGTATTTAACCAATACATAGCTATGGATAAGGTAAACTATAAACATAATAGTAGAAAGAAAATAGGTTAATTATTCTTCCGACGATTTCTTAGTTGTTTTCTTAGTTGTTGCTTTTTTTATTTTTTCTTTTTTTTGTAGTTTATTATTTTCCGGATACATAACTTTATCAACTAAACCGTATTCGCAAGCCTCTTCTGCAGTTAGATAGTTATCACGTTCTGTATCACGTTCGATTGTTTTAATTGTCTGACCAGTTCTATCTGCTAATATTTTGTTTAATTTTCCACGCGTTCTCAAAATATGTTTAGCTGCTATTTCTATTTCTGTTGCCTGCCCTTGTGCTCCACCTAGTGGTTGATGAATCATTACTTCTGCGTTTGGAAGTGCGTAACGTTTCCCGATTGTTCCCGCTGTCAGTAAGAATGCTCCCATACTTGCAGCCATACCCATACAGATAGTTACAACATCACATTTTATGTGTTGCATTGTATCATAAATTGCAAAACCTGCTGTTACACTTCCGCCCGGTGAATTAATGTAAAAGTAAATATCTTTTTCACTGTCTTGTGCTTCTAAAAATAATAATTGACTTGTAATTGAATTTGCAACTTGGTCATTTACATCGGAACCGAGAATAATAATTCTATCTTTTAATAATCTTGAGTAAATATCGTACGCTCTTTCTCCTTGAGATGTTTGTTCTATTACCGTAGGAATTAAATTCATTGTGTTTCCTCCTAAATTTATATTTCACTTGATATTATATATCAAAATTGGTCAATGTGCAAATTTAAATAGTTATACTTTTGGAAATCTGAGAGCAGAAAAAAGACGAAATTTATTGTATTCTTATCACGATTATTATTTTAATATATATTTTTATTAAAGATAATCTAATATATTGTTTTAATTATAATAAATATTTTTAAATGTTTCCGCTTGCAGAAAAATAGTAAAAGGGGTATAATAAAAACGTGAGAAATAGTATTATTCAGTTTAGTGAGATAATGCTATATGGTTAATTTGTATATTATACGTTATTGTCACAGGATTAACCCAATGTCTTTAATGAGGATAGAAACAAGGGAGTAAACAAGCTAAGAGCATTTTCATTTAGGAAATGTTCTTTTTTGATGACAAGAAAAATAGTTAGATGTATAATAAATATATAGAAAAAAGATAAAAACACAGTGCTGGTTGGTAGTCCGGCCGCAGAGAGTATTTGAAAATCAAATAGCTACTGTAAGTAACCTTCCTCCTTGGTTGTCCATTCTTTTTTATAAAAATTAAAGGAGGATATTTGATGAACCGTGTATCAATTTCATGTAATATATTTTTTGATAATTCTTTTTGGATTGGTGTTTTTGAAAGGGTTGTAGATGGAAAACTTTCAGCAGTTAAGGTGACTTTTGGAAAAGAACCGAATGACAAAGAAGTATATGAGTACATAAATAATTATTATACTAAATTTAATTTTGGTTCAAGTGTAACGACTAAGAAAAAAGTAAAAATAAAAAATCCTAAACGATTACAGCGTGCTGTAAAAAAATCTTGCGATAAAACATTTTCATCAAAGTCACAACAAGCACTGAAATTACAATTTGAAGAATATAAAAAAGAACGCAAGAAAAATTGTTCAATACAAAGAGAGGAGCGTAAAAAATATTTATTTGAACTTAAACAGCTTAAAAGGAAACGAAAGCATAGAGGTAAGTAGCTTCTATGCTTTTATTTTTTGAGATAATATTACAAATATCAGTGTAAAATTATATATATATTAATTTTCAACTATATTATTTGTTATCCGTTGTAATTGCAACTAAGATACTTTTATAGTATAATTTATTTAAAGGTCAATTTTAGTCAATAAAGGAGGTGGGCTTATGAATAATAATATGACGGATATACTTGAGCAATATATTAAAGAATTATTCAATAAATCTACGGAAGACTATATAACAATAAAAAGAAGTAATGTAGCCCAAAAGTTTGATTGTGTTCCTTCACAGTTAAATTATGTGATAAAGACCCGCTTTACGCCTGAGCATGGTTTTATTATTGAAAGTAAACGTGGGGGTGGAGGTTTTATTCGTATTACGAAAATCACATTACACACAGGTACAGACTACTTGGACTATTTAATTGATAATTTACCTACTGATATAATAGAAATAGATGAAGCAATTCGTATAACAAAAATTTTATTAGATAAAGAATATATCGATAAATTTGACTATAACCATTTTATCAATAGTGTAGAAACTGTAACTGATGTTCATAATCAATTTCTTGAGTTGGCAATTAGTGATGAAGTTGCCCAAAAAATGCAATATGCCACCAAAGCACAATTAAGAAATTTAATGATTAAATTTTTAACAAATATAAAATATAATAAGAGAGGGTAATGCAATGTATATAAGATTTAACGAAACTGCCCTTATAGTTTTAACAACAGCAAAAGAAGAAGCAAATGATTTTGGTGTTAAAGCTGTAGGAACAGAGCATTTATTATTGGCGATGTTGAGTTTAAGTAATACACTTTCTTGTAAAACATTAAATAAATATGGCGTATATTATGATGACTTTAGGAAAGATGTATTAGATTTTTATGAAACCGAGCTTGAAGGGACGGATTTTTATCGCAATGTTTTGATGAAAATTGATTATACAAACGGTGCGGTAAGAACGATAGAAAAAAGTCAACAGTTTGCTGATGATACATCAAGTTTTGTCGTAACCAGTGAACATTTATTGTTATCATTGCTAAATGAACAAAATAGTACGGCAGTTAGATTATTAACCGATAAACTGAATATAAATACCGATGTTCTAATAACAGAATTATTTGAATTGGTTAAACAAAGCCAAGGATTATTCTCAAAATTATTTGACGGTTTTAAAAAAGTGGATGTAGTAGAAGATAATTCTGAAAAAACAAAAATATTGAATAGCTTGGCTAAAGATTTAACGAAAGATGCGTTAGATAACAAACTTGATCCGGTGTTAGCACGTGACAAAGAAATTACACGTATGATTGAAATATTAAATAGAAGAACAAAAAATAATCCGGTGCTAATTGGAGAACCGGGTGTCGGTAAAACTGCAATAGTAGAAGGGTTGGCGCAACGAATTGTTTCTCAAGATGTACCAAGTAATTTACTAGGTAAGCGAGTTATGGTCTTGGATATGGGATCTTTGCTAGCCGGTACGAAGTATCGTGGTGAATTTGAAGAACGTTTAAAAAATATTATTTCAGAAATTGAAGAAGCGGGGAATATTATTCTCTTTATTGATGAGATTCATACTATTATCGGAGCGGGCGGTACTGAAGGAAGTGCAGATGCATCAAATATTTTAAAACCGGCATTATCACGTGGCATAATCCAATGTATTGGAGCGACAACAACAGAAGAATATCGTAAATATTTTGAGAAAGATGCTGCGTTGGAACGTCGTTTTCAACCGATTAAAGTAGAAGAACCGGATATAGAAAATGCAATTATGATACTAAAAGGTTTAAAACATAAATATGAAGAACATCATAATGTTGAAATATTAGATAAAGCATTAGAAACAGCGGTTAAACTTAGTTCAACATATATTCCGGATCGCTGTTTACCGGATAAAGCGATAGATCTAATTGATGAGGCTTGTTCAAAAGTTAAATTACGTTTTTACAAATCACCGGAAAAATTAAAACAATATGAAGAAGAATTAAGTCGTTTAAATAAAGAGAAGGATAGAGCTGTAATTAATCAAGAATTTGAAATAGCTGCGAAAAAACGTGATGAAGTAAATAAAATTATTCAAAAAATTGAACAATTCAAAATTTCATGGCAGGATAATCTAACAAAAGAAAAAATTCAGATTAATGCAGATCATATCGCTGAGGTATTAGCAGGTTGGACAGGGGTTCCGGTAACAAAACTGACAGAAACGGAAAGTGAAAAACTACTAAAACTGGAAGAAATTTTACATAAGCGAGTTATCGGGCAGGATGAAGCTGTTACAAGTTTAGCAAAAGCCGTTCGCCGCGCAAGAAGCGGTTTTAAAGCAGAAAATAGACCGATTGGTAGCTTTATTTTCCTTGGACCTACGGGTGTCGGTAAAACAGAACTTGCAAAAAGTCTATCGGAAGCACTGTTTAGTTCAGAGGATAATATGATTCGTATTGATATGAGCGAATATATGGAATCACATTCAATCAGTCGTTTAATCGGAGCACCTCCGGGATATGTTGGCTATGAAGATGCAGGTCAACTATCAGAAAAAGTGCGCCAAAAACCGTATTCAGTAGTGTTGTTTGATGAGATAGAAAAAGCGCATCCATCAATTTTTAATATTCTATTGCAAGTTCTTGATGACGGACGTTTGACAGATGCTGCCGGTAGAACAGTTGATTTCAAAAATACCATTATTATAATGACATCAAATGTGGGGGTTAGTGAATTAAAAGATCAAAAATTTGTCGGTTTTGGTGGCAGTGAATCAATTAAAAATGATTATAAAAATGTTCAGAATACAATGATGGAAGCATTAAAAAAACAATATCGTCCCGAATTTTTAAATCGTATTGATGATATTATTGTTTTTAAAACACTTGAGAAAGAAGAGTTGGAACAAATATCTGAACTATTAATAGCCGGTTTATCAAAACGTTTAGTCGATAAAAATATAACAATTAAACTAACCAAAAAAGCGATGTCAAAAATCGTTGAAGATGGTAGTATAAAAGAATATGGTGCAAGACCTCTTAAACGTAGTATTCAAAAAAATATAGAAGATTTATTAAGTGAAGAATTGTTGAAAAATCCGGATATAACGGGTGTAATCAACATTGATTATAAAAATGATAAGTTTATGATAAAGAAAACTAAGGGGTAATTATGGCAAAGATAAATGTAAAATATGAATGTAATGCCTGTGGTTATCAAAGTTTAAAATATCTAGGTAAATGTCCGAAATGTTCAAAATGGGGATCGTTAGAAGAAGTTGTTGAATCAAAAGTAAAGAGTAAACATGCTGAATATCGTACAGAAGAAACGAAAGTACAACGAGTAGAAGCCGGGAAACTAAAAACAGTTTCTACTAAAGATGTTCCAAGAACGCTGACCGATAGCGGAGAATTAAACAGAGTGCTTGGAGGGGGAGTAGTTGGAGGATCATTAGTCTTACTGGGAGGAGATCCCGGTATAGGGAAATCAACACTATTGTTACAAATTTCAGCCTATTTAGCAAAAGAACATAATGTGCTTTATGTCACAGGAGAAGAATCTGTAAGACAGGTGAAAATTAGAGCGGATAGATTAAAAAACAATACGGATGAACTTTATGTTTATGCACAAACAGATCTTAATTTAATTTATCAGGTAGTAAAAAAAAATAAAACCTCAGTTTTTAGTTATTGATTCAATTCAAACTATATATAATCCGAGTTTGGAAAATTCTCCCGGTAGTATCACACAGGTAAGGGAATGTACGCAGCAGTTAATGAAAATGGCAAAGAGTTTAAATATTGCAATTTTTATAGTTGGTCATGTTACAAAAGAAGGTACGATAGCAGGACCTAGAATGTTAGAACACATGGTTGATACCGTCTTGTATTTTGAAGGTGAGAGTCAGCATAGTTATCGTATTTTGCGTGCTGTTAAAAATCGATTCGGTTCAACGAATGAAATCGGTATTTTTGAGATGAAATCAAGCGGGTTACATGATTTAGAAAATCCATCTCGAATGTTTTTAGAAGAACGAAGTAAAGATTTAGCAGGGGCAACGATTATTAGCACAATGGAAGGGAGTCGTCCTCTTTTAGTGGAAATTCAGGCGTTAACAACACCGACAGCATTTAATAATCCACGACGTGTATCAACCGGATTGGAGTATAACAAGTTGGTATTATTAATGGCTGTATTGGAAAAACGAGCAGGATATTTATTGCAACAGCAAGATGTTTATGTTAAGGTATCCGGTGGGGTTAAAATAGATGATCCGGCAGTAGATCTTGGTGTTATAATGGCGGTTGCTTCCAGTTTCAAAGATATTGCGGTTGATATGAATGATTGTTTTATAGGAGAAGTCGGTCTAACCGGAGAAGTGCGTCGTGTTAGTAGAATAGAACAGCGCATTAATGAAGCTAAAAAACATGGTTTTAAACGTGTAATTATTCCTTCAAGCAATATCAAAAATTCAGAATTTCCAAAAGAAATAGAAATAATTCCCGTTAAAGACATTAGACAATGTTTAGACATAGCATTTAAAAATATATTTTAATAATATCGTAGGGCAAAATGCTCTACGATTTTGTAATAAATGTAGATAATATTACATAACATATGAATTATTAAGAGAAAAGTATATAATTGTTATAAGTTTAATCCAAAAGTTAAAAATTTTAATAGAATTTGCCTATTGGTAGTCAAATGCAGTGGTTCATTTCTTTGCAATACTCTTAAAAATTTTCCTAGAATTTAATGAACTATGTGGGGACGACCCTACGAAATTGATTTCTAATAAAATCACGATTTTGAGTTGAACTCGCAAAAAGTATAAAATTAGAAAAAATTTTAAAATTTTTGAATAAAATTATATTAATTTTTAACTGAATGTAGTAGAATAGAACTATAAATTTTTAAAAAAAGGAGTGGTCATATGTTAAAAAAGTATTAATGATAGTTTCGCTATTACTTGGAATAACGGTAGGTACATTAATAACATCAGCATTAATAACCTATGAAGTATTTTCGTCGCTTAGTGAAACTAGCTTAAGATTGATTGTTACAATCGGTACAGCTTTAATTTTTTTAATAGTGTCTTTATTGTTTTCTAATAGATTTGTAACAGCGATGAGTGCTATAGAAGAGCGATTATCAAAAACACCAATTCAAAAGATAGTTTTTACCACTATCGGATTGATACTGGGACTTCTGCTTGCGATGTTGTTATCAGCAGGAGTTGACGTTATAGCAGGTTCCGGAATAATGGGAAGGATTATATCAGCTGTGATATATATAGTTTGCGGTTATTTAGGACTTGTAATAGGTTATCGTCGTGGAGGAGAATTTGTTAATATTTTTACGGCGTTTAAAATTGGAAACAAAAATAAAGAAACTCGTTCTAAATCTAAAAAAAGTTTAGATGTTTTAACTAAAATAATTGATACAAGTGCTTTAATTGACTCAAGAATACATGATGTTGCTAAAACAGGATTTTTAGAAGGGAAAATTATTGTTCCCGACTTTGTACTTAAAGAATTACAATTAATTTCCGATTCTGAGGAACCATTAAAACGAGCTAAAGGACGTTTAGGATTGGATTGCGTTGAAGAATTAAAAAACATGAAAGAAATAGAATTGGAAATAGATAATAAGTATACTTATAATGAACATAAAGGTGTAGACAATTTACTTATAGATTATGCGTTGAAATACAAATGTGCAATTATTACGACAGATTATAATTTGAATAAACTTGCCACGTTACAATCTATAAAAGTTTTAAATGTGAATGACTTATCCAACGCTGTAAAACCTATATTAACAACGGGTGAACGTTTGAAAGTCAATGTATTAAGAGAAGGAAAAGAAAATAATCAAGGGGTAGCATATACAGAAGACGGTACGATGATTGTTGTCGAAAATGGGAAACGTCATGTAGGAAAGACAGTGGAAGTAGAAGTCCAAAGCGTTTTACAAACATCATCGGGGCGAATAATATTTACCAAGATAGTACAATAAGATTTGCTTTTTATAAAAAAGTATGTTATGATTAATTGTATTGTATTAATAGATGATTATTTTAGGAGGAGAGTATGCACACTTTTTTAATGACAGTAGCAATATTGAGCAGTATTTTAATAATAATTGTAGTACTACTTCAAGAAAGTAAGTCAGGTGGTTTATCTGGTTTAACTGGTGGTGCCGAAGAACTGTTCGGTAAACAAAAAGTAAGAGGTGCTGAGTTAGTTTTACAAAGAATAACAATTGTATTAGGATTAATATTCTTTATATCGCTAGTGTGCCTTACTTGGTTAAAATTATAACAATAATGTAACCCTAAAGTGAAATTTCATTTTAGGGTTATTTTTATTAAGGAGGGAAAGATGTTAGACAATATATTAAAATTGTTTAAAAAATATGGTGTATTAAGTATTGATGATTTGAAAGAAAAATTAGCCGTTTCATCAGCAAAAACTTTTGTAGAATTGGTAAAATGCTTAGAAAAGCTGGAACAAAGGGCGATTATTATTCAATTACCTAACGAAAAATTCTTATATATGGAAGAAAAATTAAAAATTGAAGGTATAATTCGTTTAAATCCCAAAGGATTTGCTTTTGTTTATATTGAAAGGTTAGACATAGAAGTTTACATACCTAAAGGTTTTACTAAGGATGCTATGACAGGAGATAGCGTGCTTATTGAGATTGATAGTTCTTATAAGGATAGACGTAACTTTGAAGGGATTGTCAAAAAGGTATTGGAGCGGAATACTAAATATACGGTTGGTATACTTACCAATGCCAGAATGTTTTCGTTTGTTAAAAGTGATGATAAAAATATAGTAAAGTATATAAAAATACTAAACGGTAAGAATTTTAATTTGGTAGATGGAACAAAGGTATTAGTAGAAATAACAGAATATGCAACGACAAATTTTGAAGATCATAAAGGTATCATAATTAAGTCATTGGGACATAAAGATGATCCGGGGGTAGATATATTATCTGTTATTTATAAATATGGTATTCCCAATGAATTTCCGGAAGATGTTCTTAAAGAAACTGAGACAATAAGCGAAAAAATAACATTTGATGATAAGTATAGAGATTGTACAAAAGAAATGGTTGTTACGATTGATGGTGATGATGCAAAAGATTTAGATGATGCAATCTCAGTGACTAAAACTAAAAAAGGTTATCAATTAAAAGTATTTATAGCAGATGTAAGTCGCTATGTAGAGGAAAATTCTTTATTAGATATTGAGGCATCTAAACGTGGATGTAGTGTTTATTTAGCTGATCGTGTGGTGCCGATGCTTCCCAGAAAATTATCAAATGGAATTTGTTCGCTAAATCCTCATGTACTTAGATATACGATTTGTTGCGATATTTATTTTAACGATAAAGGGTATCCGGAAAGTTATGATATATATCCGGCTATAATAAAATCAAAGGGAAGACTAACATATAAAAAGGTAAATGCTTTGTATGATAATAGTGAAAAGGAAAAAGAAGAATATAAAGAATATGCACCAATACTAAAAATTGCGTTGGAGTTATCAAAAAAGATTCGTGATAATAGAGAAAAACGCGGAGCAATTGATTTTGACAAGATAGAATCGAAAATTGTAGTAGACAAAAATGGCGATGTGTTAGATGTAGTTCCTAGAGAACGTGGAGTAGCGGAGCGGTTAATAGAAGACTTTATGCTTAGTGCAAATGAAGTAATTGGAGAACATTTTTATTGGATGCAAGTACCGTTTATTTATCGCATACATGAAGAACCTAAAATTCAAAAATTAAGACAGTTTTTCGATATAGCTTCAAGTTTTGGGTATAGAGTAAAGGGTAATATTGAGGAGATTGAGCCTTACATGCTTGCAAATATGCTACGGAAATTTAAAGGCGAAGTTATTGAACCGATGCTGTCAACGATATTGTTAAGAACTATGAATCAAGCACGTTATTCTACAGAAAATATTGGGCATTTTGCATTAGCTGCAAAGTATTATACGCATTTTACATCGCCGATACGACGTTATCCTGATTTATTGGTACATAGAATGATTAGAACATACTTATTTAAAGGTGATGTTTCTGAAAAAACACTTATTCATAATGCGGAAAAACTCGCTTATTTAGCGGAAATATCATCGAAATATGAGAAACGAGCGGTTGATTGTGAAAGAGATGTAGATCGAATGAAAAAATGTGAATATATACTTAAATATCAAGAGAGAACATTTAGAGGCATGGTATCAGGCGTGACAAATTTTGGAATATTCGTTACATTAGAAAATACAATAGAAGGTTTAGTTCATATTAAAGCGATGACAGATGATTATTATACATATGATGAAAAGAATATGTTTTTAATAGGTAGAAGAAATAAAAAAATATATCGCTTAGGTGATGAAGTGATAGTCAAAGTGGTGAATGTTGACGTAGATAATCAGGAAATTGATTTTAAAATATTAACGCATAGACCGTTAATTAAAAAGAGAAAAAGTAAAGGAAGAAAAATATGAATAGAGTAATTGCACAAAATAAAAAAGCAACCCATGATTATTTTATTGAAGAAACCTATGAAGCAGGGTTAGTGCTAACAGGAACAGAAATAAAATCAATACGTCGAGGCAGAGTTAATTTAAAAGATTCGTATTGTCAAACGAGAAAAGGTGAAATGTTCGCCTATAATATGCATATTTCTCATTTTGAAGAAGGAAATAGATTTAACCATGATCCTTTACGTGTAAGAAAATTATTGTTAAAAAAGAAACAAATAGCGATGTTAACAAATAAGCAAAATGAAGCGGGAATTAGCATAATTCCATTAAAATTATATATAAAAAATGGCTATGCCAAATTACTTATCGGAGTGGCTAAAGGTAAGAAAAATTATGATAAACGTCATGTTCTTAAACAAAAAGAAGCTAATAAAGAGATTAGTAGAGCATTAAAAAATAAACAAAAATATTAAATAAATATTTATTATTATATAATTAGTGATAAAAATATACTACAAGAAATTTGTAGTATATATTTTTTTATTGAAAAAATATAAAATATCAAAAATGTTAGAAAATACAAGAAAAGAAATAATTTTAAAAAAATATGATGGTAAAAAATATGACAAAGTATAAAAATGTTAAAGTTATTGTTTTTAGAAAAAACAATTTATTTTCTTTGATATTATAGGTTTTTATTAAAAATATTATCATAGCAAGCGAAAAAACGCTTTACATTTTTATGAAAGCGTGCTAAAATATTAGTTGTAAGTCAAGAAATCAGTAAATAAAATTGAAGATAAAATGGTAGCTTGGTAACTATTTTTATTATGTTTTTTTCGATAAAATACAATAAAAATAATATAACAGATAAAAACTGTTGTATTACTAAATTATAGAATTAAGAAAAATATTTATATTTTAAATATCATAATTTTAATATAATATTTAAGTATAGTGCCTGAAGTTTTATCTTTTAAATTTATAACAGATTTCTTTATATAAACAAAATATATTTTATAAAGGAGAAGTGTATTCATGGAAAAATTCACTCAAATATTACAGCCGGTGGCTGATAATTTATATATTTCTGCACTAATTGCATTGATTCCTATCGTGTTTTATTTAGTGGCACTTGCTGGATTCAAAGTTAAAGGTTGGCTAACGGGGTTACTTACTCTTGTGGTAGCTATTGTTATAGCCTGTCTGTTCTTTAAAATGCCATTCCATTTTGCTGCATTCTCAACTATTCACGGTATGGTATACGGTATTTTACCGATTGGTTGGATTATTTTAGCATCTGTATTCTTATATAAAATGACTGTTAAGAGTGGTCACTTTGATATTATCAGAGATAGTATCACTTCATTAACAGATGACAGACGTATTCAAGCATTAATTATTGCGTTCTCATTTGGTGCATTTTTAGAAGGTGCTGCCGGATTTGGTGCACCCGTTGCGATTACAGCTGCATTGCTGGTTGGTTTAGGATTTAAACCGCTATATGCCGCTGGTGTGTGTATGGTAGCTAATACAGCACCGGTTGCTTTCGGAGCGGTAGGGGCACCGGTTACTGCGATGGACGGATTGGCTACTTATGCAAATGGTTCTCCAATACCTGCGGTAGAAATTGCAGCAATGATTGGACGACAATTACCATTGGTGTCTATTTTCATTCCATTCTATCTAGTATTAATTATGGCAGGGTTTAAAAAAGCATTAGAAATTTGGCCGGCGTTATTAGTTTCTGGTGGAACATTCGCTTTAGCACAATTCGTAAGTTCTAACTTCTTGGGTGAACAATTACCGGATATTCTTTCTTCATTAATATCACTTGTATCTATAGTTATCTTACTTCAATTCTGGAAACCTAAAACTACTTGGAGATTTGCTGATGAAAAAGATTCTGATGTGAAAACAAACGAAACTCCTAAACATTCACTAAAAGATATTTTAGTGGCATGGTCACCATTCGTAGTTCTAACAGTATTTATTTTCTTGTGGACTATGAAACCTGCTAAAGCATTCTTTAAAACAATTGCACTTAATCCTAAAGTTCCGTTTATTGATGGAAACATTATAAGTTCAGTTTCAGGAAAACCGATTGCAGCCGTATTCAAGTTAGACATTGTAGGTTCTATCGGTACAGGTATTTTGGTAGCTGCATTGGTATCTAAATTTATTATTAAACTTAGTTGGAAAGATACAGCTAAAACATTTATTGAAACATTTAACGAAGTAAAAATTGCGCTATTAACAATCTGTTTTGTAGTTGGATTTGCTTATATTATGAACGCATCTGGTATGTCTAACACACTAGGTAATGCCTTAGCAGCTACAGGAACAGTATTCAAATTCTTGTCTCCTGCACTTGGTTGGATTGGGGTATTTATTACCGGTTCTGATACATCAGCTAACCTACTGTTTGCGAAACTACAACAAGTTACAGCAAGCCAAGTTGGAATGGATCCACTATTAGCAGTTGCAGCTAACGCATCTGGTGGTGTTGTCGGTAAAATGATTTCTCCACAATCTATTGCAGTTGCGGCAGCGGCGGTTGGATTAGTTGGTAGAGAATCTGAGTTGCTTAAATTTACAGTAAAACACAGCTTTATCCTACTGATTATTGTGTGTGCTATTGTTTCACTTCAAGCGATCGGAGTTCTCGGTTGGATGATACCGGTTCACCCATAAAATATTATAGTTAATTATTTCAAAAAGGTTGAAATTTTGATTTGAAATTTCAACCTTTTTTTACTTTTTCTAGTATTTCAATTTACAACCTAGGAAAATAGTGGTATTATTGATAAGTTAGATTAATTATTTAGAATACTATATACAAATATTTATTGATTTGAATGTAGTTTAATAAGGAGAAAGAAATGTCTATTAAATTAAGAGATACGGTAAGAAATATTGCGATTATTGCTCACGTCGATCATGGAAAAACTACATTAGTTGATGAGCTTTTAAAACAATCCGGAATATTTCGTTCAAATGAACACGTCGAAGAAAGAGCAATGGATTCTAATGATTTGGAGAGAGAACGTGGCATAACTATTTTAGCAAAAAATACTGCTATTGATTATAAAGGTAGAAGAATTAATATTTTAGATACACCGGGGCATGCTGATTTTGGCGGCGAAGTGGAACGTATTATGAAAATGGTTGATGGGGTGCTTCTTGTTGTTGATGCTTACGAAGGAACAATGCCACAGACACGTTTTGTACTAAAAAAAGCCTTAGAACAAAATTTAAAACCGATTGTTGTGGTTAATAAAATTGATAAGGATTCAGCTCGTCCTGAAGAAGTTGTTGATGAAGTTATTGATTTATTTATTGAACTTGGAGCAAATGATGACCAGTTGGAATTTCCGGTTGTTTATGCTTCGGCTATTAACGGTACTGCATCACTTAAAAGCGATCCAAGTGAACAAGGTGAAAATATGCAATGTCTATATGACACCATTATTGACTATGTACCAGCACCTGTTGATAATAGTGATGAACCGTTACAATTTCAAGTGGCGTTGTTAGATTATAATGATTATGTTGGGCGTATTGGGATTGGACGTGTTTTTCGTGGCAGTATGAAAGTAGGAGAATCTGTTTCTCTTATGAAATTGGACGGTACTGTTAAAAACTTTCGTGTGACGAAAATATTTGGTTATTTTGGGCTGAAACGTGATGAAATAACAGAGGCTCATGCCGGTGATATAGTTGCGGTAAGCGGTATGGATGATATTAATGTTGGAGAAACCGTTTGTCCAACTGAACATCAAGAAGCCTTGCCGATATTACATATAGATGAACCTACTTTACAGATGACTTTCTTAGTAAACAATTCTCCATTCGCAGGTAAAGAAGGAAAATTTGTTACAGCACGCAAGTTGGAAGATCGACTAATGCAACAATTAGAAACTGATGTATCACTGCGAGTAGAACCAAATACTAACGATTCTTGGATAGTAAGCGGTCGTGGTGAATTACATCTATCAATTTTAATTGAAAACTTACGTCGTGAAGGTTATGAACTGCAAGTGTCAAAACCTGAGGTTATTATTCGTAATATCGACGGAATTGATTGTGAACCTGTGGAACGTGTTCAAGTAGATGTTCCGGATGAATCGGTAGGAGCAGTTATTGAATCTTTAGGGCAACGTAAAGGTGATATGCTTGATATGCAGGCTGACGGTAATGGACAAACTCGTCTTATATTTAATGTTCCTGCACGTGGGCTTATCGGTTATACAACTGAATTTATGTCTATGACAAAAGGATATGGAATTATTAATCATACATTTGATTCTTACCAACCTATGCAAAAAGGGAAAGTAGGCGGACGTCGTAATGGTGTTCTTGTAGCTTTAGAAAACGGACAAGCTACTGCATATTCTATTTCAAGCATAGAAGAACGTGGAACAGTTTTTGTAGAACCGGGGACAGAAGTATATGGCGGAATGATTGTAGGTGAAAACAGTCGTGAGAACGATATTACCGTAAACATTACAAAAGCAAAAGCTCAAACAAATGTGCGTTCATCAACTAAAGACCAGACAGTTACGTTGAAAAAAGCACGTATTATGACACTTGAAGAAAGTTTAGAGTATTTAAGTGATGATGAATATTTAGAAGTAACACCGGAATCAATACGACTACGTAAAAAAGAACTGGATAAATCGGTGCGAGAAAAAGCAGCACGTAAAGCAAAATATTCTGAAGAGTAAAAATTGTTTAAAAATCGTATAAGGTTATATGCTTTATACGATTTTTTATTAAACTGCAAATAGAGTAACCAATACAGTAAAAATAATGAAAATTAAATATTTTTGCTGAAAACGTAGTCAATATAATAGTTATAAGTAAATTTATATATTTTAATAATGGGAAAAATTATTTTTTATAAAAAATTACAAATAGCAATTTTGTTGGTAATATAAAATAAATATATTTTTATAAATAATATATTTTAAACTATAAT
>NZ_KI271849.1 GCF_000469465.1 Gemella bergeri ATCC 700627 | reverse complement strand
ACCATTCTGTCAATAAATATAAATTATAATATATGATGAACTTATTACTGAAATGTAAATTTATTCTCAACAAAAAATATATCACATATTTTAAATAATATATAAATAAGTTATAAAAACATAATTTATATTTTTTCTATTTAATATTTCACAATTTATCTTTCTTTTTTCCATTTTCTTATCTTTGTTCTAAATGTTTTAAAGGGAGCAACTGTATTTACTTGAACAAATTTCCATATAGGCCATACTGCTGTTTTAGTTGCACTATCTGCCCATTTTCTTTTATGCGGCATAAATAATTCCTCATCAGAAATATTTTCTAACCATACAATTATTTCATTCACGTTATTGGTTAGTGCAATAATTAATTCTTCTAAAGTCATTTTAGAATATTGCTCATAAAACCAAGAATACAATTTACCAAGTTCATTCCATTTAAAATTGGGATGCGGTGTTTTAACAATTTTTCCAATGAGTTCATCTCGTTCCCATTGTAATAACAAAGTTGTCCACCCTAATTGATAGGATAAATTTTCTGCCGGTGTCCTATCTACTCCGTCTATTCGTAAATTTTTATCTTCTTCCCTTATTGTGAAAAATTCTGTAATATATTTTTCAAATGCTTTATTAATTTCACTAATCAACTCTTTTTTAGAGCTATATTGTTTCATTATATTCTCCCCCTTGTGTACAACACATAGATCTTATATTAAGAGCTCTTCTTTTAATATTTCTCTTCTGATATAGTTTAATTAATATAAAATATCTTCTGGTTTAATTTTATCTTCTTCCGTAATTTTTCTAATCACTTTACAAGGTGAACCGGCTGCAATAACACCTACTGGAATATTCTTTTTAACAACACTTCCAGCCCCAATAATCGAACCTTTTCCTATTGTTACACCGCCACATACTGTTGAATTTGCTCCAATCCAAACATTGTCTTCTATAGTTATAGGTGCCGAGGTGCCTACACCTTTTGCTCGTTGTTCAGGATGTATTGCATGACCTGAACAAGCTATACACACTCCAGGAGCGATAAATGCGCCATTTCCTATGTTAACAGGAGAATTATCTAAAATTACGCAGTTATAATTAATAAAAGTAAAACCATGAATGTGAATGTTAAATCCATAATCACAACGAAAACTTGGCTCAATAAACACATAATCTGAACAAGTGCCAAATAATTCTTTTAAGATTTCTATACGTTTATCTTGTTCTTTTGGCAAAGTTTGATTATATTTCCAACATAATTCCTTTGCATAATATTGTTTTTCCATAGGGGTACTTTCATACCCGCTTACATATGATTTATTTTGTTTCATAATTTCTAATATATTCATCTTAATCCCCTTTTACATTAGTAATAATTAGATTTGTCTGTACATAGCTATTTCTAGGCTATCCATGTATTGAGCTAATGATTTATTAAATTTTTCATATTCAGCCGCTTGAAATTCCTCTGTCACACAGCCAACCGAACATCTAACGGCTTGAAGTTGATTAAAAAATGTTATCATTAATGGTACGCCTACTACCTTAGAAATACCACGTATCGTCATCTTCCCAGCTTCTTTTATTTTTAGAACTTCTTCTTTTGAGTGTATATTTATTATTTTATCATCAACGAGAATTTCTATATTATCATAATAATCATATGCTAAATTAACTGCTTTACAAATATGTTTCCACCCCACTCTATAAGTTAACCTATATTCTGCAAATAACCATCCATTTTCTTTTTCTACACCTAATAAAAGCATCTCTTTTTCTCCTATTTAAACTTTTTAAAAGTTATATTGATAAATTTTTATTTTCTCCACGGGGTTTTGTATGAGACCCACCTATTAGCATTGTAATTGGCTAATTTTGTAAATGGAAATACTTCTATACCTTTTTCTATTAATTTATCTTCAAAATAATCTCTAACCGTCCAAACATGCTCCGGATATGGATTTTCCATATTCAATACCGTATATAATTCGTCTTTTGAAATTTCTAAGTCTTTCAGTACTTTGTTCTCATCTTCATTCAATCTTTTATAATTCTCTTGTAATTCATTTCTTGTATTAATGGCTTCTAAATTCGTAAGCATAAAATTCTCCTACGTTAATAAAAAATGTTATATTTCAAAATGATTTTTTATAATATTATTAAGTTGTTTAGAAATACCTTTAAAATTTTGATATAAATCTAATGTTCTAACAGATATTTGATTTCCATGCATATTATATGTGTTATTAGGCTGAATATCATCTTCTGTTTTTGCATAAAGCAACATTCCTGAAACAGTATGATTTTCTTTTTCAAATTTATAATCACAATTTTTTACATAAGTAAAAATTTGATAAATATTATTTGAATGAATTGTATTTTTATTATAATAAATTTGAGTATTTTGACTATAATATTTCGCGTCTATTATTAATACTGTATTATCTTTTTGTATATGAATATCAGTTTTCATTATTGGTAACATATTTCTAATTCCGTCATCCACAATCCAAGGTATTTGTGAAGAAGTTACAGAAAGTTCAGGGAAATTTTTTTTATAATACTCTAATATAAATTTTTCATATAATCTACTCATTCTTTGTTCATCTATTAAGGTTGCAATTTTATACTCTCCTTTATCAGTTGTAAAAAGTAACCCCTCAACTATAAGTCGACAAATATTAATTAACATTCTGTAGTTTTGATTATATTTTTGAAATTTAATAGCATTCCACTTAATGTTTGATATATTTATTGTTTCTACATTTGAAAAAAACAAAATTTTCTTTTTCAAATCTTTTTTATATTTTTCTTTGATTTTTTTATTTTTTAAAAGAATTATAATTGTAGATTTCAATATTTGATTATATATATTATTTTCTGATAATTCATCAAACTCGCAACTTAATATTCTTTTATTATTATATTGATTTTTAATAGTACCTTGTATATTAACTTTTCCTCTCATGACAGAAATATTTTCCTTTTTATTGACATATTCACGATATAGTCCTTGTTTTAATTCCGTTCCTATTCCTTTAGCCAAAATTGCTGATAACATATCATACATTTCTTCAAATTCTTCAAAATCAATATTTTCATAATTTTTTTGATTTATATTTTGAAAAGCATAAGATAACATATAATAAATATTCTTAATTAATACTTTCTTATTTTTCATTAAATATACCACATAATTTTTTATTCCAAGTTAACAATTTTTCTTCTTCATCAAACCAATATTCACTTATCATTGGAATAATATCAAATTCTATTATATCTTTAAGCAACTTATTCGTACATTCATTAATATTACAGAAATAGCTATGACCTAGACAAAATCCACTCCCTAAAGCCTTATCTCGAATTATTTCTTGATTAAGTTCTTTAATAATTTCTATTAATTTATTAAAATTATCATTTGATAAATTTTCCTGATATTTAAGAAATCCTTTTGATGTAAAACCTGGTTCTAGACTAATAAAACTAAAACGACGCCTTAAAGCATAATCTATCATAGCAAGACTTCGATCGGCTGTATTCATCATACCGATAATATATAAATTTTTAGGTACAGAAAATTTCTCATCACCATATGATAAAGTAATCTTCTCCTCCCTATAATCAGATTCAATAAGCATTAGTAATTCACCGAAAATTTTACTCAAATTACCTCTATTAATTTCATCAATTATTAAAAAATAATCTTTATTAGGATTTCTTTCCGCCTTTTTACAAAAGTTATAGAATATACCCAGTTTTAATTTAAAACCATTTTCAACGGGCTTATACCCCATTACAAAGTCTTCATAAGAATAATTTTGATGAAATTGTATAAACTCTATAAAATCTTCATTCTTTTCATTTAATATAGAATATGCTAGTCTTTTAGCTGCAAATGTTTTTCCTACCCCTGGTGCTCCTTGTAAAATAATATTTTTCTTCTTTTTTAATACCGATACCAAACTATCATATTTTTCCTCACACATATACGTATCGTTTAAAAAATCTTTTTTTGAATAGCTATTATTAGAACTATAATTTAATTCCATATTATTTTTTTTTATAATTTCAGATATTAAATTATATTCACTTTCCGTAAGTTTAAATAAACTTCCCCTAGGATTTTTAAAATATTCCATTTTTTGAAGTCCCGGATATTTTTTAAAATCTGAAAAATCTATTGGAATTGACAAGTTTTTACATTTTTCAAAATAAATCTTCTCTCCATCTTGTTCTTTACAAACACACAATATTGAAACTATTTTTTTATCGGAGATGACTCATATCCTAATACTATATCCCCAATTTTTGCATCTATAAAATTTTTAAAGATACTTCTTTTTCTTCCCTTATTACCATACAAAGTATACTCTTGTTGCTCTCCTATCGGTATTTTAGATATACTCCAAATTTTAGGATTTGCATTTAAAAACCAATATTGCTGCTTACGATTATCATATAGATTTACATCAGATAAATCAATTTTTTGTAACGCCATTAACAGTTCATCTCGAATCTTCCAAATAAATGTTCCCTCTTCTTTATTTTCAGTATATTTTCCTACATATAATATCGGCCAATACTTACTATTTCTACCTTTGTTAAGTTTACAATTTGTTTTTTTAACAATTCTTTTTGCAAGTGCAATAGATCCTGCATTATAAAAATTTATATTTTCTCCATACTTCATTGAAAGCTGTTTACAAGTAGCTTGCCCTCCATAATCAATTATTCTCTTCATAATTTGTAAACTATATTTATTAAATATAGTTTCATCCCTTATCAATTCAACCCAATCATCCACTGATAAATCTGGTGAGTAATTTTTTGGTTCCCAGTCTTTATCAATATTTTCCATATTAACCATATATTATTTTTATCCTTTCTATTAACTCTATTATCAAGTTCTCAATTAAATAATATTAATAAGAATAATCCCCATTAATAATAAACTAAATACAATCTAAAATAACTAAAACAATTTTATATAAGGAAATATACTTACGTACTCGAATAAATAGATTCATATGTTCTCAAAATCTTTCATCATTAGCATATGAAATAATATATTCTCCCTCTTCAGTATCAATGGAATATAATTCCGCCCTATCACTATTGATACCATACACTGTAATTCTGCAAAATATTTCTTCTAAATACTTTTTTTACCAGTATTTTTATTAACAATTGTTATCCCTAAACCCCTAATTTTTAAATTAGAGAATAATATACTTTTTAATCATATGGAATATTTTCTGCATTCTCCAATTGTAAATGTATCTTCGTTAATACTACTAGGTAGTTCATAAATTACTTCATTTCTAAAAATTTTCACAAGAAAACTATACAAAGAAATATTGAAATTACTCTTATCTCTACAAATAAATAAATTATTAACAAAATTCTCCATAATTTTTTTAATTATAAGTATTTCTAAATTAATATATAACTCCTCTAAAAATTTATAATAATATTATAAGCTATTTATTTTGTAAAAACAATAATAAATTATAATGGCAATAGAATGAGTTTTTAAGTTTAAACAAAAACGAACTTTTTACTAAGAAAAGGGAGCGACTCAAAAATCGTGATTTCATAGAAATCGATTTTGTCGAGTCGCTCCACACAGATTATTAGATACAAAAAGTTTTATAAAGCGAATTTGAATATCAATAAACCACTACGTTTAACTAGATATAGTTAGACTTCTTTACAATTTGGAACTTTTAGATCAACCACTTTACTAATTATTTTATAATTTTTATTCTAAGTATAAGTAAGAAAATCTAATAACTAAATTAAACCGGCATCTTTTAGAATTTCTTCAATATATGTTCCTTTTATTTTTTTCAATACACGTTTACTAAATACTTTGGCAAGTAGAGGGAGTTTTACTTCTTCAAGTTTTTTACCATCCATTAAACGACTCGTAGATTTAGTCATTACACGTAAGTCATAAGCAGAAGCAAACACTTCAGGTACACCACGATCAACATTTAATAACGTATAGACGGCTTCCATAGCTGTACGAACAGAGTATTCAGTAGTGAAGACAGTATCACGAGCAGTCTCAGAGAAGTTTCCTATAAATGCTAAGTTTTTAGAACCTTCTGGAATAACTAACGGACGATCTCCATCGCATCTTGGCATAAAATAACTAGTTATATACGGCATATAACACGGCACTGTATTACATCCTTGGCTAGCAAATTCATGAATAAATTGTTCAGGAACACCAATATGGTAAAGCCACTCTTCTGCTATTTCAATACCGGTACAAGCTTCTATTGGTTTTTTAATGTAGTTCCCCGGGATATTTGAATATAAACCGTAAATCCAAACGACCAGCTCATCTTTAGGATGAGATTTAAAATGTGGTTGACGGTTAAGTGTGTAACTCATCATCCAGTTTGAATCACGTGCTGTTACAATACCACCTGTTACTACTTTACCTGCATAAGGATCACGCTTGCTAATTTTTTCGATATATTCTGCAATTCGTTTATCTTTTACAGTTGCTGTCGCGGAAACAAACCAACTTTGATCTGGAAGATTTTCACAAAATACTTCCGGTCGACCAAAACGCTCATCTTGTTTAGCTAAGTTTTTCCAAAGTTGCCAAGCTCCACCGAGTTCTTTGTTGACAGGTGCTGATGTATCATTATTACCATAAGTTGTTGAAGCAGTAATACTACCATTTGTAACAAAAACAAGATCATCTTCTGTTAACTCTCTAATAACCGGCTCTCCTTTTACCTCTAAGATTAAGTGTTTAGCGATAAGATCTTTTCCATGTTTTTCAACTTTGATATCTTTGACAACAGTATTATACTCAAAAGTAACCCCATGATTTTCTAAGTATTTAACCAAAGGTAATACTAATGATTCATATTGATTATATTTAGTGAATTTAAGTGCCAATAAATCTGGAAGTCCATTAATATGATGAATAAATCTCAGTACATAACGGCGCATTTCTGTAGCTGAATGCCATTTTTCAAAGGCAAACATAGTCGACCAATAAATCCAAAAGTTTGTTCCAAAAAATTCTTTACTAAATACATCTGTAATTTTTTTCCCTTGTAGTTCTGACTCTGAAGTTAAGTATAATTTAACCATTTCTTGACTAGATTTGTCAGATAAGGCAAAAAGCCCATCATTAGGAATTTGTTGTCCACGTTTTTCAATAACACGACATTTTGAATAGTTAGGATCTTCTTTGTTTAACCAGTAAAATTCATCTAAAACTGACGCATCTTCTATCTCTAATGATGGAATAGAACGGAAAAGATCCCAAAGACATTCAAAGTGATCTTCCATCTCACGACCACCACGGATAATAAATCCACGTGTTGGATTCATAATACCATCCAAGGTGTTGGATTCATAATACCATCCAAGCTACCTCCTGCTATTGGAAGTTCTTCAAAAATATGAATTCTATCCCCTTTCATTTGCCCATCTCGAATTAAAAAGGCTGCCGCAGAAAGAGATGCGAGTCCAGAACCAACTAAATAAGCTGATTTTTTATCAACTCCTGCTGGTTTTTTTGGTTTAGCAAAAGCTTCATAATTTCCATTTGAATAATACATAAAAACCCCTCCTAAAAAAAGTGTATATTAATATCACCATTAATATACACTTTTCATATAAATAAAACAATTTACAATTTCCGCTTTTTGCCTAACTATTTTACAAATTCTTTGAATTGTAAAGAACTATTTTTTATTAAAGAAGGGAAATAACCTCGCCTAACATAACTTTTTCAATTCTTCCGACAAGTTCTTCAACAGTTTCGGGCATTTTCTTTTCTATCCAATCTAATCCTACACCTACTAAAGCATAAGTATAAAAAGAGTAAGAAAACTCTACTTGCCTAGTCTTTTCTTGAGACACTTCGATTTTTTGAAATATCTGATTACTTAGAAATAGTTCAATCTCTTGCTTTAAAACTCTTTCTAAAAATCCTTTCCCAAAAGAGCGATAGGTATTTAAAACAAAAACATGATTCTCAGAGATATATTGAAAAATTGATATTAGCGCATCTTGCCATTTTTCATAGATTACACCTCTTCCAATTGAAGTTACTACTTCTCGAAGATAAATCCACTCTACTAAATCATAAATATCTTTAAAATTATTATAAAATGTCTGTCGACTTACTCCACAAGCTTGAGTTAAGTCATTAATTGTTATTTTTGATAATGTTTTCTTTTCTGCCATTTCTTTTAGAGTTGATGCTAGTACTTTTTTATTACTATAGTCATACCTAGTCACTCCCTTTCTTTCATTATGTTAATTCTTTTTTATATTTACTTATTTTGTATAGCTAATCATCTAGTATGACAATAATAAAACTATTGTTTTGTATCATAAAAATGAAGACCACTATTGTACTAGTATTTTCTCATAAATTCCACTATTTTATCAACCAATAAAATCCTTCTTTAAATTTTTCATTATCATTTTCAAAATAATTTTTTTATGATAAAAAATAATCTTATCTAGTTTTCAAAATTCAATTTTTTAAAAAATAATACCAATCGTAAATTTACAGTATGTTACAAAAAATAGCGCATGAATACCGAATATAATACTCTTACACTATTTTAATATATTAAAGAAACAATGTTAAACAAAAAATAAAGCCTTGAAAAATCAAGACTTTATTTCTTAGTATATTACTTAAATTATGGCTCAACAAAAAATCGGACTGATAAAAA
>NZ_KI271848.1:12601-58109 GCF_000469465.1 Gemella bergeri ATCC 700627 | reverse complement strand
CTACACTTGATTATAACATATATTTTCTTAATTTAAAATTATTAATAATACATCAAAATAAACCCTATAAACTATTTTTATTAATCAAAATATCAAAATTTGCCAAACTATTCTTGTTATTGTATAATTACACAAAAGGAGTTGTATTATGCGAAATTTTATAAAAGATAAAATTAATTTATCAATACTTATATTTTATTTTATATTCTCTCTATCAAGTTTAATATTGATAGCCTTAGCTGAATATAATAACAATATCACACCAACTTTATTTTTAAAACAACTACTGTTTTACATTTTAGGATTTTTTATTATTTATTTTTTACAAAAAATTCCGATTGATTATATAGAACGATTAACACTACCATTTTATTTATTTTCTTTAATTTTACTGGTTGGAATATTTTTAGTTCCTAATAACCTTGCCCCCATCGTTAATGGTGCTCGCAGTTGGTATAATCTTAAAATATTCACCTTACAACCATCCGAATTTGCAAAGGTTGCTACAGTTGCAATGATTAGTTTTCTTATTAAAGAAAATAGTTTTAAAGAAAATAGCGATAAAATCAAACTATTAAAAATATTATTAATTATCGCACTTCCTTTTGTTTTAGTTTTAAAAGAAAATGATTTAGGAAACGGTTTATTTTTTATATTTTTATTCTTAGGATTGGTCTTTTTGGTTAGCACACATAGAAAAACTTTACTAAATATTTACTCAGTTGTTCTTGCTGCCCTTGGTATCATTATTTTAGCTGCACTTTATTTCCCGCGACTACTTTCTTTAGTTGGTCTAAAACCTTATCAACTAAATAGAATATTATCGTGGTTAAATCCTGAAGGCTATAGACAAGACTATTCTTATCAAATAACTCAAGTTATAAGCGAAATTAATCGTGGCGGTGTTACCGGTACATTTGCTAAAAATAAAAACTATATTGACGAACAATTTAACGATTTTATTTTTTCTATCGTTGCTAAAAACTTTGGATATATCGGTGCATCATTATTTCTTATATTGTTCTTTATTTTTATACTGAGATTATTTAGTATTGTAAAAAAATGCGAACAAGGAAATTACAGTTACTATTTTATTCTTTTAGCAATTTGTAGTTTCTGCTTTTCATTTTTTATAAATATCTTTTCTACCTTGAGTATTATTCCTGTTATTGGAATTAGTATGCCGTTTATAAGTTATGGCGGTAGTTCTCTCATCGCAAATACACTTCTCTTCGGCATTATTGTAAAAATAAACGCCACCATTTATGAGGAATATTTAGAAGATGAATATTCTGCAGAACAAAAAGATGAATATAATCATCCATACTATGAATAATGGCTGCATAATAAGTATAGAGTATAATAAAACATCTCTATAACTTATTATGCAGCCAAAAAAAATAGAACTAAAAGTTCTATTCTCATTACGTCCCAGAAGGGATTCGAACCCCTGACCGACGGCTTAGAAGGCCGTTGCTCTATCCTGCTGAGCTACTGAGACAACTCACTTCTTTCAAATCACTATAATAGTATATCAATAATACAATATTATGTCAATACCTTTTTGAAAAATTTGAAGGAGAACAACTCCTTCAAATTTCACTATCGTCTTAAACCTAAAGATTTAATTAACTCACGATATCTTTGAATATCTTTTTTAATTAAATAGTCTAACAAGTGACGACGACGGAAAACTTTTTTTAGTAATCCACGGCGACCGGCATGATCTTTTTTATGAGTATTCAAATGCTCGGTTAAAGCATCAATTTCTGCTGTTAATACCGCAATTTGCACTTCCGGAGAACCGGTATCTGATTCATGAGTACGGTATTTAGCAATAATTTCTTGTTTTCTTTCTTGACTAATTGCTGCCATTCTTTATTCCTCCATATATTATTTTTTTCCTTAATCCTAGTAAAGAACCTGGAGTGTTTCCATACCACGACTAAGGCACATTGATTATTCTACATTATTTTTATACTTATTTCAAGTAAAAAATAATAATTTTACAATTTTTTTTAAAATCTATATTTCTTTTTGTTCACAAACCATTTTATCTTTTTGTAATTGTTTTTTTAAATGATTAAAACTTTCAAATTTTTTTTCTTTTCTTAAAAAATCGTAGAAATAAACCTCTATCATTTCTCCATAAATTTCAGCATCAAAATCTAAAATATGAGTTTCTATAAATTTTTTATCTTTTACTTCCGACACCGTCGGGTTATAACCAATATTGGTAATTGATTTATATATTTTATCCCTTACTTTCGTTTTTGTAATATAAACACCATTAGTTTTTGGAAGTAAATACGAAGATTTCATTTTTAAATTTGCTGTCGGAAAATTTATAGTTCTTCCTAGTTGACGTCCCTTCACCACTACTCCGGATATTGAGTAATATCTACCGGTAAAATCATAATATCCGGTAAAATTTGCACTTTCCACAAATTCTCTCAATGCTGTTGTTGATATTTTTCTATCTCCAATCATCTCTTCTTCTAAAATATTTACCTCTATATCACTATAGTCAGCTATTAACTTCGGCGTTCCTACCCCTTTATACCCAAACTTATAATCATAACCACAAAATATTTTCTCCACGTTTAATTGTTTTAATACTTTATCAATATAACTTTCTGCACTCAATGTTTGTAGTTGCTTATTAAAACTTAAATAATATACTTCTTGTACTCCAAGCGTTTCAAATATTTTTGATTTTTTCTCAAGTGGGGTTAAACATTCAACACTTGTATGACCGAAATACTCCTTAGGACTTTTATCAAGTGTTATTACTATCGGAATTATATCTGTTTCTTTCAACATCTCCGCTATTATTTTTTTATGTGCTTTATGAACACCATCAAAAAAACCTAACGCTGCCGCTCTTCTTTTATTGTCTTTTTTTATTTGACCCAAATTAGAAATATTAAAAATTTCCATAATTTACCTTTCTTAACTACTCTATTATCTTTGGAAATATCGTTTTTACCGATAACAATTCATCTTCGCTATTTTTTAAATAATACACCGCTATCGCTTCTTTGTTATAAGTAAACACCACAGGTGTTGAAAAATCATAATCGGGGAATTGCTCTTTTCTAAAACGCAAGCCATTCATTACTTGCTTAGCACGATACATCGGAAGTTCTAAAAATTGATACTCTTCCAGTGCATATTCTTTTGGTAATAAATATTTTATTAAATTTCCCTCTTTTATTGCAAGTTCTACTTCTGATAATCTTAAACAATCAGCAACACCTATTTTCCCGCTCCGTATCCGTGTTAATTTACTCATTGTACTAGGAATATTTAATAACACGCCGATTTGTGTTGCTATCGTTCTTATATACGTTCCTTTACCACAACTAATATCAAGTGAAAAATAATATCGTCCATCTTTGTAATACTCACTACCATCTATAAAATCAATATTGAAAATACTTACCGTACGGCTTGGTATTTTTACATCAAACTTCCCGATTCGCGCATATTCATATAGTTTTTTTCCTTTAACTTTAACAGCTGAATATATAGGTGGTGTTTGCTCTATTTCCCCAACCATAGTCATAAGTATTTCCTTAATGTCCGCTATATTTACACCGGTTACCTTCTGCTCTTTTACAATTTCACCGGTTAAATCTTCCGTCGTTGTTTGTACTCCTAAACAAATTTCTGCACGATAACTTTTACCTAAATTCATAGCATAATCACTAACCTTAGTTGCTCCTCCTAGTAGTAATAAAAGAACTCCATCCACTTCAGGATCCAATGTACCGGCATGGCCTATCTTTTTCATCTGCAAAATTTTTCTTGCTTTGAAAACCACATCATGACTTGTCATCCCATGCTCCTTATAGATTGGTAAGATGCCATTGAACATTATTTATTCTCCTTTTTTTCAAGGCACTCAGGACACAAGCCGTAAATTTCAAACTTATGACCGTCAATTCTATATCCTTCTAACTCAGGAACTTTTAAATCTGCACAAACATTAATATGAATTGTCTTCGCCTTACCACAATTTAAACAGATATGATGATGGTGATGATGATCAACATTTAAACAACCTATCTTGAAATATTTTTCACCTTTTATTTCTGTTGCTTCTAAAATACCTAACTCTTCATACGTACTTAAATTTCTATAAATAGTATCAAAACTTAACCCGGGGTATTCTTTTCCTACTGTTTCGGAAACATATCTTGCATTAATATACCTATCTTCACTAACGAACAATTCAACCATAGCCCTACGCTTATCGGTATATTTATACCCTTTTTCTTTTAAATACTTCATTATTTCATCAACTTTTTCTTCTACCGTACTCATAGTCCTTCTCCTCTATATTTCTTTTTTAAAATCTATATCGAATATACCACGACGCAACATATCAATTTCATATTTATACGGAGCAAACTCCTTATTTTCACCATACCATGGAGTTTCTAAAATTTTTGGAATATGCTCAAATTCACTAAGATGAACAATCCGATTAATCGCATCAAACCCAATCCCACCATATCCTATATTCTCATGCCTATCTTTATGAGCTCCTAAAGAATTTTTGCTATCATTAATGTGTAATACTTGGATACGCCCAAGCCCTACTATCTTATCAAATTGTGTTAAAACCTCATCAAGATTATTTACTATATCATACCCGCCTTCAAAAACATGACAAGTATCAAATGTAACAGTCAATTTATCATTTAACACCACACCGTCAATAATTTGAGCAATTTCTTCAAAACTTCGTCCACACTCACTACCTTTACCAGCCATTACCTCAAGCGAAATATTTGGTATCATATCTTTAGTAAGTACCTCGTTTAATCCCTTAATGATACTTTTAATACCCTTATCTACACCAGCTTTTACGTGAGAACCGGGGTGCAAAACAATATTCTTTGCCCCAATTTTTTCAGTACGCTCAATCTCCAGACGTAAAAATTCTACCGCAAGTTTATAAATTTCCGGTTTTATTGTATTTCCCAAATTAATAATATACGGCGCATGAACAACAATATCACTAATATTATATTCTTTCATCAAGTCTTTCGCCTCAGCAATACGAAGTTCTTCTATAGGTTTTCTTTTTGTATTTTGCGGTGCACCTGTATAAATCATAAATGTATCACTACCGTAACTTGCAGCTTCTTTTACAGAACCAAGCATCATTTCTTTACCCGACATTGATACGTGTGATCCTATTTTTAAACTATTCATCAATTACCTCTATTTGTCCTATTCATTCTTTTCGCAAATTTTCTGCGTTCTTTTTGTTTTAATTTATCCATCTTATATTTATATTTTTTCTTATAACCCGGTTTTACTTTCTTTGATACTTTTACTTTTGATTTTAATTTTTCTGTTAAATTATGATCAGCTACTATTTTCTTTCTACTCTGACGTTTGTTTCTATCTTTTACTTCAATAAATTGTCCATTTTTAATATCTACATGATTAAATTTTATACCACGATTTTCTAATATTTGTAATTTTTCTTCATCCTTGCTGTTATAAATCGTA
The DNA here is from genome assembly GCF_000469465.1 of Gemella bergeri ATCC 700627. Classification (GTDB taxonomy): domain Bacteria; phylum Bacillota; class Bacilli; order Staphylococcales; family Gemellaceae; genus Gemella; species Gemella bergeri. The sequence continues at coordinate 52,580 of NZ_KI271848.1, read as the reverse complement.
ATACATTCTCCACTCAAGCCTGCACGACCTGTTCTACCTGCTCTATGAATAAAAAAATCCAAATCATTAGGAATATTAAAATTGATAACATGACTAATTCCTTCGATATCAATGCCTCGACTCATTAAATCACTAGCAACTACATAGGTAAAATCTAAATTATTAATCCTGCGTTGCATTTGCTTTCTCTCACGTGGTGTCAAATCACCATGCAACACACCAACATTAAGTCCCTGTTTAATTAAATAATTACTAATTTCCTCTACTTCCGTTTTTTTATTGGCAAAAATCAAAGCTAAATATGGATTAAGCACTGTTGTTATTTCATACAATTTTTCCAAACGTGTAGAACTTTTTTCCGGTATTAGTATATAGTCTATTTTCCCAAATTTTGCATTATCCACATCAATATGTTGGGCATTGTTTAAATATTTTTTTAAAAAATAACTCATTTGTGTTGGTATAGTTGCAGAAAAAACTAGAAATTGACAATTTGTTGCTGCACGTTTAGATAATTTGTCTATATCTTCCATAAAACCTAAATCAATCATCATGTCACATTCATCAATAACCAACGTTTCTACTTCTTTTATCGATAAAGCATTGGCTCTATCCAATTCTAAAACACGTGTAGGTGTTCCAATAATAATATGTGGTGCATTCGATACACGCTCTATATCACGATTTAAATCTTGTCCACCGATACACAAAGTAATTTTTATTTCTTTTTCACTAAATGTTGCAATATGCACCGCCATTTCGTATAACTGACGTGATAACTCACGTGTTGGCGCCAAGATAATACCCTGCGTTTTCTTCCTATCTAAATCTAGCTTACTAAAAATCGGCAATAAAAATGAATGACTTTTTCCACTACCTGTTTGTGATCTCGCCACAATATTTTTTTCTTTTAACACCGGAGAAAATACTCGCTCCTGAATTTTTGTCGGATTTTTAAATCCCAAATCAATTATCGCCTTATTTACAAAGTCTTTAAATCCATATTGTTCAAATGATTTTGATAACATTATATCTCCTTTATACTATCAACACTTACTGTTCATTCAATATTATTATATATAAATAACTATTTTATTTATAATAAACCATTTTTTATTATACTATAAATGCTTATTTTTAGCCATTAAAATTATTTTTTATTAATGTTATATTAAAAATATATTTATTATATATTATACTTTGATACAATAATTTATCTTTTTTTATAAACATTATAATAGGAAATTACACTGAATTTTTTTTATAATTTAGTTTTCAAAATAATTTTAAAATTAATAAGAAAAAACTAAGTAACGTAGTGTTGCTTAGTTTTTTTCATGTTATGTATTTAACACAGAGCCATCAAAATATCTCTTTTTTAAATTATTTTATTATTTCTATTCCTGAACTTGTTCCTAATCTTTCCGCTCCAAGTTCTATATATTTTTCCGCAGTTTGTTTATCTTTTACTCCACCGCTTGCTTTTACCTTAGCTTTATTACCGACAACATCTTTCATAAGTTTAACATCTTCAAATGTTGCACCGCCGGTGCCAAAACCTGTTGAAGTTTTCACGAAATCAGCTTTAGCATCTAATGATAATTCACACGCTTTTATTTTTTCTTCATTTGATAAATAACAAGTTTCAATGATTACTTTTAAAATATTTTCTCCTATGGCATCTTTTATTTGTTTGATCTCGTTTTTTACATAATCATATTTACCATCTTTTAATTTTGCTACATTAATCACCATATCAATTTCTGATGCTCCTTGCTCAATTGCATCTTTAGCTTCAAAAACTTTTGCTTTTGTTGACATCGCCCCTAGAGGAAAACCTACCACAGCCGCTACTTTCACATCACTACCTTGTAATATTTTTTTTGCATCATTAACATAACAACCATTAACACAAACACTATAAAGTTTATGTTTTTTTGCTTCTTCACAAAGTTTTTTTATGTCATTCTCACTTGCTGTTGCTTTTAAAATCGTGTGATCTATGTATTTATTTAATTCCATATATATACCTCTCTATTCTATTATTTCTAATATATTATTAATTTTTTTTGGTTTTTCTTTTTTTATTATATAAGATTTTAATACCATATTTTTACTACTTAAAATATTTTCATTATTATTGTAATAAATTTTAGCAAGAATTTCTCCTTCTCTCACAAAATCTCCTACTTTTTTGTTTAATTTTATACCGACAGCATGATTTATAATATCATCTTTTGTTGCACGTCCCGCTCCAATTACCATAGCCGCTTTTCCTATTTCTTCAGCTTTTATCTTAGAAACATAACCTTCTTTGTCCGAAGTAACTATCAAAGTTTCATTTGGTGTAGGGAGTAATGAATAGTTATTTACTATCTCTCCATTTCCTCCGCTCAATTGTATAAATTCTTTCAATGCCTTTAGAGCTTTCCCGCTTTCAATCACTTTATCAATTTTTTTAGAGGCTTCATCAAAAGTTTTTACCTCCCCTTTGTATTTTAAAGCAAGGTAAACTATCTCGTAAACAATTTCTTTAAGATCTGTCGCCCAATTTCCTTTTAATGCTTCTATCCCCTCTATTATCTCGTTAGCATTACCAATATTAAACCCTAATGGTTCATCCATATTTGTAAGAACCGCCATTGTTTTTCTGCCTACAGCATTCCCGATTTCAACCATTCTTCGTGATAATTCTCGAGCCTCTTCTATCGTTTTCATAAAAGCACCATCTCCTACCTTAACATCTAAAATTATAAGATTGGATTGAATAGCTAATTTTTTACTCATAATACTACTGGCTATAAGCGGTATACTATCTACCGTTGCAGTCACATCACGTAATGCGTATATCTTTTTATCCAAGGGAACTATTTTATCGCTATAACCCATTAACCCTATACCCGTTTTACCAGCAATATCCATTAATTCTTCTTTTGTTGTACTAAATTCAAAATTTTTTATTGATTCAAATTTATCAATAGTTCCACCTGTATGCCCTAACCCTTTTCCGGATAATTTTGTGGTAGCCATCCCCAAGGCTGATAAAATGGGGCCTAAAACAACAGTTACCTTATCCCCGACACCACCGGTAGAATGTTTATCTACCAAATATGAATTAAGGTTATCAAAAAAAATTGTATCTCCGGAATCTCTCATTGTAATAGTAAAATGAGCAAGTTCATCAGTTGTCATATTATTAAAATAAACCGCCATTAAAAATGAACTCATTTGATAATCAGGAACTGTTCCATCCAGGTACCCATGTAACAATGTTTCAATTTCAGATTTAGACAATTCATGATTTTTCTTCTTTTTATCAATAATGTCAACAATACGCATAAAATTCTCCTTTTTATTTAATAGTCTTTACAATAAAAATTCTTCAAATTATACTTCTCTTTTTCTATGTAAATATTATCTGATATTTCAATAATTTGCAATGATTTTCTTTCTTTTAATATTAGTGATAGTTCTAAATAACTTTTTTTGCTGTATATTAACTTATCACGTATATTATAGACTTTATACCCCAATAATATTAAAGTATAAGATTTAAATTTGAATTTTAATGTCGTTAGTAAGAAAAACACTATCGCAAGAATTATTAACTTTATATTTATATTCATTTTATCATGAATAATTAAAAAAGTTAATATGATACTAAGAATTAAATAAATATAATCAATTTTTTTTACAGAAATTATCTCCTTTTGAGAACAGACAAAAACGTTTGTCGGCTCTTCCAATCCTTGTTTTATAATACCAATAAAACATAATATTAATAAAATTATTATCAAAACTACATTTTCAATATCTTGTTTAATAAATGAATAAATAAGTAAAAAAATATAAAGAGGTATAAATGAACAGATACAATAACTTAAATAGTTATAAACTCTTTTCATAGATTATACCTCCTGATACTTAGCGTTTACTCTTAGGTTTAGACAAAATTTCCGAGAAAATTATATCATTTATAATTTTTTCTTTATCAATAATGCTTGAATTTGATAAAATTTCTTTTTCTTTATCAACTACAACTCTATTTTGTCTTTGAATAGTTCTATTATAATTCATACTATCCTTTTCATCAATAGTAATCCCGCTTTTTATTAAATTTTTTTTATTTTGTCTTTGCTCTTTAACTTTACTTTTTGAGACTTCTTTAAATTTGGTTTTCTTATTTTCTTTTTTTAAATTACTAATAATTAGACCAACCACAAATATTACAATAGAAATAATAATAGAATTCATAACTAAACTCTTTTCCTTATATTTTTCCTATTCAAATATTCTTTTGCTATAAGTCCTCTTACTATATTTTCTTTAGACAAGACCAGCTTTTTAGAATATACTTCTTTGGATAACCAATCATTATTTATCGGTTCAGATAAAATATTTTTAGTTCCGTGATGTTTTTCATTATAATATTCTTCATATTTATTTAAAGTTCTCTGTTGTTGTAAAGTTTTTCCTTTTATAGAAGCAAATTCTTTTTTAGGTTCTCTGTTTGTATTAGGTAAATTCTGCTCATTCAGTGATTTTTGAGCATCATATTCACTTCTAATCTTTTTAATCTCTTCCATTGTTCTTAGAGCAAATTCTCTAGCTTTATCAAGCTCAATCTGGCTAGCATTATTTAAACGTTTTTTATATTTATTACTATCTGATAAAATTACAGTAGCAAAAATAATTAATATAACAATAAATATTATAGGTACAGCGAAGAGTACAAATGTCATGCTATTACCCCCTCTGTTTCTTTATTATTTATTTCCTTGTTGTATCTGGTTGTGACATTCGTTTTATTGAATCTCTCATTCCGGTGTCAGCCTCCAGATTTTTATAATTCATATAATCCATAACCCCAAGATTACCTTCTTGGAATGCTTTTGCCATTGCAAGCGGTAATTCCGCCTCTGCTTCAACTACTTTAGCACGCATTTCTTGAATTCTTGCTTTCATTTCTTGTTCAGCCGCTACCGCCATAGCACGACGTTGTTCTGCTTTTGCTTGAGCAATGTTCTTATCTGCAATCGCTTGTTCTGTTTGAAGATTCGCACCTATATTTTGACCAATATCAACATCAAGAATATCAATCGATAAGATTTCGAATGCAGTCCCTGCATCAAGACCCTTATTAAGAATTGTTTTAGAAATTCTATCCGGATTTTCTAAAACAACAGTATGTGACTCGGAAGAACCAATGGTAGAAACTATACCCTCACCTACACGAGCAATAACCGTTTCCTCTCCTGCTCCCCCTACTAAACGTTCTATATTGGCACGAACGGTAATTCTAGCTTTTGCTTTTACCTCAATACCGTTAATCGCAACACCTGCAATATATGGTGTTTCAATAACCTTAGGATTAACACTCATTTGAACGGCTTGGAGTACATCACGACCTGCAAGGTCAATCGCAGCACAACGTTCAAACGTTAAACTAACGATGTTGGCACGATGAGCAGCTATAAGAGCATTAATTACCCTATCAACATTCCCCCCTGCTAAGTAGTGACTTTCCAATTGATTAATAGTCACATCAAGCCCGGCTTTATGTGCTTTAATCATAGGATTGATAACGCGACTTGGAATAACACGTCTTAGACGCATTCCCACCAGTGTAAAAATTCCAACTTTTACACCGGCTGCTATAGCACTAATCCACAATCCCAACGGGAAAAATGTAAAAAATATTGATAATACAATAAGTACTACAACTAAAATTATACCTGTAAAAATTAATTCCGGCATATTACGACCTCCTTTATATTATAAAATTATTTTTTTCTCACTACGATACGCATACCTTCAACATGCGTAACTTCAATAATATCACCTTTTTTAATAAAATCTCCATCGGTAACTACATCAAACTTTTCATCATTCAATATAGCTGTTCCGGCGGGTCTTAAGTCAGTATATGCTACTAAACTTTTTCCAAGTAATTCATCTCTGTTTTCCATAGCTACATAACCGTCTTTTGTTGTAATAGCATCTTTTAATACTAACGCATTTAAAAATACTAACTTTTTGTTTAATATGTGCCTATTAAATAAATACAAACCAATAAATAATATTATCGCTATAACAATAATAAATGTAACGCTATAAGTAGCGTTGTTGATATAAATTATCGCACTTATCAAAGTTATAATTCCTATCGTACCTATTATTCCGCCCGGAATAAACATTTCTAAAACAACAAGAGCTATTCCGCTTAAAAACATCACCAAAACAAATATACTTATATCTGTATTATATGAATGTAAAGCTATATAAATCGCCAAACTAAGAACTGATATTATTCCATAAAGATTAAATTTCTTTAAAAATAATTGTTGGCAAAATGTAAGTGACATTAATATTAAAAGGACCCAATCAAGATACAAATACATATTTTCCATTTTGATTACCTCAGCTTATTATATTCTTTTTCTAAATAATCTAATAGTGCTTTTCTTGAAAAAATATTTCCATGCCCCGGTATAGCAAACTCAAAATTTAAACCTTGAATTTTGTCAATGTAATTTCTTAATTTTTCTTTATTATAGCTCATAGGTTTTGTGTAGTAATTTTTGGCATGACTGTCACCTAAAAATAAAACTTTTTCACCAGGAACATAAACAATAAAAGCATCATTAGAATGAGAATTATCACTATATAAACAAGTGATTTTATCATTTCCGGTATTAATAATAATATCGCCGGATTTTGGAATATCAGGTATCCTTATTTTTACTTGACAATTTTCATATACTTTTTCAAAAACATCTGCACTATATCTTATTTCTACTCCGCTTTCTACCCTTTTTTCAATGCTGTCAATATCCCAACTAAGTTTTGATAACTCTACAAGGGCTTCTTTAGCCTTAGTTGTTGCTATAACCGGTATATCCAAATAACTTGCACCGAAACTATGATCCCAATGATGATGAGTTAATATTACATAACTTGGCATCGGTAAATTTTCTCTTTTTAAATCATTTAAAAATTCTTTCACCTGCTTTGGACCGTTTCCTGCATCTATCATTACGGAAAAGTTATCACCTCTCACGTAACCAAGTGCAGGCTCTAAATACATATACCTTTGTTTCGAGTAATATATTCTATCTGAAAATTTTATTAACATACCTGTTTACTTCCTTGAAATGATAACCTCATTATAGCATAATTTGTTTTTCTAGTAAACATTTTCAAATTTACATAAATTATATCAATCTAACGTATTACCTATTTAAATAAATTTTACACTTAAAATCCTAATAATATTATAAACAATATCCGCCAATAACCGATAATATAAAGTTTAAAAAAAAGAAGCGACTTAAAAATCATGATTTCATTAAAAATTGATTTTGTCAAATCACCCCGTATAATATTTTAGATATGGAGATGGCGGGATTTGAACCCGCGTCCAAAAACACCTCCCCTTAGTTTCTACATGTTTAGTTTATCTATTGAATTTAATTTTCTACATAAGCCGATAAACAGGCAATAGAAAACGAGTTTGATTTATCTCTTAATAAACTTTACAAACGGAAAAGTATATTCGTAGACTGCTATTAATGAACCGATTAACCTTGCCGCAGTCGAACAAAGTAACCAGCCTTTAGCTTATTAAGCTGCTAAAGCGTAATTTGTTTTTTCGCCAGTTATATTTAACTGAATGTGTTGTTAAAGAAGTCAACCCTCCTACATGCCGCCAAGAAGACCAGTATCCCTGTCGAATCCTAAACATCCCCTAACTGATGCTATTATTCTATCATAATTTTTAAAATATGTAAAACTTTATTCATTTTTATGATATAATTACCTTAACTATATTATTTGGAGGTTTTTTATGCAAACATTAATAAATAAACTACGCCCCCAAAAAATTAATGACATAATAGGACAGAGTCATCTTATTGGGGAAAACAAAGTTCTCACTAAAATAGTTGACAGCAAAAAGATGTTCTCTTTCATCTTATACGGTCCACCCGGAACCGGGAAGACATCTATCGCTTCTGCTCTAGCAAACGAACTTGACTATAAATTTAAAATACTTAATGCTGTGAATTGCACAAAAAAAGATTTAACAACCGTTATTGAAGAGTCAAAACGTTTTAAAAAAGTTATTTTGCTATTGGATGAATTTCATAGGCTTACTAAACCGATGCAAGATATACTCTTACCGGAAATTGAGTATGACAATATTTATGTTATTGGTTGTACCACCAATAACCCCTATCACACTGTTAACCCTGCAATTCGCTCCCGTCTAATTATTTTTGAATTAAACGCGATTTCTGATGAAAATATTTATAATCATTTAAAAAAAATATCAACAGATAGAGAATTATTTTCTAAAAAACTTGATATAGATGATAGTGTTTTTAGAACTATCTCACTTAATTCCGCCGGTGATTTACGATTTTCTTTAAATGTATTAGAAATATTATATAACCTATGTGATGAAAACTCTCATATAACTAAGGAAGATCTTTTAAATCTTTCTTTAGGGCATAATACCCATTATGATGCTGACGGAGATAATTTTTATGATATAATAAGTGCCTTTCAAAAATCAATTCGCGGTAGTGATGTTCAAGCATCTTTATACTACTTAGCCTTATTAATCGACAGCGGCGATTTGGATACTATTTATCGCAGAATGACTGTTATTGCTTATGAAGATGTTGGGCTTGCTAATCCTAATATCGGTACTTTTGTTCACTCTGCTATTGAAAGTGCAAAAATGCTTGGACTTCCTGAAGCACGTATTCCTCTTGCCAACGCTGTTATTCAGTTAGCACTGTCAATAAAATCAAATAGTGCTATCACAGCAATTGATAACGCACTAACAGAAATTAAAAATAATCCAAAATTTATTATTCCAACACACTTAAAAGATAATCACTACAGCGGAGCGGAAAAGTTAGGTCATGGTATCGGATATAAATATCCACACAATTCTCCTAATGGGTATATTAAACAACAATACTTACCTGATAACTTAATAAGCGCAGAATTTTACTCTCCTAAATTAAATAATAAAAATGAACAAAATCTAGCACGATATAAAAAATTTGTAGATAATTCCAAATAAAAAATTAGAAAGTTAAGGTAATAATATGGCTTCCAGCAAAAAAATTTGAATTTCATTTTAAAACAATTATCATCACTGGAAGATATAAAATATCGTGCGATGATGGGTAAATATATTTTGTATTATTAAAGATAAAATTGTTGGTGAGATATATGATGACAGATTACTCATTAAACCCGTAAAATCAGCTATAAATTATATGTAAAACGTGAAATATGAATTACCATATGCTAACGCAAAAAAATGATATTAGCATATAACGTAGATAATAAAGAATATTTATTAGGGATGTTTGATGCTATGTTTTATGAATCACCCGTTTCGAAAAACAAAAGTAAAAGATAAAATCTATATCAAAATTAATAAAATATAACTTCACTTTTTTTCTAGCTTCACTATCAAAAAAGAGAGTTAGTCATTTCAAAAAAGGACTAACTCTTTTACCTATTCTCCTAAAATTTTCACTTCACATTCCAATTCAACACCGGAATTTTTTAGAACTTCTTCTTGAACTTTTCTTATTAAATTCTTATAATCTTCACAAGTTGCATTACCGATATTCACCATAAACCCTGCGTGTTTTTTAGACACTTGTGCTCCGCCGACAGTTACTCCCTGCAAATTTGCATCTTGGATTAACTTCCCTGCAAAGTAACCAACCGGTCTTTTAAATACTGACCCGCATGAAGGATATTCTAGCGGTTGTTTTTCATTCCTCAATTTATTCAATTCATCAACTCTGGCGATTATATCATCTTTATTACCTTTAGCCATTTTAAAGTATACTTTTGAAATAATTTCTTTTGTTTCTTGAATAACAGAATGACGATAACTAAAATTCATTTCGTTATTTGAATAAACTTTTTTGTTGCCGTTTCTATCAAAAACTTCTACCTTTAAGACAACATCTTTCATTTCACCACCATAGGCTCCCGCATTCATAAATATTGCGCCTCCTATGCTACCGGGTATTCCACACGAAAATTCTAAATTTGTCAATGAGTTTTTTATACAAAAATCTGTAAGTTCTTTTAGAGTTACACCGGCATAACATGATATTATATCATTATGTAGCTCCATATCAGTCATTTCACTAGTTATAACGACTATACCTTTTATTCCGTTATCAGAAATAAGAACATTAGAACCATTCCCAAGAACAGTTAACTCTACTTTATTTTCGGTACTGAAGCGAATAATATTTTGAAAATCTTTCTCACTTTTTACTTTTATAAGTATTTGAGCATTTCCCCCAGTTTTTGTAAAACTATATTTCCTTAACGGTTCATTTTCCAATACTTCACTATCATTTAATAACTTTCTTAATTTATCTACTTCTATCATCTACTCTAACCTTCTTTAAAATTTCACCAATAAATTTTGCTTTTTCATTTGAATACTCTTTAAACGATAATTCTAAACATCTTTTCTTAAAATCATTATACTCTACTTTTATATTATCATAAGAAAGTAATTCTATACTTTTCAAAAAATCGTTATAAATATCCGTATTTCTTTGAACAACATATAAAACAACATCATAATTCATACTAAAATAATCTATAAGGCGCGCATATTTTATAACACCTTTTATGCTATTATGAGCTATTCTATGATAATTTATATTATTTAATCTCTTTTCGTCAAAAGTTGTTATTTCATGTAAATTTTCTACTATGACCAAAATATCAACAATATTTTCTCCTAATACATTTATCATGCTGGTTGCTCCGATATGTTTAAACTCACATTTGGGCATTTTGGGAATTGCTTTTATTTTTTTTATTTCAGCATCAAACAATTCCTTATACTGCTTCCTACTACTTATATTTTCAATTCGTACAGTTCTTTTGTTCATTAAAATTTATCCAATCATCTATTTCAAATACTTATCCATTATACTTTCTTATTTCGATAATGTAAAGTTAAAAAGTATTAACAAACATCTACTAACTAAATAAAATAATCAGTATATGTGAATAAACAATAAATTAGAAATACATATTTTTAAATGAAAAATCGAATCTAATTTTTTACCTATATGTTTAACTTTTTCTAAAATTAATTTCTAATTTATTTTCTGGTTTTTACTACATTCTTTATGACAAAAACACTCTACAGTATGGTCATTTAACATTCCTATAGCCTGCATAAAACTGTAAATAATCGTACTTCCGACAAAAATAAAACCACGTTTTTTCATATCTTTACTAATCTTATCTGATAAATCACTGGTACTTGGTACTTCACTGCTATCGCTAAAATTATTTTGTATTATTTTATAATCTGAAAATTGCCAAATATAATTGTTAAAAGTTCCAAATTCTTTTTGTATTTCTAAAAATGCTCTAGCATTTTTTCTAACACTATAAATTTTTAATTTATTTCTAATTATACTTTTATCTTGACGTAAATTTTCTAAATATTCATCTGAATAATTTGCACAAACTTTATAATCAAAATTATTAAAAGCACGTCTAAAATTTTCTCGTTTTTTTAAAATTAATGACCAACTAAGACCTGCTTGCATTCCTTCTAACACCAAATATTCAAAAAATTCTCTTTCATTATGTGTCGGTTTACACCATTCATTATCATGATATAAAATATCTAATTCATTTTTCACCCATGAACATCTATTTTTCATCTTCTTTTTCCTTTATTAAATTATCATTTACTATTTTTATCAACATTGTAAGACGTTTAATATTATAATTATCTTTTTTATCAACTTCTAAATAGAAACCGTCTTTTGCAACAATTCTAACATCTTTATATACGTTTAACGCCGTAAATAACTCTTTACCGTTTAAATTATTGAAAATATCTTTATTAAAGGTAATTACTACCTTATTAGCAAGCTCTTTTATACTTTCTACATAAGTATCTTTAGCTATTATACGAAGATAACATATATCAATAAGATTTTCCACTTCGTTTCCAGAATCTGAAAACCTGTCAATTAAATCTTCTACCACTACTTCTATTTCTTCTAATGTTTTTACATTGTTCAATCGTTTATAAAAATCAATTTTATCTCCGTCACTATTAATATATTCTTTAGGAATAAAGGCATCAACGTTTAATTTTATTTCTACATTATCTTTTTCCACTTCGAATATATCTGTTTTAATTTTTGGAGCTGTTTCTTTTATAATATTTTCATAGTATGCAATATCTTGATTTTTATCTCGGGATAAAATCGGTTCCAATATTTCTTTTTTCATCATAAGTTCCTGTTCCAGCATTTGCGAGTATAGTGTATAACCTACCGAATCAATAAAACCGTGTTGCCGTCCTCCCAATACATCTCCCGCACCTCTGATTGATAAATCCTGCATAGCTATTTTAAAACCGCTGCCCAATGTTGTAAAGTTTTTTATCGCTGATAACCGTTTTTCTGAAGCTTCTGTTAAGGATTTAAAAGGTTTGTACATTAAATAAGCATATGCTTCTCGTGTACTTCTTCCTACTCGCCCACGTAATTGATATAGTTGACTTAACCCAAATCTGTCCGCATCTTCTACTATTAAAGTATTAACATTCGGAATATCAATACCTGTTTCTATTATAGTAGTCGTTATTAAAACATCGTATTTTTTATCGATAACATCTGCCATTATATTTTCCAATTCTTTTTGACTCATTCTTCCGTGCGCAAAAGCAATATTTACATCCGGAAGCATTTCTTTTAGTTCAAGATATTTTTCATCAATAGTTTCTACCCTGTTATAAACGTAAAAAATCTGACCTCCCCGTGCCACTTCATTCAAAATCGCCTCTTTTATTACCATTTTATTTTCAGCTGCAACAAAAGTTTGAATAGGTTGACGTTCTCTCGGGGGTGTTTCTATTACTGATAAATCCCTTATTCCTATTAAGCTCATATGTAGTGTCCTTGGTATAGGAGTTGCACTTAGAGTTAGTACGTCAACCGTATTTTTCAAATATTTTATTTTCTCCTTATGTTTTACACCAAAACGTTGTTCTTCGTCTATTATTAATAACCCTAAATCACGATACTTAAATTTATCGTTAAGAAGTTTATGTGTACCTATTATAATATCAATCTGCCCCTCTTCAAGTCTTTTAACAATTCGAGTTATATCTTTGATTGTATTAAACCTACTTACAACTTCGATATTAATTGGAAAATTTTCAAATCTTGTAACAAAATTTTCATAATGTTGTTCAGCCAACAAAGTTGTCGGAACTAAAATAGCAACTTGCTTATTGTCCATCACCGCTTTAAACGCTATTCGCATAGCGACTTCTGTCTTCCCGAATCCAACATCACCACACAAAAGTCTATCCATAGGGCGCTCTTTTTCCATATCTCGTTTTATTTCTTCCGTTGCTTTTATTTGATCATCGGTCGGAATAAAATTAAAATCAGCCTCAAACTCACCTTGTTCAATACTATCTAAACTAAAGGCATACCCTTTATTCAATTCTCGTTTAATATATAATTTTATTAAATCTTCTGAAATATCTTCAATTTCTTTTTTTACTTTTGATTTAACTTGTTGCCATTTTTTAGTACCGAGTTTATTTAATACCGGCTTTCTATTATCAGTAGAGGCTGTATATTTTTGAATATAATTCATATTATGAATATCAACATAAATTATATCTCCACCATCATAAATTATTTTTAAAAAATCTTTGTACACACCATCAACTTCAATATTTTCTATACCTTTATACAATCCTATTCCATGACTTACATGAACAATATAATCCCCTATATTTAATTCTTGGTAATTCCTTATTTTTTCAGAATTTTTATATTTGAAATTAACTCTACGTTTTTTCTTACCTTCTTTTATAAAAAGTTCATAAGGTGTAAGCAATAATATTTTATCTTTATTATCTTCAAAACCTTTTAGACTAAATTTATTTATATCTACAAAAATTTTACCTTCTTTTATTCCATAGTAAATATCATCATAAAAGTAATTATCAAAAAGTACTTTTTCTATATAGTCTTTTTGTTTTTGATTATTTAAAGAAATAATAACCTTATATTTATTATTTAATTTTTCTCTAATTTCTTTAACTAAAAACTCTTCATTTGCGTAATAAGTTAAATCTACAACATCTAAATTATAATTTTGTTCAATTATTTTATCACTTAATTTTAAATTTGACAGATAATACTTCGTTGTATTGATATTTAATAATTTTTCGAAAGCAATATTATCAATAATATCTTGAAAAATATAATTTCTATTCATTTCCGATAAATTTTCCAAAAAATATTCTTTAAGATTTTCTCGTTTTTCTACTATTTTATTATAATTATCAAAGAAAATTATACTATCCTTAGGTAAATAATCCACTACACTATATGTTTCATCATAAATTAAATTTGAAAAATTTTCTAAGTCACTAAAATCATTTGTCGCTTGATATAGTTCTATTTTTTGATTAAGGTACTCACTAACTTCTTTATAATTTTCTTTTTTGTGTAAAGCTTTGTTGTCCAATTTTTTCAATATATTATTAATAACCATATTTTTTTCTTTTTTGGTTAAAAAGAAATCACTAGTTGGATAAATATAAGTTTTTTCCTGCTTTTTTAATGATTTTTGTGTAACAATATCAAACTCTCTTATACTGTCTAATTCATCATCAAAAAAATCTAACCTGATTGGATTATCACTTAATGGACTAAATACATCAACAATACCCCCACGTTTAGAAAACTCTCCGACTACATCAACACTATTAACACGATTATATCCCATATTAACCAATTTCTTTTGAAGATCTTCAAAAGAAATAACCGTATTAAGTGTAATTTCAAAACTATTATTTTTAAAATCCTCCGGTTTTTTTATAGTCCTATATATTGCTTCTATTGGAATAATAATGATACTGGGAATATTGTTTACAAGATTTTCCAACACCTGTATTGAATTTTGAATCAAATCATTACTTTTAGTTACAAAACGTTTTAGTACATCAATTTCCGGATATAAATAAGTTTCTTTCTCAAACTCACTTATTAATGAAAAAATTTCTTCTGCTTCCACTTTTCCTTGAGTGAATACTATAGTCATCTTTTTGTTTTTTTCAAATTCATTAAAAATTTGTAGTGCTTTTGTAGTGATATTATGACCATAAATTCCTATATTTTTATAACGTTTATCAAAATTTAAATCTACAATTTCAAATAAATTTTTAAGTAACATTTCATCCTCCTTTTTACAAAAATTTTCACACGGCAAATAGGGCGTGGATCTAAAATCGTGATTTTATAAAAATCAATCTATAGATCTACCCCTACATAAGATTTTAAGCATAACATACATAAAATATTTTATATAAGAAAGTTTTATACAAATTATTTGAAAAACGAAACACTTTACCTCTAAAATAATTAACGGTACTTCATTATATTTTATATAACTTGTATTATTTTTCAATCAGTTTTATTGTTATATTGCCTATTTTCGAAATATTTTCAATACTTTAATTCTAATAATTCTTTTTAGTTATACTTATTCATTAATTCTACTATATTCATTTTTGAAAAATCTTCTATAGCGTTAATACTTTTTTTATAAATTTTTTCTATTTCATTCATTTCTTCTTTTGTAAATTTTCCAAGTACATAGTCAACAACTTTCATTGGAGGTGTCGGTCTATCTATCCCAATCTTTAATCTATTAAAATTTTCAGTGCCTAAATGTGAAATAATACTTTTTATTCCATTATGCCCACCGCTACTTCCTTTTGCCTTCAATCTAAAACTTGCTGTTTTAGTATCTAAATCATCATAAACTACAAGTATATCATCTATATTTATTTCAAAATAATCATAAAATTTCCTTAAAGCCTCACCTGATAAATTCATATAAGTTGTCGGCTTTATTAATAAATACCTTATCCCGTTATAATAAGCAATCGTATAATCAGCATTAAATTTATTTTTATCAAAACTGATTCCCCAACTTTTTGCTAATTCATCTAAGATCATAAATCCTATATTATGTCTTGTATTTGCATATTGTTTACCGGGATTTCCAAGCCCAACAATTAATTTCATTTTTTCTCCTTTCTTAATTAATATTTAAAAAAGGCAACGAATTCGCTGCCTTTTTTAAATTTTCAAAAACTTTATATTAATCAAAAAGAACACTTACCGGTTCGTTGTGATGAATTCTATAAATTGCTTTAGCAATCAATTCACCGACACATAACGGAACCATTTTATCTAATTTTTTCTCTTCCGGTATATGAATTGTATTTGCATATACCAACTCTTTAATTGGAGAATCTTCTATCCTTTCCAATGCTTGCCCACTTAATACAGCATGCGAACAACTTGCATACACCTCTTTAGCACCCATATTTTTAAGTGCTTTAGCTCCTAGTGTAATAGTTCCTGCCGTATCTATAATATCATCTATAAGAATACACGTTTTTCCTTCAATATTACCTACAATATTCATTACTTCCGCAACGTTCGGCTTAGGTCTTCTTTTATCTATTATAGCTATCGGCGTATTCAACGAATCCGCTAATTTTCTCGCACGTGTAACTCCTCCATGATCGGGAGAAACAACAACGACATCATCCATATCTTTTAACTTTGTTTTAAAATATTTCGCAATAATAGGTACTGCCATAAGATGATCTACCGGAATATCAAAGAAACCTTGAATTTGAAGTGCATGTAAGTCTAAGGCGATTACTCTGTCAGCACCGGCTACTTCTAAAAGATTAGCTACCAATTTAGCAGTAATCGGTTCTCTACTTCTCGCTTTTCTATCTTGTCTTGCATATCCATAGTAAGGAATTACTACGTTAATAGTATCTACAGAAGCACGTTTTAAAGCATCAATCATAATTAAAAGAGTCATTAAATTGTCATTTACAGGTTCACTCGTTGATTGAATAACAAATACCTCACAACCTCTAACACTTTCTTCAATATTGATAGAAACCTCCCCATCGCTAAACTTTTTAACACTACATTTACTAAGTTCCACTCCTAGTGAATTTGCAACTTGTTTTGCCAGTGGAATATTAGAATTCAATGAAAATAGCTTCAACGGTTTATTTACAAGCATTTTAAATATTCTCCTTAAATTTGGTTCGATATAGTAATACAGCCGTATTCCTCTATAATTATAGCACAAATAATTTCTATTTTCTACCTAAACCCCGAACTTAATTTCAATTCATTTGTTTTGATTTCAATTTATCATATGTTAAAATATTTCTATAAAAATTGAGAAACTATCATCTCTAAAAATCTAATTATAAAGGAGCTTTTAATGGATAAAATTTTTGAACTTATTGAAAAAGAAAAATATCGTCAAAATACAAATATTGAACTCATTGCTAGTGAAAATTTTGTTTCAGAAAATATACTAAAAGCAACAGGGAGTATTCTTACCAATAAATATGCCGAGGGTTATCCCGGAAAAAGATATTATGACGGCTGTGAAGTTATTGATGAAATAGAAACTCTTGCTATTGAAAGACTAAAAAAATTATTTAATGCTGAATTTGTCAATGTTCAAGCACATTCCGGTTCTAGTGCTAATATTGCAGTTTACATGGCTTTACTAAACCCGGGGGACACCGTTCTTGGTATGAGCATGGATTCTGGAGGGCATTTAACACATGGTAGTCGTGTAAACTTCTCTGGGAAAATATTTAATGCCATCTCCTATGGGGTCACTAAAGACACTCATCTTATTGATTATGATGAAGTGTTAAAACTTGCAAAAGAGTATAAACCTAAAATGATTATAGCAGGAGCGAGTGCTTATTCTCGTATAATAGATTTTAAAAAATTTAGGGAAATTGCTGATGAAGTCGATGCCTACTTAATGGTAGATATGGCTCATATTGCAGGACTTGTTGCTACTAAATTACATCCTTCTCCTTTACCTTACGCTGACGTTGTAACTTCTACCACACATAAAACTCTTCGTGGCCCTCGTGGCGGAATTATATTAACCAATAATGAAAAAATAGCTACTAAAATCAACAAAATGATTTTCCCAGGAGCCCAAGGCGGCCCGTTGGAGCATATTATTGCAGCAAAAGCAATCTGTTTTAATGAGGCTTTACAACCATCATTTAAACTTTATCAACAACAAGTTTTAAATAACATGAAAGTCATGGTTAAAACTTTCAAGCAAAATAATATTCCTGTTGTAAGTAACGGAAGTGATAATCACCTTTGTTTAATAGATACCTTTACTACCTATGGTATCAACGGTCATGATGCTAGTGATTTACTAAGTAAAGCATATATCACATGTAACAAAAACGGTATCCCGTTTGATACGTTGCCACCGGCAAAAACAAGTGGACTTCGTTTAGGTACGGCGGCTATGACTACTAAAGGATATATTGAAGAAGATTTTATTGAAATTACCAATATTATCTGCAACCTACTGAAAAATGGAGAAAGCTATCTTCCAATAGCTCAGCTAGATGTGAAAAAAATAACAAGTAAAAAAAGAAAAGAATTTAGATAAATTTATCCATTACTATGTGACAATTTTATTATACTTTTTCACATTTTTTACGATTTAAAATTTAATAGCTATACATTTAAAAATAAATTGGTAAATTTCTCGTATATTCATAATTTTTTATGTTAATTATACACTTTTTTATTTAGAAAAAATATAGTATAATTACACTACAATCGAAAATTTATTTTTTAATGGAGAATAACAATGACTAATAAAAAAATGAATGTTGAAAGTTTTAACCTTGATCATACTAAAGTAGTTGCACCTTATATCAGGCTTGTTGGAGTATATAGCGGAGAAAATGGAGATAAAATATATAAATATGATATTAGATTTTGCCAGCCAAATAAAGAACATTTAGAAATGCCAAGCCTTCATTCTCTTGAACATTTAATTGCAGAATTAATTCGTAATCATCTTGATAACGTTTTGGATTTTGGACCAATGGGCTGTCAAACAGGGTTTTATTTATCAGTAATAAATAATGATAGTTATGAGACGGTAGTAGAAGCTCTTACCAAGACATTGGAAGATGTTCTTGTTGCTACTGAAGTACCGGCTTGCAATGAAATACAGTGCGGCTGGGCAGCTTCTCACTCTCTAAAAGGCGCTAAACAAGAAGCTATAAAATTTCTAGATAAAAAATCTGAATGGAAAATGTATTTGGTAAATAATAAATTTATTTTTAAAAGTATTATAAAAAAATCGAAGATTAGAAAATTTTTCTATCCTCGATTTTTATTTTATTTAGCTGCTAAACTACGAATAGCATTTCTATCCAACTCAATTTCTACTTTAGGTGCTATTCTTACCTTAACTGTCAGCGTTCCTACTTCTATTATATCCCCGTATATCCCGGCGAATGTGACGATTCTGTCACCTTCTTTTAAAGAATCTTGCAATAATTTTAATTCTTTATTTCGTTTTGATTGCGGTCTTATCACTATAAAATACATAAAACCAAATAATGCAACTATCATTATTATATTAATATATTGACTTGGCATATTTTTTACCTCCGAATTTCTGTATATGTTTATTCTACTATAATGTTTTAAAAAAATAAACTATAAATATTAGTATTATTAGAAATTTTTGGGATTTTTCTGATTTAAACCATATTTTTCGAAAAATTCTTCTTTGTAATCTAATAATCTATCTTCCATAATTGCCTTACGAATATTTTTCATCATATTAATTAAAAAATGTATATTATGTGTTGATGTAAGCCTTGCTCCAAATATTTCATCTGCTTTAAATAAGTGACGAAGATATGCCTTAGTATAATTTTTACAACAATAACAATCACACTCCGGATCCAGCGGGGTGAAATCTTCCGCATATTTTGCATTCTTTACAACAACTCTACCTTGCGACGTCATACATGTTCCGTTTCGTGCAATACGCGTCGGTAATACACAATCAAACATATCAACACCACGTAATACACCCTCAAACAATGCATCAGGAGATCCTACCCCCATTAAGTATCGTGCCTTATTTGTAGGTAGTAACGGTGTTAAATATTCTAATACTCTATACATTTCATGCTTAGGCTCTCCAACTGAAAGCCCTCCAATTGCATATCCCGGAAAATCTAAACTCACTAAATCCTTTGCACTTTGTTTTCTTAAATCATCGTACCCTGCACCCTGCACAATCCCAAAAATACTCTGTGTTTTTGGATTTTTATGTGCTTTTAAACAACGTTCAGCCCAACGTGAGGTTCTTTCTACAGATTGTCTAATATATTTATAATCATGATTAAAATCAGGACATTCATCAAATGCCATCATAATATCAGAACCGAGTGAATTTTGAATAAACATAGCTTTTTCAGGAGATAAAAATAATTTTTCACCCGATAGATGATTTCTAAAATGAACTCCTTCTTCTTCTATTTTTCTTAAATCACTTAATGAAAATACTTGAAACCCACCTGAATCGGTTAAAATACTTCCATCCCAATTCATAAATTTATGAAGCCCTCCGGCTTTTTCTACTACACTCTCTCCGGGTCTAAGCCATAGATGATATGTATTGGATAAAATAATATTGGCTCCCATACTTTTAACTTCTTCCGGCGCCATTGCTTTTACTGTTGCCTGTGTACCTACCGGCATAAATACCGGAGTTTCAAAACTACCATGCGGAGTATGAACTATACCCAGCCTCGCTCCTGACTGTTTACAAGTTTTAATATGCTCATACCAAACTGCATTTTCTCTTACATCTCTCATTACATAATCCTTTCTTAAAAATCATATTATCATCATCGCATCTCCAAAACTAAAGAAACGATATTTATTGTCCACTGCAATCTTATATAATTCTAGCACTTTTTCTCTGTCATAAAATGCACTAACCAACATTATTAGCGATGATTTCGGTAAGTGAAAGTTGGTTATCAAACCGTCTACACATTCAAACTCAAAGCCCGGATAAATAAATATATTTGTCCATCCGGAAGCTGCAACTATCTTTCCATTATTATCACGGGCAATAGTTTCTAAAGTTCTTGTAGAAGTTGTTCCAACTGAAAAAACTTTATTACCTCTTTTTTTAGTTTCATCGATTATATTTGCAGTTTCTTCATCAATTGTATAATATTCAGAATGCATATCATGATCTTCAATATTTTCAGTCACAACCGGACGAAATGTTCCAAGACCTACATGAAGCGTCAAATAAGCAATATTTACACCTTTTTCTTTTATTTTTTTCAACAATTCTTCTGTAAAGTGTAACCCTGCCGTTGGGGCTGCTGAACTGCCGATTTCTTTTGAATAAACCGTCTGATAACGTTCTTTGTCAATTAATCTTTCTTTTATGTACGGTGGCAGTGGCATTGTTCCCAGTTCATCAAGACGTTCTTGAAAAATTCCCTCATAGCTAAACCTAAAATACCTAAAACCATCATCCATTACTTTAATACACTCCGCTTCCATAACTCCGTCACCGAATGAAACAATACTTCCTATCTTTATTCTTTTAGCAGGTTTTACTAAACACTCCCAAATATTATGTTCTTTAGTTTTTAAAAGTAGCACCTCAATAGCCGCACCGGTTCCTTTTTTTCCCCCGTATAAACGTGCCGGCATTACACGAGTATTGTTAAGAACTAATGTATCTCCGGGATTAAAATAATCTATAATATCAGAGAACACCTTATGCTTATAATCATTGTTTTTTCTATCAACCATAAGTAATCTACTAGTATCTCGTTTTAACAGTGGAGTTTGTGCTATCAACTCTTCTGGTAAATTAAAATTAAACTCTTCTAATTTCATTTAATATCTCCTTTAAAAGTTACTTTACTATTATAGCTTGAATGTTAAAACTTATCAAGTTAACCAGCAAATTTATTTTCTTTTAAAATAAAAAATAAACCTAAAGTTAAAATTCTAGGCTCTCCAAAAAATACATATATGAAATTTTTTTCATTTGTTAATTTCATTAAAAATAACCCTAAAGACTTGGGCAAGTTTTGGGGGCTATTCTATCCCGTATTTACTATACAACCAAAAAAACTAACTTAAAGCCAAAACTTCAAAAGTAACAGAATGTGTTCTAAAACTTTTAGTAAAATTTTCACTTCAAATTAGTTATTTTTATAAATTTTGTCTATCTTCTCTTAAAGATTTAACATGAGCGAGAATATTGGTAACTATACCAAGTCCTATACTAAGAATTAAAAGTGAACTCCCTCCGTTGCTTACGAAAGGAAGTGGTACTCCTGTCATAGGAATAGAAGCAGTAACCCCTCCAATATTTATAACGGTTTGAACTGATAAAAGTGTTGCAAAACCTATTGCATACATGGCACCAAACGTATTTTTAGATTTAGTCCCCGCAAAAACAGCTTTTCCCACCAATATACAAAGTAACAAAATTACAAACAATACCCCTATAAGACCAAGTTCTTCAGCAATAATAGCTAAAATGAAATCTGTATGAGCCTCCGGTAAATAACCGAGTTTTTGAATAGAGTTCCCTAAACCACGACCCACTAATCCCCCATTACCAAACGCTATATAGGAATTTATTACCTGATCGGCTGCTGCACTAAGATTTTCTGAAAAAGGATTCAAAAATACCTTTATCCGATTAGTTCTATATGAACCTCCGGAAAATAACCCCGTAATAAATAAAATACCTATTAACATAACGCTCGCCAACAATGCAAGTGTTATAATTTTCCTGATATTTTTAAAATTCATATTGGAACAAAGCGCCATAATTCCAACAACACTAAGGGTTATTAAAACCATTCCGGTATCATTTTGAGCAAATATAACCGCTGTTAAAAATAAAGGTATTCCAAAAATATTAATTAATTCACTGCTTGTTAAGACTTGTCTTAATTTTGTCTTTCTTGTTTCTAAAATAAATGCCATATAAATAATAATAAACAGTTGCGCTAAAGTTGACGGTTGAAAACTAAACATCCCTAATCTTATCCATGATCTAGCACCATTTATACTTGGTAAAGCAAACGGTATTAATAGTAATCCCAAAATAATGAACTGCCCATATTTTAATAAATTTTTACTCCTAAAAATTTCAAATGGAACTACTACTGAAAAGATTAAAAATGCCACATAAGATAATGCTGCCCAAATTGCTTGCCTTATTAAAAAATAATTTGCATCTACCGGTACAGATGATGTGAATGTTCCGTACTTATTCCCAATCATACTGGCACTATAAACCATTATACAACTTAAAATAAACAAAATTAATAATGTTAAAGCCACTACAAGATCTAGCTTTACGTGACGTCGTTCATGTTTTATACTTTGCTGTAATCTTCTTATCTTCATAACCTAGTTTGCTTTGCTTTGGTTGTCAACATTGCCATACATCATACCGGCTTTATCTTCAAGGTCAGTTAAAATTTTCTTACCTGCCTCCTCAGTGATACAACCTATTTCTACCGCAAGATTTATTTCCTTTGTTAACCCGAAAATTTGTGTATCAATTACGTCTTGATATAATGGACATTTTTTTTGACCTTTAACAGAAAGACACGCTTCAATCATATCTTCGATTTTCATAATATCTTCTTCTATTCTTTTTCTAACTTTTATAAATATAAGACTATTTTCCATTTTTCTCACCTATCCTTTCGTTAATTCATAATTCATCTCATGTTTTATAATAGCAATCGCTCTTATAAAATCTTCTTTGGAAATTAATTCTAATCTTTTTAATTCTCTTACTTCATATTCTACCATGCTTAAAGTATGCTTTCTATCTTTCATATATATTATTATACCAAAAGATTTTAAAAATTGTTGTAAATCATAAAAATTTATCATTGTCTTCACCCTTAATAATTACTAAGTTCTTCCACCAAGTTTTTATATTTCTCGAGATTACTAATTTTCAATGCCTTATCTGCATATTCCTTAGATTTACTATAATTACCTTCTTGTCTTTCTATTAATGCCAATTTGTAATAAAGCGGTGCAAAACTGCTATCAAACTGAATTCCCTCTAAGAATACTTTTTTAGCATCATTAACCGAAAGGTTTGCCATTTTAATCATACCTAATTCATAATATGTAAGTACCGATTTATTTTTAGAAGTCAATTCTTTTTCTAAATTAAAAATATCCTCATCACTTCTTGGTTTTTCCAATCTTTTGTCAATTTTTCTAACTAAATAAGCATTAACTTTACTTTTTGTATCAATATTAGCAATTTTTACAACTATTCCGGACACCATAATCAATACAAAAGCTGCTGATAATATATAAATACTCTTTTTATTCAATAAAAATAGTTGTAAAAACACTCCAACTATAAATGAAAAAATATAAAGAGCAACGTTAGTATTTAGTAGTATAGCACATCCCAACAAATACACTAAAGATAAAGAAACAGCATACATAAATTGCAAATTATTACTTTTTTTACTTAGTTGTGTTAAAAATATAGAACCTAAAACCGCCGGATAAGAAACAACAGGAATATTTAAGTCTCCCGAATAACCAAACAGCAAAAACAAATTAAAAACAATAGCTGTAGTTATTAATATTACCAACGATTCACGAATATTCAAATTCTTATTAAATAATAATGATGATACAAAAATACTCACTACTACTATAAATAAGCTCACAAAATCATTAACAACAAAAATACTTGTTATTAACCTATAAAATTGTCCGCTAATAATTCCTTGATAATCATACCCTAAAAATTTATAGATTGAGAAGTTTCCGTTACTTGCATAAATACTAACATAATTTAAGAAAAACAATAATAAATAACACAACGAAATCATATTAAATTTGACATCAAATACTGTTTTATTTAAAGCTTGTTTTTTGTATAATTCTACAACTCTGGTTTTGTAACGTGATGTATCCGGAGAATCTTCAATAAATTTTAAATCACGTTCTTTCACGAATAACTTACTGTTTTTTTCATTAAATAGAACTCTTTCTATTATTAAATCGCTTGAAATTTTATACTTTTTATAATCTGTAATTACCTCATCATATTCCGGTGAAACAAATATTATTTTAATTTTTAAATTTTTCAATTTAAACATTTTTTTCAACCTTGTTTCGTTTCGAATTATATTAGAAATCACACTATCTATTTCAGTTGCTTTAAAATTATCGCTATAAATAAATCTTACCAGTTCATTATCGTCATTTATCAACCAAACATCTTTCTTCTCTGGACGATAATAAAGTATATTATAATTATATTTAACGATATGTAAATATATTATTTTCCAAAATTTTTTATCATTCATAATATTATACTATTAAAACTTAAATAGACTCACATCTATTTAAGTTTTATTTTTGCTACTTCTTGTGAAAAATCTACGGTTTCATTTAGTTTTAAAACACTAATATCTTCAACAATATCCATATTCGTAACTACACAAGGGGTAATGATATCTTTTGCTTTTTCTTTTACCAATTCTAAATCATAAGTTAATAATGCTTGACCAACCTCTACTTTATCTCCGGCTGACACTAAAACATCAAATCCTTCACCTTTCATAGCTACCGTCTCTAAGCCAACATGGATAAGCAACTCCACATCTCCTGTCTTTATTCCAAAAGCATGTTTTGTCGGAAATACTTGGATAATTTCTCCCGAAACCGGTGACAGCAATTTTCCTTCTTCAGGGATAATTGCAAAACCATCGCCCATCATTTTCTGTGAAAATACCGGATCCGGAACTTCAGTAATGGCTACTACTTTTCCTTTCATATAAGAATTTATTACTAATTCTTCTATTTTTTTATCTTCTTTTCCGAGTAATTTTGATAAAAATCCCATTTCAATCCTCCATACTAAAAATATTACTCTAATATACCTATTATATACTTTTATATAGCTTTTTTCAATTATTTTTATCAAATTATTTTCAAAACATTCTCTTATTTAACCGCAAAAAAATATCTAATTTTTATCAAAGTTAGATGTTAATATTGTCGAAATAACTGTAATTACTTTACATGTTATTATCGGTAAGATTATTTATCTCTTTTGCTATTTCTGAAATACTATTCCCCGAATCTGACAAATTATTTGTATATATGAGCAGCATATAGTCTTGATTCCCAAATACTATAGCGGTATCGTGCATATTGGCATCTATTCCGCCGTACTTACTCGCTATTTTTTTATCTTGGATACCTTTTTTTATCCATTCACTGTCTTTTGTATCTTGTAAATATTTAAATAATTCAGGATAGTTCTCTTTTTCTGAATATAATTTACTCCATGCTGCCTCCATCATTTTTGGTGTTACTTTATTTTTTTGTGCTTGTACTAAGGGTAGAGAAACACCTAATTGTGCAAAATATTTAGTAAGAATATCGGCGGCTGTCGCACTGTTTCCAATAAGCATTCTGGTAGCTGTATTATCAGAATATTGGATCATATTTTGAATTACATATTCTAATTCATAACTATCCTTTTTAGGTTGATTGGTTATTTCTCCACCACCTTCTTCTAAAAATTTCTTATTATAATAAATCGGCTTATCTTTAGATATTTCCCCGGCTTTTATTCTATCATAAATCTTCATAGCATACACAACTTTAACGGTACTCGCCGCTGTAAAATATTTATCATCTGCCACCGCAAATCTGTAACCAGTTGAAAAATTTTTATAAACAACACCAATTTCGTTATTTCCTTGATATTTGCTAACTATATTATTCATAGCCTCATCAAGTTCCACTTGATTTAATTTTTTCTTTTCTTGATTTTCTTCTTTAGACTCATTATTTTTTTGAACCTGCTCCTGTTTTGAAACTTCTACTTGATTATCTTTATATTTTTTAGATTTCACATAACCACCGGCAGAAAAAACTCCATAAATAATAAGGACAACTACTGAGGATTCTATAATAAATTTTAATATTTTTTTAACTACCTTTTTCAATTTTATTTACCTACTCTCTTCTATAAAACCACTACTATTAGTTTACTACACATAACAAAATTCATCAATATTTTAAAAATATTTTCTAAAAATATTCAACTATATTTATCCTCTTTAATTGTAAAATAGCAAATATAATAATTATCCAAATATTTATTAAACCATTTCTTAATTAATATTCGATTTCAAATAAAAATCTTGCTTTGATATTTTTTTAAATCCAAGTTTTTCATACATATACTTAGGTGTATCATTACTATCAGCAACCAATACCACATTTTCTTTCCTCATATTTAACACTGCATAATTTAAAAGATGTTTGGCAACTCCTTGTCTTCTGTATTTTTTGGCTACATACAGATTATCAACTTCAAAAAAATCTGTTTTCATTATTACGTTCATCGTTCCTATAATTTTATCATTATCTTTTGCTATTAATTGAAGTATATTTTCTGAACGAATATTTTCATAAAGCAACTCTTGGTTATGAATTGCCCAGCTATTATCACCCAGTTCCGAATCTATTTTATATTGAAACTCTAAATATTCACTGTTATTTTTTTTCTGTAGAAATTCTATTTTATAATTACTCAGATTTTGTTCAACAAATTCTTCTCTTTTCAAATGGTACAAGTCAAAATTTATCTCATTATATCCATCTTTTTTTAGATATTTTTTTAATTTTTTAGAAAGTTCTTTTTTTTCCGGTATAGCTATATGAATAAAATTAATACCGGCATCTTTAAAAAATTTATAACAAGAAGCTATATAATATTCCAACTCATCAACAATTTCCGGCATTTGTTTTATAAGTAAATAATTTCCACTAAAATTTAATTTCGATTTTAACATTTGATAAATAACATATCTATCTGTTTCTACTGCTACTTTTGATCTAGAATACATATCCTTGAAACTATATTCCATTTTCTTACACTCCTATCTTGTGTCTATCCAAACCAATTATGATTTATAAATTATAAATACCGTTCTAATAATTTTTTATTTGTAAATCTTAAAAACTACTGAATTAGTGCTTCTATTTTTTTATATTTTTCTTTCTGAACCTTTATTTTCTCTAACTGAGTATTTTTAGATTTTTTTAGTTGTGCCAATATGTAATTTATTTTTTCTAATTCTAAATTTTGTTTCTTTATGTATAGTTCCGGTTTTTCTTTTGTTAAAAATTTTCCAAAATTTATCTCATCTTCTGTTAAGTTCATTTTCCCAAAACTAGCTACTATTATTTCATAAATATGCCCGTCTTCTTCTATTATGTCTTCTGCATCTATTTTATATCCTAATTCTTGCAATTTAATACGAACAAAATTTTCTCCAACATTTGGTTGTAAAATTAAACTCGGTTTGTTTTTTAATTTTTCCTTCCCATTTTCCAATATCTCAGCTATTAATTTTCCTCCCATTCCACAAATAGTTATTACTTCTATATTGTCATCAAGTGATATTGCATCTAATCCTGCCGCTTTTCGACATTCAATAATTTTTGAAAAGCCTTCTTGTGCTACATTTTTTTGAGATATTTTATATGGACCTTCTACTATTTCACCAGCTATAGCAAAATCTATTCTTTTATTTTTGACCAAATATAAAGGTAAATATGCATGATCACTTCCTATATCTGCAAGTCTTCTGCCCTTAACATATGTTGCAACTAATTCTAATCTTTTATTAATCATCAGCATTTTTCTTCCTTTCTTTTAGGCTTTTATTAATCTAAAAAATCTTTACTAAAGCTTGTAGTTATTATAGTCTTTTTGTTTTTATTATCATTTTTTTTGAAACCTGTAAGAACTTTATCACCGAATTGTTCTTTTAAACTTCGTGATAATTTTCTTAATTTTTCTTCTTTTTTATAATTTTTTTCATCAAAAATATCTAACTGAATATTTAATTCTTTTAATTTTTTTATCTCATTTAATGAAACTCCCAATAACCTTATTCCTACATTGAAATCATAATTATCTGACAGTAATTCCCAAGCATAACTGAAAACATCTTTTTCAGTGTTTATATACTCAGAAATTTTTTTCGAACGTGTCATAACCTTGAAGTCAGAAAATTTAATCATTATAGAAATATTATTCCCTACATAATCTCGTGATACGGCTCTTTCACTTACCTTTTTACTTAATTTTTTTACTTCTTTTAATATTTCGTCTTCATCTATTAAATCACTGGAAAATGTTTTAGAATTTCCTATTGATTTTCTTTCTACGGTGTATTTTAATACTCTACTATCTTCTCCATTGGCTCTTTTTTTCAATCTTAAACCTTGAACTCCAAAAATACTATGTAAAATAACCTCATTAGCAGTTGCAACATCACCTATTGTATTAATTTTTAGTTTTTTAAATTTTTTTGTTGCAGCTTTTCCACAACCGTGCATTTTTTCTACATCAAGATTCCACAATATTTCCTTAAAATTTTTTTTATTTATTATCGTAAAACCAAGCGGTTTTTTTAAATCCGATGCCATCTTTGCAAAAAATTTATTGTAAGAAATCCCTATACTCGAAGGTATTTTCAGTTGTTTGTATATTCTTCTTTGAATTACGGCCGCAACTTTTACAGGATCCTTTAATTCACTCAAATCTATATAAGCCTCATCTATAGAAACTATTTCAATTTTATCAGTATACTCCCTCACTAAATCAAAAATTCTTTTTGATTCTATTTGATATTTTTCAAAATCGGGACGCACTATTTGCAAACTTGGACATAATTTTCTGGCTTCCCCTACTCTCATTGTAGTTTTCACTCCAAAGGATCTTGCCGGATAATTGGAGGTAACTATTATTCCATGTCTTTTCTTAACTTCTCCTGCTACTGCCAACGGTTTTCCTTTTAATTTTGGATTATACTTTTCTTCGACACTTGCATAAAAACAATTCATATCGATATGAGCAATCACTTTAGACATAAGCTACCTCCTTTTTAGTTAGTTATAAGGGGACAATTAATTTATTATCCCCTTTTATTTTTTATTAAATTAATGTAAAGTTGACTATAATTATAGGTTTTCGTTTTGTACTATCATAAAGTAGACTGGATAACATACTTCTAATTTCTGATTTTATTGTTGAGCAATCACGAATACTCTTTATAGGATTATTAATCAAGTATTCTGTGACTTTTTCTTCAGCTTCTTTTATGAGTTCAGCACTTTTTTTAACATAGACGAAACCTTTTGTTTGAATACATGGTCTTCCGACTAAACTTTTAGTTTTTCTACTTATTGCATATGAGGTTACAAAAATACCGTCATTTGACAACAATTTTCTATCTTTTAAAACACTATCTTCTACATCTCCAATTCCACGACCATCTACAAGAATATTTCCCACCGGAATATTTTTTAATAATTCTTTTGCCTTATTACCTGAAATTTCCAACGTAGTGCCTTTTTCCAATATGTGAATATTCTTTTTGTTGACACCCGTTTCCGCAGCTATTTCTGCATGTTTTCTTAAATTCCTAAATTCTCCTTGAATAGGAATAAAGTGTTTAGGCATTAACATATTCAACATTAATTTTAATTCTTCACGTGTAGCATGACTTGCAGCATGAAGACGTTTAGAGGCGGTAACAACATTAGCACCTAATTCTACGAGAAGATTTAATGTTTGGAATAACATAACCTCCATGTTAGGTGATGGAGTTGCCGCTATCATAATAGTATCCCCTTCTTCTATTTGAATATTGGTAATAGATTTCTCTGCAATATTTTTCATCGCTTCAATAGGTTCTCCTTGTTCTCCGGATGAAAGAATACATATTTCATTTTGTGGATAATTTTTTAAATCATCTATACCGATTAATTTATCGTCTTCTATTTCTAGGTAATTCATATTTCTTGCACTATTTATAGAATCTTGAATAGCTTGACCCAGTAATAATATTTTTCTATTTTGACCCAATGCAGCTTTAACAATATGAGAAATTGTTAAAAAATTAGAGGCATAGCACGTAACAATAATTCTTTTATTAGCTTGATAAAATGCGTTATCAATCTGTTCTGCCGCTTCATTTTCCGGTACATTATATCCCTTTACATTAGCATTACTGGAATCACTTAATAATACCATAACACCTTTTTGACCTAGTTGGCTAATTTTTAACATATCTGCTCTGTATTCTTTACTTACAGATTGGTCAAACTTAAATTCTCCGGTATAAACTATATTTCCTTGTGCGGTAGAAATACAAATACCTAGTGAATCCGGCATAGAATATGTCGTTTTAAAAAATGTTATATGAGCATTATTAAAATCATATTTATTATTCTCTCTAACATAATAAAATTTAATACGACGTCTGATATTTAACTGTTTTAAATGATTTTTTAATAAATCAATCGTTAATTTCGAACCATAAACAGGACATTTTAGCTTATCTATTATATAAGGAACAGCCCCCATAGAACTTACACGTCCATTAGATAAAAAGATACCTTTTACCCTATTTTTATTCTTAATCAAGTAACTAATATCCGGTATAACCGCATCTATCCCTATCATTTCAGTTTCAGGGAACATAAGACCGGCATCTAAAACAAATATCTCGTCACCAATTTCTACCATATACATATTTTTAGCTACTTCTTCTACTCCCCCTAACGGAGTTATACTAATTTTTGGATAATTTTTTCTTGATTTATTTGATTTTTTCTTTACTTCTTTAATCTCAATGTTATTTAATTTATTTTTCACAACATTATTTTTTTTATGTGTACTGATCTTCTGACCATGATTATTATTTTTTTCGTTGTTCATTTTTTCCTCCTTGTATTATTGTTTTTATCGGTTCAAAATCTCTTCGATGTATTGGACAAATTCCGTATTTATCTAGGGCTTCCAAGTGCCTCTTGGTGCCATATCCTGCATTATTTTCAAAATCATAATATGGATATTTTTTTGAATAATCTTCCATTAAGCGATCACGATGTACTTTAGCTATAACGGAAGCTGCCGCTATTGAAACACTTTTTTCATCACCTTTAACCATACTAAAATTTGAAATTGGATAATTTTCAAATGGCATGGCATCAATTAAAAGAAAATCCGGTGTCTGTGATAACTTTTCAATAGCTTTTTGCATTGCTACTCTGCTGGCGTTATAAATGTTATATTTTTCTATTTCTCTATTATCTACTTCACACACCGCATATGCCAATGCTTCGGTTTTTATTTTATCGTACAATTCTTCACGTTTAGTTTTTGATAATTTTTTTGAATCATTTAACCCTTCAAAATAATTATCCTGTTTTAAAATTACCGCAGCTGCTACTACCGGACCCGCTAAAGGTCCACGACCTACCTCATCTACTCCACAAATATATTTATATCCATTATTATAACACTTATTTTCATAAAATGATTTTTTTTCGTATTCTTTTTTTAGAAAATTTTTCTTTTCTTGTTTTTTATTATAACTAAGTAATATTTTTTTTACACCTATTCTCTCATCATTTTGTAATGTTTCTATTATTTCTTTTTCTACTACTTCTTGTGAAAAAATTTCTTTTATTTCATTAATTTTCATCATTAGTTCCCACCATTTCTTGATAATTATCTAAGGTAATTAATCCGAATTTTTGTGTTCTAAAATCTTGAATAAGTAATTTTATAGTAGAATCATAGTCATAATCCCCAGCAATCTTTTTAAATTTCTTCTCAGCAATTTTTTCCATAATAAAAACATTGTCATCATCTTGCGACACATTTATTTTATAAAGATTATTTAAATTTTCTAAATAATTTGTTTTTAATAATTCTATTAAGTATAGACATACATCATCAAGTGGTGTTATATCATCTTTTATTGAAGCGATTAAACTTAATTTTTTACCGATTTTTTGATTATCAAACTTAGGCATTAAAATTCCCGGTGTATCCAACAACTCAATATCTTTATTCAATTTTAACCATTGTTGTTTTTTAGTAACGCCCGGTTTATTAGCAGTATTTGCCACATTTTTTTTAATCAATTTATTTATAAATGTTGATTTTCCCACGTTAGGAACCCCTATTACCATAGATCGAATTGCTCTTGGTTTTATACCTCTTTCAACTTGGCGAGCAATTTTTTCTGCTAATTCTTCCTTAGCTTTACTAATTACTTTATTTAAGTTATTACTATTTTTTGAATCAGTGTAAACAACAACATATCCTTTGTCTTCAAAATAATTTTTCCATTTTGCAGTTTCTTTTCTATCGCATAAGTCACCCTTGTTAAAAATAATAATCTTCTTTTTATCTTTCACTACTTCATCTAAGTACATATTGTGTGATGATAACGGACAACGAGCATCTACAAGTTCAAATACAATATCTACTAATTTTAATTTTTCTTTTACTTCTCTTGTTGCCTTTGCCATATGCCCCGGAAACCATTGAATAACCATGCAGTTATAACTCCTTTTGTTATTTAATTATAATTTTATTTACAGTCCTATTTATTTTACCATATTTTAATGACTTTTGAATACTATTTATATGTATTTATAATTTTTTTGTCTTTTAATTCTTCATAGAATAATATTTATTATCTCGTTAAAACGGCAAAAAACAATCTCAACATCAGTCATATAACATTGAGATTGTTTTTAAATCGCACTAACTTTCCCTGAGCGGTATTTTTATTTTATCCATCTTTTTACAAATCCATAAAAACTCTTACATTAATTTTAAATACTTTATTAGCTAACTGTATATAATATATATGTATAATGTAGTATTTATTATAATGCAAGTTGGTAATCTGATGATTTAACATATCCTTTTTTTTCCATATAATAATAAACTGCATATGATAATATCGCCGGCAAAATAAAATGTAGTAGCAATATTTCTACAAGGAGTATCATATGATTAGTATGTCCAGCCATTGTTTGCCATGTCATAAGTTGTCCCACAAGACCTGATGTTCCCATGCCACCACCTGCAGAGTTATTCTCCATTGTACATACAAGTGTTGCTACCGGACCAAGTATAGCACTTGCGATAATAGGCGGTATCCATATAATAGGTTTTTTCATAATATTTGGGACCTGAAGCATTGATGTCCCTAAACCTTGTGCAAGTAATCCATTCCAACCATTTGCTTTAAAACTAATTACCGCAAATCCTACCATTTGTGCCGCACAACCAACGGTAGAAGCTCCTGCAGCTATACCCGACAATCCCAAAATTATAGATAATGCCGCCGAACTAATCGGTAATGTTAAAATGATTCCCATTACAACCGATACAACTATTCCCATTATAAACGGTTGTAATTCTGTTGCTTCACGAATAAATGAACCAAGCATTTTCATACCGCTAATTAAATATGGACCAGTATAATAAGCCACAACGGCTCCGATGACAATCGTCACAAAAGGCGTTACAATAATATCTATTTTTGTTTTCCCTGAAATTAATCGTCCACATTCGGCTGCGATAACAACAGCAATAAAAGCCCCAAGCGGATCACCGGAACCACTAATAGAAAGTTTTCCTTGTTCAATTAAATGATTTGTACCAAGATTAGAACCAAATGCTCCAAGAAAACCAACAACACCTGATGCTAAAATTACTAACTTAGGTGCTTTCAACGCATGTGCTACTCCTATACCGATTACAGGTCCCGTAAGTGCCATGGCTATCGTCGCTACAGCGACTAAAAAGCCTGATAGCCCTCCGCTTAAGCTTAATGCTATCTGCTTAATAATAAGCCCAATTATAAGAGTACAAAATAACCCAAGAGCCATACCATTTAGTGCTACAATGAAGTATCTATGAAATACTTTTGACAACAAACTATTTTTATTCATAGTTATTCCCCTTTAATATATATTAAAATAATAGTGCATAATTATGCACCTTGACTATATTATAACTCATAAATAATTAATTATCATCTAAATTATTTTCTTTTTATAAATTTTCCAGTTTATTTCTATACATCATCCCCCAAGAACCCAACGAATTTATCACTAGTTCTAAAGAGTTCCCTAAATCCGTTAACGAATATTCAACACGTGGCGGTACTTCTGCATAAACTTTTCTATTAATTAATCCGCTTTTTTCCATTTCACGTAAATTGGCGGTAAGAACTTTTTGTGATACATTCCCTACCGATCTTTTTAATTCTCCAAAACGTTTAGTACCTTCCAATAAATCACGAATAATAAGTATTCTCCACCTATTACTTATAAGAGTTAATGTCAATTCCACAGGACATGCCGGTAAATTCTTTTCCATAACTAATAACCTCCGAAAAAAATTAAGTTTTTGTATCTAATAAAACTTATAATATGCAATAGTTTCTTTTAGGTAACTATAGCACCTTAAAGTGCATACTTTACATTTAGTTTGTATAAGTATATTATATTATTATCAAATCAAAAATTCAACAATAAATTTAAAAACGGAGGTCATTAAAATGAAAATAGCGGTTATAGGTGCAAACGGTAAAGTAGGTAGTTTAATTGTAAAAGAAGCGGTAGAACGTAATCACGATGTTACAGCAATCGTCCGTTCAACCAACAAAACAGTAACAAATGAAGTTATTGAAAAAGATTTATTTAATTTAACTAAGGATGATTTAAAAAAATTTGATGTTGTAATTAGTGCAATAGGAGCATTTACCCCTGAGACTTTTCCTATTCACAGTAAATCGATAGAATACCTTACAACTCTACTAGCAGGTAGCAATATCCGCTTCTTAGTTGTGGGTGGTGCAGGTAGCTTATATATTGATAATACACATACTACTCGTCTACTGGATACATCTACTTTCCCAGAAGAATTTAAACCGTTAGCCACTGCACAAGCTGATGAATTAGATCTACTAAGAACTAAAAATAATGTAAAATGGACATTTATAAGTCCCGCTGCCGATTTTATTGAAAATGGAGAAAAAACCAATAAATATGCAATTGCCGGAGAAGTGTTTACAGTAAATCAAAAAGGGGAAAGTTCTATAAGTTATGCTGATTATGCCAGTGCAATGCTTGATGAAGTAGAAGAAGGAACTCACATTCAGCAACGTATCTCAGTTTATGGATTATAATACTCAAAATAAAAACACAAAAGAAATAAGGTACTGGTCCTCGAAACTTGTCCAAGTTTTGGGAGCTAGTACCATAAATTCTCTTCCACCTTTATTTTTTAATTAATTTCGTATCCTAATAAAATTCCGCCTTCTTCTGCGTAAAAACTGCACAAACCTGAAGTTCGTATAATTGAAAAAGTTATATTCCCATAAAATTCTCGTAATTTACTTTCTAATTTTTTACAAATTCCTTCATTATTCCTATGAGTTATAACTACTTTTCCACCTTTATAACCATGTTTTTTCATTTCACTTATAATCTCAGTAATTGCTTTTTTTTCACCACGAACTTTATGTAGTAAATGAAGCGTTCCTTCAGCACTTGCTTCTCCTACCATACGAATATTTAAAAGTCCGACAACGGTTGCCGCTAGTTTACTAAGTCTTCCGTTTTTTACTAAATTATCAACTTTTTCCAAGACAAACAATAATTTTGAATTTTTATGATACTCTGTTATTTTTTCCACTATTTCTTCAAAACCGTATCCTTGATCTATTAAACTATTTAACTTCAAGACCAATAAATCCATATGCCCGCCTGCCGATAAACTATCTATTACATGTATATTAGTTGTCGGGTTAATTTCATATAACATTTTCTCAGCAATTTTTGCACTATTATAACTGCCTGATAATCCGCTGGTTAATGTTAAAACAAATATATTATCTGCATTTTCATATGCTGATAAAAACGCATTAGGACTGGGGCATGCAGAACGTGCTACTTTTTCACTTGAATAAATTTTCTCCATCATAAAATCTATATCTAAATCTAAAGTATCTTTGTACTCTTTCTCCCCTATTTGAATAGAAAATGGAATTCTTTCAAAAACTGTATTTTTTGCTAAATTAGGTATTTCTCGTAAATCGCAGCCGGTATCCACCACTATTTTCCAATTCATTATTTCTCTCCTTTACTACACTTCTTCTTGTTTTTCTAAGCCTTCTACTATCATATGAGTTTGCTGATATAAACGAATGGTTCTACAAGCCAAAATAATAGCAGCCGGTATATCATCACTTTCTTCTCCATTCATGCAACGAACAAAATTATCATACATTTTTTCTGATTGATTGTTTTTTGTTAATAATTTTACCGTTTTACTAACCTCTTGAATTGAGAAAACATTTTTTAAACATGTTATAACTATAAGACGTGCTAATTGTCTTCTTGTATATTTTTTTTTAATGGGTTTATCTAAATATCCATGTTTAACATAATTATTTATCATTGCTGACGTTAAGCCCTTTTCTCCATGAGCGACAGCTGTGCTATCTAGTTGATTAACATAAAGCAATACCTGATCTAAATATAAATCAAACTCCGGTAAATCAATCCATTTGGGATATACATTTTCTTTCAAATTACCATCACCCTTTTATCTAGTTTCAATAACTACATTATATGGTTTTTATAAAATATTGTCAAGAAAAAAATTACGCTTTCAACTAAAAAATAGCTAAATTTACACTTTGTTACTTTTCAAGTTGATTACGTAATTTTAAATTATAACATTATATTGAATAAATTTTCCTATTAAGTTTTCTTTTCATATACCAATAATAAATTAAAATACCAATAGCATAAAAGGTTAAACCGATAATCCAACCTATCCATAGACCATCAATTCCTATATTACGAACAAATACCAAATAATAAGATATAGGTATTCCTATTAAATAATATCCTATCCCCATTGTTACACAAATAGGAACAACCTTTTTATAACCACGCAAAACACCTGCTAAACATGAAGCAAAAGAATCACAAATGGCAAATCCTATTGCATACAATAGCAAATGTGCCGTTAAATTTATTACCCCACTGTCATTTGTATATAGATAAGGTATTTTCAAGTCAAATATATAGACCATAAATCCTGATATAAATGAAAAAACCATACCTATGCTACATCCAATAAGTGTGTATCTCTGAGCCATTTTATAATTTTTTGCTCCAACATGAAATGCAACAATAATTGTTACAGTATTTGCTACACTAACCGGTAAACTATACAAAAACCCTGAGAAATTTAACGCCGATTGATGAGCAGCAATTATAGTCGTATCGAACCTTGATACCATAAGTGATAATGTCGAAAATACTACTGTTTCCAATGCTGCTGCAAACGCTATAGGCACTCCAAGTTTAAAAATTTCTCCCCAATGATTAAGTTTAATACGTTCTTTTTGAAATATTTTATATTTATTTAATTTTGAGTGTTTCAATGTAAGAATTAATGCAATAAAAAATAATGCAGTATATGTCACCGATACAGCTACAGCATTTCCGGCTCCACCTAACTCCGGCATTCCAAATTTCCCAAAAATAAAACTATAAGCAAAAAATACGTTAATCGGAACTGAAATTACCATCATAATCATTGATAAACGGGTTAACCCTAAGCTATCCATAAAACCACGAAGCACAACATAAAGAAATATTGATAATACACCAAAACTTTCATAAAATAAATACTTTTTAGTAACTTTAGCTATATTTTCTTCTAAACCTAGCGAATTTACTACCGGTGTAGCTAAAGTATTTAGTCCGATTATTAAAACTATACTAATCGCTATAGCTATATA
The DNA here is from genome assembly GCF_000469465.1 of Gemella bergeri ATCC 700627. GTDB lineage: Bacteria > Bacillota > Bacilli > Staphylococcales > Gemellaceae > Gemella > Gemella bergeri. The sequence continues at coordinate 13,849 of NZ_KI271848.1, read as the reverse complement.
CAAAAATTGGCGAACTTTCGTCGGAATTTCATCCTCTCTTCCTTTTCCGATTAACTGCGATACTATCGGAATAATAGCAAGCACTATTGCATTAAGCGTATACATAATTGGATTCCATATATTAACTCCCATACTTACCCCTGCTAAATCTGTCGGACTGTAATGCCCTGCCATAAATGTCCCTATCATTCCTGATGAATATGAAATAATTTGATAAATCAATACCGGGATAAGTAATTTTATAAATATTATTGATTGCTCTTTTATATTTTTTCCTTGATACATAAAATCCTCTTTTTCACTAATACGATTTCTATTTTTATAGTTTAAACATTAAAAAAATCCAAAAGTTAACACTTTCAGATACTCATCGATTTATAAATATGCAACCAAGACTTGAATAAACTAAAAGACCGTTAGTCTAATCGCCAACTCAACCTTGACAAAAACTCACACCCACAATAAACATACTTAATGCTGCTTCCTTCCGGACCTGACATGGTTCATAAGCACTGCGTCGTAAGGTGCCTTAGTCTCAACATTACGTGTCAAACTCGACATCCCCTAATTTACCCGCATCTCGGTATTCAGTCTTGCTAAAGCGGATTGCAAGTACAGGGCACCGCTAACTCCCCACCTAGCATTTCTATATTATAGCAAATTTAAAAATAAAAAGCAAGAGCTTTTATTTATACTTTTTTTGTCTCACATCATTTACAAATGTACATTTTATTTATACTTTTTTGTCTCATATCTATTGTACCTATGCAATACAATATCATAATTTTTCTAAAAAAGTGTTGACTTTATATATATATTTATGTATAATAGTAAATGTTCATTGCAACTGAACATTTATCCACAGTAGCTCAGTTGGTAGTAGCATCTGACTGTTAATCAGAGGGTCGCAGGTTCGAGTCCTGCCTGTGGAGTTGGAGTAGTACTCAAGAGGCTGAAGAGGCGCCCCTGCTAAGGGTGTAGGTCGGGAAACTGGCGCGAGGGTTCAAATCCCTCCTGCTCCGTTTTTTTTGTGGCCCGTTGGTCAAGCGGTTAAGACACCGCCCTTTCACGGCGGTAACACGGGTTCGAGTCCCGTACGGGTCACCATTTTTTGAGAATAAGAGTATAAAGTAGGTCCCGTGGTGTAGCGGTTATCACGCCTGCCTGTCACGCAGGAGATCGCGGGTTCAATTCCCGTCGGGACCGCCATTTTGCCTTGATAGCTCAGTTGGTAGAGCAATGGATTGA
>NZ_KI271848.1:0-12501 GCF_000469465.1 Gemella bergeri ATCC 700627 | reverse complement strand
GAGGGTTCGATTCCCTTCAGCCGCCCCATTTTTTGAATATTATGTTTAATATGATGATACATGTTATTATCATATTTTTATTTTGTAATATATATTATTTATATATAAGTTACATAAAATATTTCCCAATATGTTTTGACATATTACAAAACATAAAAGCGAACTGATTAAAATTTATTATCAGTTCACTTTTTATATTTTATTTTAATCTCTCTTCCAACTCTTTTCTTAAATCTTCAAAACCGGGTTTACCTAATAGTGCAAACATATTTTTCTTATATGCTTCTACTCCCGGTTGATCAAACGGATTTAATCCTTGCATATATCCAGAAATAGCAACAGCTTTTTCAAAGAAATATACTAAATATCCAAATGTAAACTCACTCATATCCGGTAATTCTATTACAAAGTTCGGCACCCCACCATCAGTATGAGCAAGGAGTGTCCCTTCAAAAGCCTTTGTATTTACAAAATTCATTGTTTTTCCTGACAAATAGTTTAAACCGTCTAAGTTATTCTCCGCTTCTTTCAATTCAATATCTTTATTAGGAGTTTTCACTTTAAGAATAGTTTCTAACAAAATTCGACGCCCCTCTTGAATATATTGTCCCATTGAATGTAGATCAGTTGAAAAACATACACTTGCCGGATACAAAGCTTTACCGTCTTTACCTTCCGATTCACCGAATAACTGTTTCCACCATTCATTAAAGTACACCATCGACGGTTCATAAGAAACTAAAATTTCTATTAATTTACCTTTTTGTTGTAAAATATTTCTCATTATCGCATATTGATAAGCGATATTTTTAGATAAATCAGCTGTGTCCAGTTCATCTTGTGCCAGCTTGGCACCCAACATTATTTTATCAATATCAATACCACTTACAGCTATCGGCAATAACCCTACTGCCGTTAATACTGTAAAACGTCCCCCTACATCATCGGGTACTACAAATGTTTCATATCCCTCATCGTCAGCTAATGATTTCAATGCACCACGTTTTCTGTCAGTTGTAGCAAAAATTCTTTCTTTTGCTCCTGCTTTTCCGTATTTTTCTTCTAACAGCTCTTTAAAAACACGAAATGCAATTGCCGGTTCTGTTGTTGTTCCTGATTTGGAAATTACATTTACCGAAAAGTTTTTATTGGTAGTTTTTAAGTAATTCACTAATTCTTGCGTATATGTAGATGAAATAGTGTTTCCTACAAAAAATACTTGTGGAGTTTTTCTGTCTTTATCATAAAAATTATAAAAACTGTCGTTCAACATTTCTATTGCCGCTCTTGCTCCCAAATATGAACCACCGATACCGATTACTACTAATACATCTGAGTTTTCTTGAATTTTTTTAGCCGCTATTTTAATACGTGAAAATTCTTCTTTATCGTAATTGGTCGGTAAATCTAACCAACCCAAAAAGTCATTTCCTATTCCCGTTTTGTTATGTAAAGTATCATGCGCTACTTTCACATAACCTTCCATATTTTTCATCTCTTGTTTATCAAAAAAATTTAACGCTTTTGAATAATCAAAATTTAAGTGCATTCTTCTTCTCCTTATTTTTTATTACCTTTTGTTATAAATAATTGTTGGTTTGTCTTCTATAATGTAATTATAAATTAATTCAGATACTTTATCTGCATTGTGACGAATTACATTATTTTCAACGATACCGACGTTTTTATTTTCTATTAATTCTACCCCAAGTGTAGCAATTTCTTCTTTGTCTATTTTTACTGCTGTCTGTTGTTCTTCTTTGTAACGTTCCAAAATTTCTTTTGAAAATACATTTGAATTTGCAATTACAATATCAAAAATATTTTTCCCAATATGTTTATTTATTGCTTTTATATGATCTGATACAGTGTAATTATCCGTTTCGCCATGTTGTGTCATAACATTACAAACATACATTTTTTTGCACTGCTGTTAACAATCGCCTCTGATACTCCTGATATCATCAGATTCGGAATAATAGATGTGTATAAACTTCCCGGGCCCATCACAATATAATCACAGTTTTCTATTGCTTTAATAACATCCACATTCGCCTTTACTTTTGATGGTGTTATATAGACATTGTCAATTTCTCCACCTGCTTTTGTAATTGATGATTCACCTCGAATAATTTCTCCAGTTTTAAGCACTGCATTTAACGTTGCCATCTCATTGGTTGTCGGTAAAACTGTCCCACTGACATTTAAAATTTTACTCATAATTTGAACAGCTGTACTGAAATTCCCATGTATATCAGTCATTGCCGCAAGCATTAAATTACCTACCGGATGTCCTTTTACTTCGCCGGAATCAAAACGATACTGAAACATTTTTTCAAGATATGGTTCTACATCTGATAAAGCAGCTATTACATTTCTGACATCTCCGGGAGATGGAATATTCATATCACTGCGAATTTTTCCAGAACTTCCTCCATCATCGGCAACAGTCACAACAGCTGTTATATCCAATGGATATTTTTTTAAACCACGGAGCAAAACCGACAAACCGGTTCCACCGCCGATAGCTACTACTTTTACTCTATTATTCATTATTCTACCTACCCTTGTCAATATCTCTATGTTCAAGATAAACTCTATAACCTAAATTTTTTACATCTTCATATAATTTTCTTGCGATACTAACCGAACGATGTTTCCCTCCGGTACAACCTATCGCTATTGCTACGTTATCTCGCCCTTCATATTGATATTTATCAATCATATAAAAAATTAATTCTTTAAATTTATCATAAAACTCAGCGGTTACTCTATCTGAAAAAACATAATTAAATACTTCCTCTGAGCGTCCGGTTTTTTCTCTCAACTCTTTAATATAGAAAGGATTTTTTAGAAATCGAACATCAATAATATTATCCGCATCAATAGGAATACCGTACTTATAACCGAAACTTGATATTGTTACATGATAACTGTTTCTTTTTTCAATACCAAAATCTTCTAAAATTTTAGTTTGTAAATCTTTAACGGTAAAATTAGAAGTGTCATAAATATAATTCGCCACTTCTTTTACATCCGCCATTACTACTCTTTCTCGCTTTATTCCTTCAAGCAAACTATATTTAACAGATAGCGGATGATTTTTTCGTGTTTCTTTAAAACGATTAACAAGGACTTGATCATCGCTATCTAAAAATATTATTTTTACATCAAAATATTCACTGGTTTGTACTTTTTTTAATAATTCTTTCAAATCAACAAAAAGATGTTTACTTCGAATATCAATACTCACTGCTATTTTATCTATATCTTTTTCTTCAATAATTCTAAGAAAATCTTCTAATAACAATCCCGGTAAATTATCTGTACAAAAGTATCCCTGATTTTCAAAAATTTCCAAAGCTGTATTTTTACCGGCTCCGCTTATTCCTGTAATGATTACTAATTTTTTTTTCATAGTTTCACATCCATTGAATTAATATTTTTTCTTTTATAAGCAAAAAAGAAAAATTTATATATACTATTGTACACTAAATTTATTTTTTTGTGTAGTATTAAAAAAGTAGAGCAATTTTATCTTGCCCTACTTTTTATTGTAAAATTATCCGTCATTATCTCCGGAATTATCATTTGCATTATTTCTCGTGGTATTATTACCGTTTGACTGATTTCTTTGATTTCGTTTATTATCATTGTTTGAATTATTATTATTTCGATTGTTACCGTTATTTGAGTCACTGTCTCTGTTTTGCGATTGTGATTCTTGATTTCGCTTAGTTCTCTCTTCTATTTCTCTTCGTTCACTATCGCTTATTACTTTGACAGTTCCATTCACAGAACCGACATCTTTTGGCACAGTAAATCCTTTAGGTGGGTGTATTTTAACAATATTTTGCATATTAACTCTATACAACATCTGCGTTTTTTGTGTATCTTGTTGTGTCATATATTTAGTTGGGCCATCTATCGTATCAAACCCCTGCCACACAGCCAAAGTATAATTACTTGTATAACCAATTGTCCAAGAATCTTTGGAGTAGTTATTTATATCAAAACCATACTTTGTTGCTTCTCCTTCTCCAAAAGTTGTAGTCCCGGTTTTTACAGCCATATCAGCACCTGACACTCTGGCATATTGTGCCGTTCCATTAACCACATTACGGAGCATCGAAGTCATTATATAAGCTGTTGATTCTTTTATTACTCGTTTTTTATCATCTTTGCTGAAGCTTCTTACTTCATTTCCTTCGTTATCATATACTTTTTTTATAGTTTTAGGAGTAGCGTAATAGCCCCCATTACTAAACGGAACATACGCAGCTGCCATTTGAAGTGGTGAAAAACCATCTTTACTACCACCTATAGGTGTTGTTAGTGAGTCATCCGTTATATCCATTCCAACATTCGCTGCATATTGTTTTACTTTATCAAAACCTACTTGTTGATATGTTCTAATAGCCGGAATATTGTATGACATTGTCAAGGCGTTATTCATAGTTACTTTTCCATGATAAACTCTATCCCAGTTTTGAATATTGGAACCTTGGATTTTTGTATCATCAATTAATTGCCCTGAATTCCATCCTAAATATTCTATCGCCGGCCCGTAAGCCAGTATAGGTTTTATAGACGACCCCGGTTGCAGCTTCGCCTGCGTCGCAATATTATAACCATTAAATTTCTGATTTTTTCCACCATACAATGCCGCTATCCCACTATTTTCATTATTTAATACAACCATAGAAACATTGCTTGCTTGTTTTATACCAACATAGTTTGAAGTTATACTGTCACTTAGTGTACTTTGGATTTTCGGATCAAAGTTTGTGTATATTTTTAATCCTAAATTCAATACATCTCCCTCATAATCCTTATACTCTTTGCTGTTTCTAAGTTCATTAACAATTTGGTTCATATAAGATGTATATTTAGAATCAAATTCACTTGACAGTATCACCCTATTAGTTTCGTCACGTTTTACAATGCCGGACATAACATCTGTATTCTGTGCCGCCGTCAATTCTTCTTGTGTTATTTTACCGTGACGTTCCATCAAATGGAGTACAGTATCACGTCTGGTTTTTGCCGCTTCCGGATTATCATAAGGATTATAAGTGTTAGGATGCTGAGGTAGTCCGGCAAGTAATGCCATCTGCGGGAGAGTAAGCTGGTTAACATTTTTATTATAATAATATTTAGCCGCTGTTTTTAACCCATATACTCCGTCAGAATAGTAAATTCTATTGACATACATCGTGAAAATGGTTTCTTTGTCATAATTTTGCTCTAGTTTATAAGCAAGATATGCCTCCTGAACCTTACGTTTAACACTCTTATTATCATCCAAAAATGTTCTTTTTATAAGCTGCTGAGAAATTGTCGAAGCACCTTGTGAACCAAATCCGCTTGTTAAATTTGAAACAACAGCTCCGATTAAACGTCTATAATCTACTGCACCATGTTCAAAGAATCTATTATCCTCAGTTGCTAAAATAGCATTTTGCATTTGTTCCGGTATATCTTTAGTTTCTAAATTTTCGCCGACCTGATTACCTAATTTAGCTACTTCGTTGTTGTTTACGTCATAAACAACTGTTCTGGAATTATTATCTAAAATTTTAGAATCAAATGCCGGTGCTTGAAAAATCCAAAATACGCACAAGAAAAACACCGTTATTATAAAAATACTCGTTGCATACAAGCCGTATCTTAATACCTTGGTCCAAACTGAATTTTTTTTCTTTTTATTATTAGGATTACTTATTCTATTAGGTTTTCTTATTGGCGGTTTATTTCCACCTGAATAATTTTGATTATTTTCTAAATTATTACCGTTACGTCCTTGAGATACCCTACGGTTACCATTAGGCGCACCGCCACCCAAACGTTGTGATTTTCTTCTCATCACATCTTCTCCCAACGGTCTAGGACGTTGGTTAGGGTTACTATTTCCACGTGAAATATAACCTCCCGGTGTAACATTTTTTTTATCATTTGAATGTCTATCCCTTCTTGATAAACGCTCATTGTTATTTTCTGTCATAATATATCCTTTCTCTTTATTATGTTAAATACATTATACATCATTAATTTTAATGTATATCAAAAAAAAAATCAATTTTATTTAAACAATTTTTAACATATTAATATTCTTTTAATATTTTTGTAACAATACATCTTTAATAAACCAAAATATTCGGGTTTTTTATTCAATACTAAAATTATATTTTATATACTTTAAACTGAATTTACAAACTAAAATTTCTATTTGTTACCTAACATATATCACATTAAATATATAATTTAAAATCTCAAAAAAAATAAGTGTTTTTCTTGCAAAAATTATCATTATTTTGTATAATAATAAAAAATAAAACTAAAGGAGATTTTTATGTATACTATGAACTTATCTAGTTTGGAGTCACCAGACCTCTGTTTCTCACAAGATGATGAATATTCCCAGGATTTTAATACAGAAATAGATTATGAGGATGAAGTTTTATCAGATTATGCTGATGAAAGTTTTAATGAGGTTGAGTTTTTAACGACTGATGACGACAAATTTTTAGATTACTCTAATGAAATGTTTCTTTATAAAGAATATTCATATGATTTTGATGAGGACTTCGAGTATGATGAAGTTAGTATATCTAATGATCAAATAATGTTAGAAAATATAGGCGAAGCCTAAATTTAACAGATGAATATAAAAATTCCATAATAAACATGGAGCATAAAAGACAAAACGAAATACTAAGCAGATTGGCTCTGCTTAGTATTTTTCTTATATTTATTAATTCTTATAATTAAAATTCTCAGCATCTTTTAGATTTAGATGCTGAGAATTTTTTTATTCTGCAAATTGGCTTTGATATAATTCTGAATAGAAACCTTTTTTCTCTAAGAGTTCATCATGATTACCTTGTTCAATAATATCCCCATCTTTTAAAACAAGGATTTTATCTGCATTTCTAATAGTTGATAATCTATGAGCAATAACAAATGTTGTACGACCTTCCATAAGTCTGTTCATCGCTTTTTGAATTAACACTTCTGTTCTTGTATCAACACTTGAAGTTGCCTCATCAAGAATTAAAATCGGTTTGTCTGCCAAAATAGCACGTGCAATAGTTAAAAGTTGTTTTTGACCTTGTGAAATATTTGAAGCCTCTTCATTTAATTCCATATTGTATCCGCCCGGTAATGTTTTAATGAAGTGATGAATGTGAGCCGCTTTAGCCGCAGCTATTACCTCCTCATCAGTTGCATCTAAACGACCGTAGCGTAAATTTTCCATTATCGTACCTTTAAACAACCATGTATCTTGAAGCACCATTGTAAAGTAAGAACGTAAATCCTTTCTATTAAATAATGAAATATCCTTACCGTCTATTGTAATTTTACCGCCATTAATATCGTAAAAACGCATTAACAGTTTAACCATGGTGGTTTTTCCTGCTCCCGTCGGTCCGACAATTGCAACCATTTCTCCTTTTTTAACATCACTTGTGAAATTTTTAATAATTATTTGGTCTTCAATATACCCAAATCTAACATGGTCAAACACAACATTACCTTGTTTTTCAGTTATTTCAATAGGATTAACTACCGGTTGTTCTTCAGTGGCATCTAAAAACTCAAAAACGCGTTCTGCCGCTGCGGTCAGGCTTTGTACTTGTGTCATTGATTGAGCAATTTGTCCTATCGGTTGTGTAAAACTGCGGATGTATTGAATAAATGCTTGAATATCACCTACTCCAATTTTCCCGTTTGCAACCAATAAACCTCCTGAAAACACTATTCCCACGTAACCTAAGTTTCCTACAAAGTTTATAATAGGGAACATCATTCCAGAGAAAAACTGTGACTTCCATGATGAACCATATAATTCACTATTTTTTTGCTTAAATTCTTTTATACTTTTATCTTTATGATTAAATGCTGTAATAATATTTTGCCCTGAATAACTTTCTTCTACCTGTCCATTAACATCTGATAGTGATTTTTGTTGATTGACAAAGTACTTTTGACTCATTTTAGTTAAACTTCCTAATAAAATTGCAGATATCGGGATTATTACAATAGCGATTAAAGACATTACCGGGCTGATTGTGAACATCATTACCAATATTCCCAACACCGTCATTACACTTGCTATAAGTTGAGTAAAACTTTGGTTAAGCCCTTGCCCAAATGTATCAACGTCATTTGTAATACGAGATAAGGTTTCCCCGACTGTTCTTTGTTCAAAATATCCCATCGGTAATTTATTGATTTTCACACTAATATCTTTTCTCATATCGTAGGTTAATTTTTGAGAGACATCGCTCATCAACCAACCTTCCAGAAAGATAAATAGTGATGAAATGGCGTATAAACCTAACGTTGTCAAAAGAATACCGGCTATTTTACCAAAATTTATTTCACCTGTATTATTTATTTTAGCAACCAAACCTTCAAATAACTCAGTAGTTGCACGTCCCATAATTTTAGGACCTATAATTGAAAAAACTGTTCCGGCTATTGAAAAAATAATAAGAAGTATCATAGGTATAGTATATGTTTTAAACATCAGCATCATTATTCTTTTAAATGTTTTACCAAAATTATCAGCTTTTCTTACTTTTTTTTCATTATCCATGGTGTTTACCTCCTTTTTCCAATTCTTCTTCACTAAGTTGACTTTCCGCAATTTCTAAATATGTCGGACAGTTATGAAGTAATTCTTCATGACGTCCTATCCCTACTATTTTACCTTCATCCATTACGATAATTTTATCAGCATTCATAATAGTTGCTATACGCTGTGCAACAATAATTGTAGTAATACCTGCCATTTTTTCTTGTAGAGTACGACGTAATTTAACATCTGTTTTATAATCTAATGCTGAAAAACTATCATCGAACAATAATATTTTAGGTTTTTTTGCCAAGGCACGGGCTATTGATAAACGTTGCTTTTGTCCACCGGATACGTTACTACCCCCTTGAGCAATAGGACTAGAAAATTGTCCTTCTTTTTCAAGAACAAACTCACTAGCTTGGGCTATTTCCGTTGCTAATTTCATATCAGTATCACTGATATTTGCATCACCAAACTTTATATTAGATTCAATAGTTCCGCTGAATAAAACACCTTTTTGTGGTACAAAACCTAAAATGCTACGTAATTTACTCATACTGACATCTTTAATATTCACTCCATCAATCGTAATTTGACCTTGCTGAGCATCAAAATAACGAGGTATTAAATGAAGAAGTGTCGATTTACCACTACCGGTGCTTCCTATAATAGCCGTTGTTTTACCGGCTTCCGCTTCAAAGTTTATATCAGTCAAGACCGGATTATCCGCTCCTTCAAATGAAAATGTTACATTTTCAAAACGAAGCGTTCCTTTGACATCATTTAATTTATTATCATCAATTTCTTTACTATCAATTACACTAATTGGTGTATCTAATACTTCATCAATACGTGCAGCCGCTACTGTAGCACGTGGTAATTGCATTACTAAAAAGGTAAAAAATAGAAATGACATAACGATTTGCATTGTATAGGTAATAAATGCCATCATATCACCTACTTGTATAGATCCGTTATTAATATTTTTACCGCCGACCCAAATTATTAACAGAGCAATAGCGTTCATAATTAACATAATTGCCGGAAATAAAATTGACATAACACGGTTAACAAATAGCTGATTATTCATTAAGCGTTTATTTTCTACATCAAAACGTTCTTCTTCATGTTTTTCACGTCCAAAGACACGAATAACGGAAATACCCGTTAGTAACTCACGACTTACTAAATTAACTTTATCAATTAATTTTTGCATTATTTTAAATTTAGGAATTGACACTGCCATTATAAGCCCGATAATTAAACCTAAAACCCCAATACCGACAGCAATAATCCATGTCATACCGGTATCTGTTTGCATAACTTTGTAAATTCCCCATATCGCCATTATCGGTGCATAGAATGCAATAAAAAGCAACATATTTAAAGCATTTTGAATTTGTTGGATATCATTCGTAGTACGAGTTATTAATGATGCCGAAGAAAATTTATCAATATCTTGTTTTGAAAATGATAATACTTTAGTAAATAGTTTTTCACGCAGATTATATGCCACTTTTGCAGATACCCTACTTGAAATTAAACTTGAAAAAATACTGGCTACACCGCCAATTAACGTTACCAAAATCATTTTCCGACCGATATTTTTCAAATAATTTGTACGAATATTATTCGTATCAATATCAACTTTTTTATATTCTTCTTTTACAAAAGCTATTCCTCCTTGTTTAGTCATCATATTAGCAGATTGCCCTAAATCCTTAATAGCTTTTTTTCGTTGTTCTACCAATGTATCTTTTTGAACAACTCCGGTACCAACACCTTGTACCATTTGTTCTAAATTAATATTTTTATTTTTTGCTCCAAGTACAACAGTCATAGTTTCTTTAAAAATATTATTTAACTCATCTCGTGTTTCTTGTGAGATATTCTTTAATGTGTAAATATTGTTATTTTCTTCATAATTATTTTCTATCTTTTCAACTTCTTCAACAGTCATAAATACTTCTAATGTTTTTAATGACTCCTTACTAATCTTAGTAGGTACTGAATCTTCAATACCGCTTTGCTGAATTCCCGTATCTACTATTTTACTGGTATAAGTTGGTAATTCCAACTCCGTCATAGCCCTGACAGCAAGCAAAGACACTAAGATAATCATCGGCACTAAAAAACTTTTTAAATACTTAAATAATCTCATAGTATTACTCTTCCTCCTCTAAATCTCCTTTAATTACTCTGTTAATTTTAGCTATTAAATGTATCCAATTAATTTGTTCTTCTAAAGTAAATTTATCCCAAAGTTGTTTAAACCATTCTTCATACTTGGCACGTTCACTTACCATATATTCTTCCCCAACTTTAGTTAATTGCAATAATTTTTTTCTTTTATCTTTAGTATCAGACACCTGCTCAACAAAACCTTTATCCGTTAATTTTGAGATTATTGCCGTAACTCGAGATTTAGTAACGCCGAGTTCTTCTCCAAGTTTTTGCATCGTTATACTTTTAAATTCCAGTATAATTAATAATGCGTGGAATTCAACTTTTCGAAAAGGTTTATTTTCTTTGTTATGAAGTTTTTTCATCGTTACCCTAAGGTCATCCATAACATTCATCGCTTTTTTATAATTATCCATCTTATCACCACCTTATAAAAATAGTTCATATTATTAACTAAAAAGTTAACCATGTGAACTATTATATATAAAATTTTCTTCTTTGTCAAGGTCAGTTAATATATTTTTTCATAAAAAATCTATAAATATATTACCTCATCACATAACATTTCTATATCTGTTTTTATATGAGATGTAAGAATAATTAAACGATTTGGATTTATATAATTTTTAATATACTCCCTTGTTTTATTCGCAGAAACCTCATCTAATCCATTGAAACATTCATCTAAAATAAGCGTTGTGGGATTTGACATAAACGCCTGTATTAATAACATTTTCTGTTTTGTTCCAAGCGATAACTGTCTATATTTTCTATCCTTATATTTCTCTACGTTATAAAATTTCAACCAATATGATATATCAATATCTTTTTTACTATCGGACAAATTTTTTATAATATTCAAATTTTCATAAAGGGTAAAATCTTCCATAAACTTTGGATTTTCTATAATAATTCCTGCATCTTCTATGAAATTATTCTTATTACGTATTTTTTTATTATTTTGAAAAACATTACCGCTTGTTAAAGTAGTATATCCGCATAAACATTTCATTATTACAGTTTTACCACTACCATTTTCTCCAACCAAACCGTAAATTTTACCATTCGAAAATTTTAAATTAAGATTTTCAAAAATAATCAAGGCAATTTTGCTATATCTACAATTCCATGGTAATAGTTATATAAATTTATATCTTTTGTTTTAAACATATACTCTATTATCAATACAAATAAAAATATTACAGCATCCTTAAAGAATATTTTAAAGAAAAAAGAAAATGTCTTTATCTCCAAATCCAATATACTTGTACATTTATATCTCATCATTTTTTTAAAATTTTCTATATTTACTGACAAAACCTTACTATATACATGAAAAAATGCCATATATAGAGCTAATAATAAGATTACTTGTTCAATAATTATCTGTCTATCTTCATCAAAAATTTTGTGCATATCATATCTAATAAACTGACTAAAAGTTATTTGTGAAATTTCCCTAACATTAAACATCAGTCTATAAAAGACCAATATTGCTATACCATATCCATATAAATTTTTCAATCTACTCATTTTAAAATTCTTTCTTGTGCGTTAATTTAAATAATAAATATATTATGCCTATATAAATAAATGAAATAAACATTTGAATATTACTAAATGCAACTCCACTAAACCAAGAAATAGATCCCTCTATTCCAAGCGATCTTGATATATACATTTTTAGAAAATCACTAACTACATAAAGCGATAAAATATATGCTATTATTAAA
>NZ_KI271847.1 GCF_000469465.1 Gemella bergeri ATCC 700627 | reverse complement strand
AATAAGTGAATAGTTACTGTAAATTTTATATATATAATACTTGAAAATATAAAAATTAAAGTATATTAGTAAAGTATTTTAAAAAATATATAATGAAAAAATGGTAAAGTTATAATAACAATTAAAGAAAAACAGAATATGTAAAGTATTTAACTACAGATATTTTAATATTTGTGGTGATTATAGTAAGATGTTTTTAGTATTCTATGTATTAAGTCGTATTTACAAGGGACATAGATTATAAAAGATATGATATAGTGAATTATAAAGTGATATGGAGAAAGGTTGGAATATATGAAATATACACCAATGGTGGAGCAGTATTTAAAAATAAAAAAAGATTATCAAGACATGTTTTTATTTTATCGTCTTGGTGATTTTTATGAAATGTTTTTTGATGATGCGATTAAGGCATCAAAAATTTTAGAAATTACATTGACGGCACGTGAGGGGGGAGCGGAGAAAATACCGATGTGCGGTGTTCCTTTTCATTCTTCAGCGAATTACATTGATATTTTGGTAAATAATGGATATAAAGTAGCTATTTGTGAACAGGTATCAGAGCCGGGACAGGGCAAAATAGTAGAAAGAAAAGTTGTTCAAGTTGTTACCCCCGGTACTTATATGAATTATAAAAATTATGATGAAAATAATTTTTTAGGTTGCGTTTATGTAAAAGATAACAAAATTTATTTTTCATTTTGCGATATTATGACGGGCGACAGTAGTTGTACCGTTCTTGATAATATGACGGAATTACAAGATGAGATTTTTAAAAATAATATTAAAGAGATAGTTAGTATTAGGGGGCAAAAACTGAACATCAATGCTTATATAACAGAAGTGGAGTTTAATCCGTCTGTAGAAAAAAATGTTACTGCCGATATAGAAGATGATAATCTTCGATTGTGCTGTGATACCCTATTGGAGTATATAGAAAAAACTCAATATAAAGATGTATCAAGTTTAAAAAAATTTGAAATATATTTTAAAAATAAATTTATGTATATGACTAACTATTCAATAAAAAATCTTGAAGTAACACAAAATATGGCAAATGGTGGCAAAAAGGGTTCATTGCTTAGTATAATTGATAAAACGTCAACAGCAGCGGGTTCTAGAAAATTGAAAAAATGGTTGGAAAATCCATTGTTAAATATTAGTGAAATAAAAGTTCGTCAACAATTAGTAGAAGACTTCGTTAAACATTACTTTGAAAAATCTGATGTAAAAATGTATTTAAAAGAGGTTTACGATCTTGAGAGAATAGCAACAAAAGTGTCTTATAATATGGTTAGTCCCAGAGAACTTTTGAATTTGAAAAAAACATTGGAGCAAATTCCAAATATTAAGAACTTACTGTTGAGTTTTAATTCAAAAAAATTAGTTGAGATAGCAAATGGAATTGATGAGTTAGCGGATCTTGCAGAATATTTGGAAAATACTATCGATGACGATGCCGGACAGACTATAAAAGAAGGAAGTGTCATAAAAGCAGGTTTTAACGCTGAACTTGACAGTTACAAAAATGCCAGTAAGAATGGAAATAAAATACTTCTTGAAATCGAAAAGCGTGAGAAAGAAAGAACCGGTTTGAAAAATTTAAAAATAGGATATAATAAAGTTTTCGGTTATTATATAGAAATATCTAAAGTGGGGCTTAAAAGTGTAGACCCAACAGAATTCGGTTATCATAGGAAACAAACTTTGTCAAATTGTGAGAGATTTATTTCGGAAGAGTTAAAAGAGGTTGAAGAACATATTATTAATTCGAAAACAAAAATTGAGGAATTGGAATTAAAATTATTTCAAGAAATTAAAACAAAGATTTACAGTTTTATACCAAGACTCCAAAAAGTTGCTAGTACATTAAGTGATATTGATGTTTTTATTTCATTGTCTGATGTAGCGGAAGAATATAGTTATGTAAAACCGATTTTTAATGATAACAATGAAATAAAAATAGTTGAGGGACGTCATCCTATTGTTGAAAGAAATGTCAGTGCAGATAGTTATATAAGTAACGATTGTATGGTATCTTCCGATAATAACATTTTGCTGATAACCGGTCCGAATATGTCAGGAAAATCTACATATATGAGACAACTTGCACTTATAGTAATATTAGCACAGATAGGTTCTTTTGTTCCTGCTACGATGGCAAATCTTCCAATTTTTGATAAAATATTTACAAGAATAGGGGCAAGTGATGATTTAGCCGGTGGGAAATCTACATTTATGGTTGAAATGATGGAAGCAAAGAATGCTTTAGTAGAATCAACTAAAAACTCATTGCTGATTTTTGATGAAATAGGTAGAGGTACTTCAACTTATGACGGTATTGCACTTGCACAATCTATCCTAGAATATATTAATAATACTATTAAATGTAAAACATTATTTTCAACACATTATCATGAACTTACAAAATTAGAACATAAAGAACAAGGAATAAAAAATATTCATGTATCAGCAAAAGAAGATCATGGAGAACTGATATTTTTATATAAAATAAAAGAAGGTCCAATAGAAAAAAGCTATGGTATTCATGTAGCTAAATTAGCGCAATTACCGGCTGATATAATAACTTGTGCAAATAATATTTTAACAAAATTAGAAGCGGGTGTATCAGATAATAGTGATGTTGTAAGGAAAGATGTTCAAAAAAATGGAGAAGAAATTAATGAAATTTCTAATAAAGTAAAAATTATTGAAACTCAACGAAATAAAATTGAATTATTAGAAAAACAATTAAACCATGCCAATGAATTGAACAAAAATATTCAGAAAAGAGTTAAAGAAAATAAAAAAGAGTATACTAAATTACAATTAGATTTTGGAGAAGAAAGTGAAGAATTAAAATTTGTTAAGGAAAAATTAAATTCTGTAAATTTTATAGAAACAACTCCATTTGAAGCATTTAATTTGTTATATGAATTACAAAAAAAAATAAACAAGGGGGAATAATGTATTGGGAAAAATAAATATACTGTCTGCGGAATTATCAAATAAAATAGCAGCTGGAGAAGTGGTGGAAAGACCTTCTTCCGTTGTTAAAGAATTATTGGAAAATTCAATTGATGCCGGTAGTACAAATATTAAAATTATAATAAAAGAATTCGGAATTAAACAAATAAGAATTATTGATAACGGTAGTGGCATTAGCAATGATGATTTAGGAAAAGCTTTTTTAAGACATGCCACAAGTAAAATTAATAATGATTATGACTTGTTTCATATAGATACATTAGGCTTTAGAGGCGAAGCGCTCGCAAGTATAGCTTCTGTAAGTAAAGTTATTATAAAAAGCTGTAGTGGTGAAACGCAAGGGAAGATGATGACGCTGGAGTCAGGTAAAGTCGTTAAAGATGAATGGTATGCTCCTATAAAAGGGACTGATATAAGTGTTGAAAACTTATTTTATAAGACGCCTGCAAGGTTAAAATATTTAAGAAATCCGCACACTGAACAAGCCAATATAATGAAAGTTATTAATAAATTTGCTCTCTCGTATCCAAATATAGCTTTTGAGGTGCATGTAGACGAAAAAATATTATTAAAAACCTATGGTGATGGCAATATTCACAAGATTATATCAAAAATATATAATATGACCGTAGCTAAAAATATGATAGAATTTTCCGGTAGCAATGATGATTATGAAATAAAAGGATATATTTCCGTTCCGGAAGAAACACGTGCCAGTAAAAACTATATTAATATATTCATTAATGGGAGATATATAAGGAATTATATTATTCAAAATTCAATCGTCGCTGCCTATGGTACTTTGCTTATGAAAAATCGTTATCCGCTTTGTATTATAGATATAAGAATGAATCCGATTTTGCTTGATGTTAATGTTCATCCAACAAAACAAGAAGTGAGATTATCAAAAGAAGCAGAGTTGGTAACTTTGATAAAACGAGTTATTTTTGATAGATTAAGTAACTATACTTATATTCCACAGGGAATGAACAATGTATTGACAAAAAAAGAAAAAGAACATATAGAAAAAATAAATTTTTTAGAAGAATTAGATAATAAATTTATTATAAAAGAAAATGAATTTAATTTCGGAGATAAAGAAGATTTAAAATTAATAAAAAAAAATTATGATAACAAAGAAAATTCAATTTATGATACAACCGATTCAAAATTAAAATTCACACCAAATCCACAACTAAGAAGAAAAAATTCAAATAATGAAAAACCTACAGCAAAAGAAATTGAAAACTTTATGAATTTTTCTAAAAAGGAAGAATTCGATGATTATAGTAGCAGAGAAGAAATTAATGTTGAAACTGACTTTGAAATAAATAAAGAAATAAATTATAAACAAGAAACAGAAACTAAAACCAAAATATTACCCGATTTAAAGGTTCTTGCACAAATATTTAAAACATATATATTGGCAGAAGCCGATAATAAAATATTTTTAATAGATCAGCATGCAGCAGCGGAACGTTATAACTATGAAAAATTACAAAAAGAATTTTCTCAGAAAGCCAATTATAAAAAACAACTTTTAGTTCCGCTTATGTTTAATTTTTCTGTAGAGGAAGTTGCTGATATAAAGAGTAATATGGAAAAATTCAAGGAACTAGGTATAGAATTTGAAGAATTTGGAAATAATTCGTATGTGGTACGTGAATTTCCGCTTTGGGCTGCTGAAGAAAGCGAAGAAGTTATCAAGACAGTAGTTGATAAAGTTTTAAATAATAGGAATATAACATTAGTAGAATTGCGCAATGATGCGTTGGCAATGGCAAGCTGTAAAATGTCTATTAAAGCTAATCAGGTGCTAAATGACCTGGAAATGAATAAAGCTATAAGTGACCTTTACAAATGTGAAAATCCATTTACCTGTCCACATGGCAGACCGATTATCACCAAAATGGATAAAAAAGATTTAGAAAAAATGTTTAAACGGATTGTTTAGGAGGTAGAGATGAACAAAATACCTTTAATAGCAATGGTAGGCCCAACAGCTGTAGGAAAAACAGAACAAAGCATAAAACTTTCAAAAAAATTAAACTGTGAAATTATTTCTATAGATAGCGTTCAAATATATAAATATTTTAATATAGGATCTGCAAAAGTGACTAAAG
This sequence comes from Gemella bergeri ATCC 700627, assembly GCF_000469465.1. Lineage (GTDB taxonomy): Bacteria > Bacillota > Bacilli > Staphylococcales > Gemellaceae > Gemella > Gemella bergeri. The sequence continues at coordinate 946 of NZ_KI271847.1, read as the reverse complement.
AAGAGATGGGGGGAGTAATTCATCATTTAATAGATGAATTAGAACCGTCAGATAGTTGTTCTGTTTATGATTTTCAAAAATTGGCAAGAAAAAAAATAGAAGAAGTGTATAATAAAGGTAAGTTACCTTTATTAATCGGTGGGACAGGTTTTTATATGAACGCAGTGTTGAATGATTATAATTTCAGTGAATTGGCTTATATTGGAGAAGTTACACCGGAGGAAGCAAAGATTTATTTAAAAGAAAATGATCCGGAAACATATAAAAGTATTGATCTGGAAAATAGTCGCCGAGTTATTAATGCTTATAATTATGCAATATCAGAAAAAAAATCTATTGTGCATAATAAAAATGGAAATAAAATTTTTGAAAAATATAATCCTTATATAATAATTTTAAATAGAGATAGAGAAGAACTATATAAGAGAATTAATCGTAGAGTAGAAATAATGTTTGAAACAGGTTTAGAACAAGAAGTTAAAGATATTATAGAGAAATATGGAAAAAATCTTCAACCGCTGGGAGCAATAGGTTATAAAGAGATGTTACCTTACTTGGCAGGTGAAGTGGATAAAGATTTAACGATAAATAATATTGCGAAAAATTCTCGTCATTATGCTAAGCGTCAATTAACATGGTTCAGAAATAAGATGAATGGGACTTGGTATAATGTAATTGATGAAAAATTAACGGAAAATATAGAAACTGATATTAGAAAATTTTTTCAAATAAATTAATAATAAGTGATAATACGGAGAATATCGAAAAATTCTCCGTAAATTACTACTTAATAAAAAATTTTTACTAATAAGTATATTATCTTACAGCATAAATTTATTTATAAGATAAGTTGTAAAATAAAAAAATTTTATAAAAAGTATTGACAACAACAAGCAAAAATGATAAACTAGTACACGTCTTCAAGAAAGAAGACGAACAATAAAAG
>NZ_KI271846.1 GCF_000469465.1 Gemella bergeri ATCC 700627 | reverse complement strand
AACCGGAATTTTTACATCAGGTTCTTTTACATTATTTGCATCTGCAGGTTTTACCGTATTGGTTAATTTAAGCGGTTGTTTTACATCTGAACCTGCTCCCTTATGGTTATACGTTACATCACCATTGGCTTCTACTACTATATCAGCTTCTTCTATTCCCGGATTTGCTTTTTTAACCGCTTCTTTTACTTTTGCTTTTTCTTCGTCCGTTAAGCTACTTGGATTTTTAACCGGTACTTTAGTTGTTATAGGATTTAATCCTGCATATCCACTTACTTCTTGTGACGGTCTTGTTCCTTTCGGCATTGTATTATCTTTATTTTCCGCTCTTGTTACAACTCTGTCTCCTGCCGCAAATGTTTCTCCGGTCGGTAATGTTAATTTAATACTTCCATCTGGTTGTTCTTCTACTGTTACATTTGCTTGATTTGATACTACTTTGTATTTTCCGTTCGCTTGTTTTTCCAGTTTAACTTCTTTACCTTTTACTCCTAAGAATATTAAATCAGGTTTATCTTCCGGTGTAATTGTTACACTTGTGTCACCATGTTTAAATTCTTTTATTTGTATTTCTTTTGGTGCTTCTACCGGTTTTTTAACTTGGGCTTTAGCTGCTTCTGATGGGTCGCTGTTTCCTTTTGTTGCTGTTGCACTTACTTCTGTATTATCTTTCACCGCATCTGCCGGTAGTGTTACTTTTCCGGTTGCTTCGTCAACTGTTACTCCTGCCGGTGTTGTTCCTTCTGCTTTCCATTTTCCGTCAGCACCTTTTTTAACGGTTACTGTTTGCGGTTGGTTGTTTTCATCTGTATATTTTACTTCTGTTTTGTCCGCATCACCTTGTGGCGTTACTTCTACAACTCCATTATCTTTTGCTTCTACTTTTGGTGCGGCTGGTGTTTTTTGTTTAACTACAAATACTTTTTGTGCATCTAATTCATCTGTACTACCGTCATTGTAAGTTACAATTACTTTGCTACTGTCAGCAGATAGTGTTACACTACCTATTTTATCTTTAAATGTACTATTGGCATTTTTTACGGCTTCTTCGATTTTAGTAATATCCGCTGTCGGCTCAGTTACAAGAATTGGTGTTGACGGTGCTTTGGCATCGTATTTACTTGTTTGTTCTTTTACAACAAAACGAATATAACCATTTACTGATGGTTTATTTTCATATGTTTTTGTTGTTTCATTCCCTGCTTCATCTTTTGCATATAAAAAGCGAGTAAATGCTTCCCCCGGAGTATACACCCCTTTAGGGACTGTTCCCGTAATTGTAAATGTTGTCGGATTTTCTTTTGTTGCTGTTGTTACTCCCGTTGTCATTACTTTATCAGTTTTCAAATATAAGGCTGCTCTGCTATTCCCATTCATCTGATCATCCCAAGAACCGCTTACCGGTAATTTTAACCCTGCTTGTGCTACCTTACCTGAGTTATCCGTTACTTTAAGTGTAATATGTGTTTCTTCAGTAGCATATACGTAAATTTGTTTTAATGTTGGGTTATCGTAAGGTATTTGAAGTTCCGGTACTATAGTTTCTTTATTACTTTTTGCTGTTTCAGTTTGTGTAGCTTTGTCGCTATCCCCTTTTGTTGCATCAGCCGTTACTTGTGAATTGTCTTTTACAGCTTCTTTAGGTAATGTTACTTTCCCGGTTGCTTCGTCAATCGTTACCCCTGTCGGTGTTGTTCCTTCTGCTTTCCATTTATTATCTGAACCTTTTTTAACGGTTATTGTTTGCGATTGGTTGTTTTCATCTATATATTTTACTTCTACCTTATCAGTATCTCCTTGTGGAGTAATTTCTACACTGCCGTCATCTTTTGCCGCTACTTGCGGTGCAGGTGGAGTAGGTGTTTTTTTAACTTCTACCGTAATTGTAACTGTTGATGATGCTTTACCTTGACTGTCAACTGCTTTGTAGACAACCGTATAAACTCCGAATGTATTTGTATCAACTGTTTTTTTATTGGCATCACCGTTAACGGATACCACTTCTGCATGAACAGGTGTTCCAACTGTAGCTTTTTTATCGTCTTCTTTGTCTGCGACAGTTACGAGTGACATTAAATCCAAAGCATCACCTTTAGCGATTTCTTTTTTATTTCCCGTTACTTTTGAAGTAATAGTCGGTGCTTCGTTTACAACATTAATATTTTTCCATCCTTCAAGACTTGAGTATCCCCCATATGTAACATTTGAAATAGAAGATCCTTTACCAACACCCTCTTTAATTTTTTGAACCATTTCAAGGACGATCGTATCGTAGAAACCATCCGAACTATATGATTTTACTTTTCCTTTTGACTCGTCAACAGAAACCCAAGGTGAATTTAAAGAATCTCGTTTAAACCCAAGTTGACTTTCCTGATCGGTATCAGTATTTATATACTTAAAATATCCTGCACCGACATCATGCGGTACTTTTACAGTCACTTCTTTTTGCCCGGCAATTAAACTGTCTGTTGTTAAAGATGAATGTTCAACATTTGAATGACCGATAGAAACATGTACAGATACTTCTGAACTCTCCTTACCATTAACTGTTTGTGTAACAGTTACAGTTTCTTTAGTAGCAAGAGAGTCTCCATCCCCAGCATTATTATTTAAACCTTTTTGAAGTGAAACAGACCATTTCCCGGAACTATCTACCTGCGTAGTATATTTTTCCTGGTTATTAATTTTAACTTTAATAGTTCCGCCTGCTGTACCTGTACCAGTCAATACCCTATCTGTTGATGCCACTGTCAGCATTGTAACACTTGCCGATGTGCTAGAATAAGTAGTATTTACAGTTGGAGCAGGAGCTACTTGTCCATTTAAAAGCTGATTCACACCACCTGAATTGTTATCAGTATGAATCGTTCCGCTAGATTCTCTGGATTTAACACTTCTACTTTCCTCTACTACATTCTCTACTTTTTTCTCAGAACTTAATGACTTTGTAGATGTTTCGGTTGAAACCGTATCTACCCTAGCTGCATCCTTCGCCAAAATTACTGAAGACGATTGAGTTGCTAAAACAACTACTCCGGATGTAAGAACAAGCGAACAGCTAAATAGGATATTTTTCCCTTTTTTGACCATTCGCCAATTTTTTTGTGTAGCATTCTTTTTATCAAAATACATAATGCTCCTCCTTAATATTTATAACACTTTTATAACACACAATTTTATAGTTCTATGTATTTCTTATTTTTACATATTATTTATTATTTTCTAAGTATACATAATTTTACTATATGTATATACTACTCCTAATATATTTGATTTGTCAAGCAAAAACCTTATTATTTTCTTAATATTTTTTGATTTTTTCTATAATTAATAATGAAAGGACTTACAGAAAATATTTCAGTTTTTTCCAGCTTAATTAAACGTTTTTTATAATTTGAATAATTATTCATTATTACTGCTTTAAATTATCTCTTTTGTATTTTTTGTTAAATTTTTATAGTTTTCTATCTAAATTATAGATATTGCCACTTTTTTTCTCTTTAATCTATACCTTTGCTATATATTTTTATAATTTTTTAACATATTTTATCGAAATTCTTCCATTATATTTACAATTTATCACATAGTATTATTACATTGAAAATCTCATTAAATAATTTTCCATTTTCTTTTTTTAATTAAATTCTATAAAAATAAAAAACCTCTAAATCATCCAAAACTTTTAGGCTTTAGAACTGATTTAAAGGTTTTCTTCTTTATCCTTTTACTCCACTAAATCTAAATATACTTTTTTGCTAAATGTCGTTGAATTTAGTACAGTACGAATCGCATTAATGACCATACCTTTTTTACCGATAACACGTCCGCAGTCTTCGGGATGAACGGTTAAAATATAGTGTTCACGTGCATTTTTTACCAATTTTTCTATTTTGATTTCATCTTTATGTTCAACTATTTCACTGACAATATTATAAATTAATTCTTCCATGTTATTCTCCTTATTTTGCTACTATATTGACTAATCTACCCGGTACAACAATTACTTTAATAATATTTTTACCTACTAACAATTTTTTGACTTCAGCATTTTCCAATACTGTTTGTTCTAATTCAGCAGATGTTAAATCTTTTTTAACTTCTAATTTCGCTTTTACTTTACCCATTAATTGCACAACAATTTCTACGGTATCACTAACCAGTTTGCTCTCATCAAATGTCGGCCACGGAATATATGATATTGATTTATTATTGCCGTAAATAGACCACATTTCTTCTGCTAAATGAGGTGCAAACGGTGCTAATAATTGGATAAAACCTAACGCATATTTACGTGGGATATACTCCGCTTTGTAACAATCATTAACAAAAACCATCAGTTGAGAAATAGCTGTATTGAATTGCATTGTTTCTATATCTTCTGATACTTTTTTTACAGTGTAGTTATAGCTTATCTCCAACTTAGAATTATCTTTGTCTTGAACTTTATTATTTACCATACCGGTTTCTTCGTCGACAAACAGGCGGTATACCCTATCCAAGAAACGACGTGATCCGTCAAGTCCATTTTCACTCCAAGCGATAGAGGCATCTAACGGCCCCATAAACATTTCGTAAACACGCAATGTGTCAGCCCCATGAGAGATAATAATATCATCGGGATTAACAACATTCCCTTTTGATTTTGACATTTTTTCCGGACGTCCGTCTTTTCCTTCTGCTAAAATCATACCTTGGTTAAATAGTTTTTGGAACGGTTCACGAGTCGGAACTAAGCCTAAATCATAAAGCACTTTATGCCAAAAACGTGCGTACAGCAGATGTAAAACCGCATGTTCCGCTCCTCCGATATATACATCAACAGGCAACCAGTATTTCAGTTTTTCAGGATCTGCAAACATTTCATTATTGTGCGGATCAATATAACGCAAGTAGTACCAACATGAACCTGCCCATTGCGGCATTGTGTTTGTTTCACGTTTTCCTTTTTTGCCGGTTTTTGGATCTACAACATTTAACCAATCTTCAATGTTCGCCAGTGGCGATTCTCCCGTTCCTGACGGTTTTATATTATCAGTTTCCGGTAGTAATAACGGCAGTTCACTATCCGGTACAGTTGTCATAGTGCCGTCTTCCCAATGAATAATCGGAATAGGTTCTCCCCAATAACGCTGTCTTGAAAACAACCAATCACGAAGTTTATATGTTACTTTACTGCGTCCAACTCCGTTATTTTCCAGAAATTCTATTATTTTTACCTTAGCATCTTCATTATTCAACCCATTGATAAAGTCTGAATTAATATGCTTACCGTCACCGTAAAACGGTACAAGTATCTCACCGTTATCTTCAATAACAGCTTTTATAGGTAAGTTGAATTTTGTAGCAAATTCGTAATCTCGTTCATCATGTGCCGGAACTGCCGTTACAGCTCCGGTACCATATGAAACAAGCACATAATCCGCTATCCAGATTGGTAATTTTTCATTATTTACCGGATTAATAGCATATGCCCCGGTAAAAACTCCGGTTTTATCCTTATTAAGATCTGTTCTGTCCAAATCTGATTTGTGCTTAACAATATCTAAGTATTCATCTACAACAGAACGTTGCTCGGCAGTTACAATTTTTTCCACTAATTTATGCTCGGGGGCAAGCACACAATAAGACGCTCCGAACAAAGTATCCGCACGTGTTGTAAATACCGTAAAACTTTCTTCCGTTTTATCAATTTTAAAATCAATCTCCGCTCCGACGGATTTACCAATCCAATTGCGTTGCATTGCTTTTAAACTCTCCGGCCAATCAAGAATATCAAGATCAGCTAACAGTTGTTCAGCATATTCGGTAATTTTAAGAACCCATTGTCGCATAGGTCGACGCTCTACCGGATGTCCACCACGCTCCGACTTTCCGTCAATTACCTCTTCATTTGACAACACCGTTCCCAAAGCAGGACACCAGTTAACAGGCACTTCGTCAACATATGCCAGACCTTTTTCATATAATTTTTTAAAAATCCACTGTGTCCATTTGTAATATTTTGGGTCTGTCGTATTAACCTCACGATCCCAATCGTAAGAAAATCCTAATTCTTTAATTTGGCGACGGAATGTATCAATATTTTTTTGGGTAAAATCCCTCGGATCATTTCCGGTATCAAGTGCATATTGTTCAGCCGGTAATCCGAAAGCATCCCAACCCATCGGGTGTAAGACGTTATAGCCGTTCGCTCGTTTATAACGGCTTAATATATCTGTTGCCGTATACCCCTCCGGATGTCCAACATGTAACCCTGCCCCTGACGGATAAGGAAACATATCCAATGCAAAAAATTTTTCTTTACTATGATTTTCTAATGTTTTAAATGTTTTATTCTCTTCCCAATATTTTTGCCATTTCTTTTCTATAACTCTATGATTATATACCATATTATTTAAGCACACTCCTTCGCTTCAAGTTGTCTATTGTCTAACTTATAGTATATCAATTTTAATGCCATTTAGCAACACCTTACCAGTTTTCAAAATACAATTACATCAAATATTACACCGTTTTTTATTTGTTATATATCTTTTTAACCGAATGTATTAATAATATTTTTACAAAAAGGATATTTGTTATTTATTGCACTAATTTTAATACTTTTTCTTATAAAACAGTAATACCCGACCGAAATTTTCCGGTCGAGTATTCACTTAATTATTTTCTAACTATTATTTTGCACCTTCGTTAGCAGTTAATTCTAATTCGTATAGTTTAAAATCACCTTTTTTAACTTTTTCTAAATCATAAGATTTAACACGTTTATTGAACCAATAAATATTTGTGTTCCAACTTAACGGGAAGAACGGTAGTTCTTCTGCTACTTCCGTATCAAACTTATTATATGCTTCTTTTAATTTGTTATCATCAAACATTTCATCGGTTGCTTGTTTTTTGAAACTTTCTTCAAAAGCATCGGTAGTATAACGATATAAGTTTAACGGTGCTTTTTTACCTAACAACTCTTGGCGGTTAGGGTTTGTTCCATATTTCCATCCGGCTTGGAAAATATCAATTGACGGATCATCAGCTTGAACACGAGAAGCGAAGTCTTTTGGTGACATTAATTTCCCGTCAACAAGTTTTACATCTAATCCAACATCTTTCCATGATTTAATAAATGTATCTGCTAATGCTTGATCATAGTCCGCACCGGTATTACGAATGGCAAAATTAAATGTTAATTTTTTACCGTTTTTATCTTCACGTAATCCGTCACCGTCGGTATCTTTGTAACCTGCATCATCAAGTAATTTTTTAGCTTTTTCAACATCTTTTTTAACTGCCGTTGCATTTTCATTTACCAATTTACCTACTGCCGGCGGATACATACCTGATCCTGTCGGTGTGAAACGAATACCTTTATAAACTTTTTCGTTGATTTGATCACGGTCTACCGCATATAAGAACGCTTGACGTAAGTTTTTATCGGCTAATTTAGCATTCGGATCTACAACATTTTCTCCTTTTTCTTTGTCGAATTTACCTAGTTTAAATCCAACATATGTCATATCACGTGAAGTTTCTCCTAAGAATGTACCGTTTTTCAAGTCTTTACTGTTTTCATAAACAGCCGGCGTAGCAGCCAGATAGTCAATATCCCCGTTTTTAATTAGAGAACTTGCTTGTGACGGTGATACAACCTTAAACTCGATTTTATTTAATTTTACTTTGTCTTTATTATAGAAGTGCGGGTTAGCTTCTGCAAGAATACTTTCTCCATTTACTTCTTTAGCAATATAGTATGCACCATATGATAACGGTTTTTTGTTTAAGTCCGCTTCTGCAAATTTAGCAAAATCTTTAGAGGCTTCCGCTACTTGTTTTGCATTTAAGAAATCAGCGATAAATCCTTCTCCCCATATCAATGACGGACGAATTTGAGTATATTTAATTACAATAGTCTTATCATCTTTCACCTGCAAACCTGAAATTGTTTTTGCACTACCTGAGTGAAATTCTTTCATACCTTCAATAAATTCAAAAGCATCATTATATCGAGTGTTTGTAGTGAATTTAGGATTACCCATAAGTTCGTATGAAGCAACAATATCTTTTGTTGTTAAATCTTCCCCGTTATTCCATTTAACTCTGTCATGAATAGTTAATGTTACCTCTTTTTTCTCTCTGTCTAAATGGAATTTAACCGCATCATCAGAATTATCTTGTTTAATACGTCCTTCTTCATCGACTGTAAAAGTTCCTCCCATAACAGCATCATTAACATACATATCTTCTGCTTTATCTGCGAATATAGGATTCCAAAGTCCGGTTAACGGTTGTGGTGAAAGAATACCAAATTTTAATGTTGCATCTTTTACAGCCGAACCGCCATTATCAAAACTTGATTTGAATTCAACTTTTGCTTTTGGTGAATTTTTACTTCCTGAATTGCTCGAACTTGAGCAGCCGGCTAAAATCACCGAAAGTGCCATTGCCGAACTAAATACTTTTAAGAACTTACCTTTTTTCATTTTATTTCCTCCATAAAATACAGTTGTTTATTTTCAGTTAATATGAGAATATTCTAACATCATTTTAATAAGTCAATATAATTATCTGAAAATTTTATTTATATTTAAGTTTATTTACCCCAATAATTTGATAGAGTATGTTATGTAGCACTGTTTTTTTATTAAATAATTTCAGCCGTTGTTTAAATATTATAGACCTATCCGCTTTTCCATTTCTGCAAATTCTTATTATTAAATTAGAAAAATTGATTTTTACAGTGCTATTTTTGATTTTATTATAGAAGAAACTTTATTATTTTCGAATCTGATAATTAATCTTTTAAAAATTATTAATGCAATTACCAAAATTAGTTATCAAAACATAAACAATATTTATTTGATAAAAAATCACAAAAAAAGGGGGTGACTCAAAATCGTGATTTCGTTAAAAATCGATCTTTAAGTCGCCCCGCACAGTTCGTTAGATTTTGGGAAAATCTTTTAAAGAGTGTTCCTAAATCAATGATCTTGTACGTCTAACTGTCAATAAGTAAATTCTAATAGAATTTCTACTTTTTTAATTAGCCCTCTTTTTGTTTTTAATAATAATTAGTATTTTCTATCCTTTTGCACTGTCATCTGATGTAAGTTCTAATTGATATAATTTCATTTCTCCTAAACTCAATTTTGCTATATCAATATTTTTAATACGTTTGTTAATCCATGTCATTTCATTTGTCCAACTGAATGGTAACCATGGTATTTCGTTAGCATAATCGCTGTCGAATTTTTTGTATGCTTCTTTTAATTTATTATCATCAAACATCTCTTGTGTATTAAGTGCAGCCAAGTCTTTATTTAAGGTATCATTAGTATAGCGTGTATAATTTAACGGTGCTGTAGTTCCCACTAATTCACTAGGGTTCGGATCAGTTCCTAAGCCCCATGCACCTTGGAAAATATCAATACTTGGATCATCCGCTGTTACACGACGTGACCAGTCTTTAGGTGCCATTAGTTTTCCATCAACAAGTTTTACATCCAGTCCAACTTCTTTCCATGATTTGATAAATGTATCAGCTAATGTTTGGTCAAAATCTTGTCCTGTGTTACGAATTGCGAAGTTAAATGTTAATTTTTTACCGTTTTTATCTTCACGTAAACCGTCACCGTCAGTATCTTTCAGACCGGCTTCATCTAATAATTTTTTCGCTTTTTCTGTATCTTTGGTGAATTTTTTACCATCTTTATTGTAGAACATTTCCACACGTGGAGGATATAATCCAGAATCAGTAGCTGTAAAACGTAATCCTTTAAAGACTTTTTCGTTGATTTGATCCCAATCAACTGCATAACCGAACGCTTGACGTACTCTTACATCTGCCGCTTTTGCATTAGGATCTACGACATTTTTACCTGTTTCTTTATCAAACTTACCAAGTTTAAAGCCGACATATGACATATAGAAGTCCGGTTGTCCTAAAACTGTTCCGTTTTTAGCATCTTTAATACTATCATAAACCCCTGTTGTTATTGCTTTCATATAATCAATATCGCCATTTTTAATTGCCGCACTTGCTTGGGCAGGAGAGATAACTTTATATTCAATTTCTTTAACTTTAACATCATCTTTTTTGTAGAAATGAGGATTTGCTTTCGCTAAAACACTTTCTCCGTTTACTACTTTATCAAAGTAATAAGGACCGTATGATAATGGTTTTGTATTCAGTTCGGCTTCAGAGAATTTTGTAAAATCTTTTGAAGCAGCTTCTACTTGATCTTTGTTAAGGAATGTGGTTATAAATCCTGTACCCCATAATAACGCAGGTTTAATTTCTTTATATTTAATCACAACTGTTTTATCGTCTTTTTTGCTAATTCCTGAAATACTGCTTGCTTTTCCGTCATGATATTCTTTCATACCTTCAATAACTTCAAACTCATCGCTGTAACGTACGTTATCAGAATATTTCGGGTTACCCATTAAATTATAAGTTGCAATAATATCATCTGCTGTTACATCTTTGCCGTTACTCCATTTTAAATCTTTATGAACGGTTAATGTAACTTCTTTTTTATCTCTATCAACGTGGAGCATTACAGGATCATCACTATTATCTTGTTTCATTCTATATGATTTATCCGTTGAGAATGTTGCTGTCATTGTATCTTCCATAACATAATTATCTGTTGCTTGTAAATAGAATACAGGGTTAAACATTCCTGTTAGCGGATCAGAACTTAGAATACCAACTTTAAGTTTTCCATTATTTACTGCTGTTCCTCCATTATCAACAGATGTTTTAAATTCTACGGCAGATTTACTTCCACCGGTTTTGTTACTTGCACTCGAACAACCTGCAAGTAACATAGTGAGCGCCATAGCAGAACTAACAACCTTTAACATCTTTCTTTTTTCCATTATCTTATCCTCCTATCGTGTTTAAAGCACACGACCTTTCTTAATCGTTTGTTGTTTGGTATTATATCAAAAAAATCTAACACGGTCAATTAATTGTCAGAAAATTTAACATAAAAGTTTCTCCTTAGGAAACATTTTTTAAAATATTATAGCTGTATTTTCTGTCAAGTGCTTTTATTTAGAAAATGGCAAACAAATATATTTATATACAAACTATTTTTAGCGTCTGCTTTATAGCCATTTTTGGCAATACCGAATCTAGTAGCAACATTTTAACAGTAACAAGGAGCAACTCGGCAAAACAAATTTCTAATGAAATCACGATTTTTTAGTTATATGTTTTTTCTCGTGTCCCGTATTTGACACAAAACCAAAAAAAGCCAAACAACAAAATGCTGCTTAGCTTTTTACTTTTCTATTTTTACTTTAAAATAATTTAATATATTTACTATAATCTTTGTCTTGCATCTAAACTACGTTTTAATGCTCCACCAATTGAATTAATACATAAAACAATAATTAAAATCGCAAGGGCTGCCGGTAACCAAATGTACATTTTGTTAATAAGTACATCGGCATCTTTGGCATAAGATAACATTGTTCCTATACTAGGTGTCCCTGCCGGAAGACCGAAACCAAGGTATGTCAACCCAACCTCAATACCCATATTAGCGGCTAAGGTTAAAGTTGCTTCTACTACGATAATCGAACTGATATTAGGTAGTATCCCTTTTAACATAATTTTCCAGTCCGGCGTTCCCATAGTTTTTGAAGCAAGAACATAGTCACGACGTGATTCACTAAGTGCTTTACTTCGCACTAAACGTGTTGAACTCATCCAAGCGAATGCTGCCAGTATTAAGATAAATAACACAATACCGTAGTTACGCTTAATACTAACGAATACGATAATTACCATTAAAATCGGGATAATTACCATAAAATCTACAAAACGCATAACAATATTATCAACACGTCCACCGTAATAAGCTATTACCAACCCGACAGTTGTTCCGAAAGTAATCGTAATTACTGTAACGGCAACCGCGATTAAAATTGAGTTAAGCATACCCATCATAAGCCAACCGAAAACGGAATGTCCACCTACGTCCGTTCCAAGTAAAAAGCCGTCCTCACCGGGTTTTAAGAAAATATTCAGTAAATCCACATTAAAATAACTGTCATAAAGATCCGTTACTCTTATGTAAATATTAAAAACAATAACAAATAATATAATCGCCGATAAAACGATTAACGATGCGAATGCACCTTTATCTTTTTTAAACTCACGTGCTACAACCGAAAATCCGGAAGGAGTTTTTGTTGTAACTGTTGTTTCTTTAGCTTTTGACATTTTACTTCCTCCTAGTCCAGTTTAATACGTGGGTCAACGATAGCCATAATAATATCACTTAATGCACTACCTACTAAAGTTAAGAGCCCTGAGAATAACATTAACGTTGTAACAACACTATAATCTCGATCTTGTATTGCTTGATAGAACAGCTGACCCATACCCGGATAACCGAAGATTGTTTCAACAAAAATACCTCCGCTAAACAATCCTGTTATTGTAAATCCGAAGAACGCCGCAATCGGTAAGATTGAGTTTCTAAAAATATGACCTGAATATACTTTATTTACAGGTACACCTTTAGCACGGGCTGTTTTTACATAGTCACTATGTTTAGCATCTATTACTTCATTTCGCAAATATTGAACAGTTGATACCGTCGACAGTAACGCTAAACAAATACCCGGTAAAATTAAATGCTGTAATTTATTAATATAATAATTAAAAGCTCCCGGATCAAGATTAACATCTACAGATCCGCTTGTCGGAAACCATCCAAGACCGAAACCGAAAATCGCAATCATAAATAAATACAATACAAACGACGGAATCGCAAGGAAGAAGAAGTTATAAAATGTTACAAATTTATCAAATTTTGAACCGTTATAACACCCTGCATACATCCCCATAGGAATTGCCACCACGTACATTAATATCGCCGTAAATAATGACAGATTAAACGTGTTGAAAATACGTTCTCCCAGCAATGTCCCTACCGATTTTCCGGTTGTATAACTCAAACCGAAATCACCATGTATAAAATTTTTAAGCCATGTTAGATATTGTTGATACCATGGATCATAAAATCCGCTCGCACGACGAATCGACTCAATTTGTTCCTGTGATATTTTCGGATTTTCTGCAAGTCCGCTAAACGGATCCCCGGGCATAAGTTTTGCCAAACCGAAAACCAAAATACTAAGAATTAACAGCTGCGGTATCATGATTAAAACACGTTTTAATACTACTTTCCACATTATACTTCTCCTCCTTTCATCGCAACATAGTGTGTATCAGTTAACTTTTTCAACGGATATACTCTGCCGGTTTCGTCAAAGTAATCTTCGTAGTGTTTTTGATATTCTTTTTCTACAGCTTCCCTTACTTCAATAACTTCTTTCGCTTTATCTAAGTTTGTGCTCGGAATAGCCGCAATCAATCTTTTAGTATAAATGTGTTGCGGGTTATTGTAAATATCCTCACGAGTACCACGCTCTACAATACGCCCACGATACATAATATAAATATAATCACACATATGTTTTACGACACCAAGGTCATGAGAAATAAATAAATAGCTTATATTAAACTCTCGTTGAATTTGTTTCATAAAGTTAAGCACTTGTGCCTGCACGGAAAGGTCAAGAGCAGATACGGGTTCGTCAGCTACGATTAAACGTGGATTACACGCAATAGCACGAGCTACCCCGATACGTTGTCGTTGTCCGCCGGAAAATTCAAACGGATATTTATACAACGCCTCTTCTCCCATACCAACGATATTTAAAAGTTCCAAAACACGTTTTTTAGTATCTTCTTCCGATAAATTATCAAAATTATTAATCGGTTCTGCGATAATGTCAATAATACGTTTTTTGGGATTTAAACTTGACATTGCATCTTGGAAAATCATTTGAACATCACGATTATACTTTATTTTTTTACGTGCGTTTCTCTTAGTAACATCTTCATCTTTATAAATAATTTGCCCTGCAGTAGCTTTTTCCAAACCAAGAACCACTTTACCGACAGTCGTCTTCCCGCTACCACTTTCTCCTATAAGACCGTAAGTTTTTCCGGCTTCAATTTCAATATCAACACCGTCAACTGCATAAACGTGATCTTTTATCGTATTGAAAAAACCTCCACGAATGGGGTAATGTACTTTTAAATTGTCAACTTTTAACATTAGCTATCCTCCCCTTCAAATACAAAGTGCTTGTAGCAAGTACATCTTACATAATGCCCCTCTTCCGCCTCGTGTAAAGTCGGATTAGGTTCATGTGCTTCTTCTTTAATCCATGGAATACGATCCGCAAAACGACACCCGTTGCGGTCAAGATTTTTAATAGACGGCACCATACCCTGAATTACATATAATTCATCATCTGCTGAATCATCGTCTAATTGTGGTATACTGCGTAAAAGACTACGTGTATATGGATGTTTCGGATTTTTGAAGATTTGTTCTGCAGTACCGATTTCTACCACTTCTCCTGCATATAACACTGCCACTCTATCCGCCATTTCAGCAACGACACCAAGATCGTGGGTAATTAAAATAATTCCGGCGTGCATTTCGTTTTGCAATCCTTTAATCAAATCTAAAATTTGTGCTTGGATAGTTACGTCCAAGGCTGTAGTCGGTTCATCAGCGATTAAAACATTAGGCTTACAGCTCATCGCCATCGCAATCATGACACGTTGACGCATACCGCCCGATAATTCATGCGGATATTGTTTTGCACAACGTTTCGGATTTGGAATACCTACTTGAGTTAATAACTCAATAACACGTTCTTCTCGCTCTTCTTTTGATAATTCTGTATGATAAATCAGAGCTTCTTCTATTTGTTTTCCTATTCTATGAAGGGGATTTAAAGAAGAAAGCGGATCTTGGAAAATCATCCCAATATCTTTCGTTCTGATTTTATTCATCTCTTCTTCAGTCAGTTCTAAAAGATTTTTCCCATCGTAAATAATCTCTCCGGTAGAACGTGTTAAATTTTCATTATGAAGTCGCATAATTGTCGTTGCCAAAGTTGACTTACCGCAACCACTTTCTCCAACAATAGCAAGCACTTCGTTTTTATACAAATCCAAACTCACCTTGTCGACAGCGTTAAAATAATCATCTTTAATTCTAAAAGCTGTTTCCAGATTTTTAATCTCTAATAGTTTGTCCATTAACTACTCCTTCCGAACATACCTAATATCATTTTATAGCTTTTCTGTTCAAACTTTATAACTTTTATATTTTTATATTAACTACACAGTCAATTTTTTTAAAACATAGTAATATATTATAAGATTTTTCGAAAAAATGCAATAAAAAAGTTGCAATTCCCACTAAAAAAACTAGAATTTTCTGAATATTTAGTGAGAATTGCTATAATTTTTTTATTATTTTTTTCTCCACATTTATCCAACTACAAATTTGAAAAATGCAAAATTATTAAACAGCCGCTACCCAAAAATTTTATATTTCTATTATATCCGTCGGTAATTCTGGATCTGTATCAAAAATACAAATTCTATTGTTACAATCAATATCCTTTGATTCTAATGTTGTTACAGCCGTCATCCTTGCCAACTCCTTAGTATTGTTTTCTTTACTAAGGTGAGCAAGATAAATATTTTTTGTATTATCTCCGATAATTCTTGTGAGATAATTTGCCGAATCTGTATTAGATAAATGCCCCATATCCGACAAAATGCGTTGTTTCGTTTTCCAAGGATATGAGCCGCTGAGTAAAACATTTTCCTCATGATTACTCTCATAAACAAGGGTGTTGGAGTCTTTCACATAATCTATCATTTTATCCGAAATATATCCGGTGTCGGTTAATATACTCACTCTCTTACCGTCACATTCAAAAGTGTAAAACTGCGGATTAGCCGCATCATGACTGACTCCAAAACTATTAACGACAATATCTCCAAAAATCTTACTTTCTTCTTTTTCAAAATGGAATTTCAAATCGGATTTAACTTCTCCAATTTTTGTCATATTATCCCAAGTTAGTTTATTTGCATAGATTGGAATATTGTATTTTCTCGCAAGAACACCAACACCTTTTATATGGTCGATATGTTCATGAGTAACAAAAATTGCATTAATATCTTTTATATCTTTATCTATTTGTTCCAGATTTTCCACTATTTTTTTCCGGTAAGTCCTGCATCAACCAAGCATCTGAATTTAGGGCTTTCTATGTAAATACTATTTCCGCTACTGCTACTAGCCAAAACTGATAATTTCAAATTACACCTCCATTTATTAATATTTCTTGTTTATTATAGCATTACTTTGTGTCCTTTTCCACTAGCTAAAACACTCTTTAACAATTTATTTTAAATTTCTTATATTAAAATCATTATTTCACTTTAAAACTACCCCTAATTAAATAACTACTTAAGTTAAAATTTATGTGTCTTTATTATAAAATCGCCATGTATAGACTATAATTTAATAAATAATTATTAATATAGCCTAACTTTAAATCGTAATGATTATTAAATATCTCTTTAAGAAACATTTGTATTATAACTTATTCTGATATATAATTAGTATATTGAATTTTTATAGGAGAACGAGCATGAATATCGCTAAAAGAGAGAAATGTATACTACTTGATTTTATTGTTACACACGAACTTATTAAAACCACATGGCTTAATACATTACGTGATAATTTTGATAACAGTTCGGAAGCCTTGCTGTTTAAACACACAATTTATAAATATTATTCTGACATCAGTGCATACCAGACGCTTATCGGCGATGTTTTTACCGAACCGGCACTGCCTCTTGTTCAAATGATTTATCGCCGTTTTATGACACAAAATGTTAATAACGTTGATGATTTTTTGCAAATTTTAGATACTATTGATCCGGAAGCGTTTAAGTTAGCGGTAGTTAAATATGCTTTTAATAAAAATACCATACTTGATAACAATACCTTTTTGGAAAATCTCTCTTTACTTGATATTGGAAACGAAACTAAATTTGTACTGTTTTCCGCATATAGAAATTTTGGAGTTTATCGCAAAAAACTTAAAAACTGTTTTTCTACGCTATACCCAATTTTTCTTCAACATTACATTGAAGCTGAAAAATTGTTTGAACCACAACTTACGAAATTTTATAAAGAAGTTGATAAAAATACAAATTCTTATTTTCTAAATATACTTGGAACGGAAAAACTTGATACTTTATACCGTAAATATATTAATAATAAAGCCAAAGTATTATTGCAAGATAACTATGAGTCCGAAATAGTACCGCTGATGTTTTCCGCCAATCGTCTTGTTATTATTAGCGGCGAACCATTTACAACGAATAACGATCTGTTTCAACCTGTTATTTGCCTTGGGTTGCTGACAAGAGAATCAGCAACACAGTTAAAAAATGCTGATAACATTCGTAAATCATTATTAAAAGCTCTTGGCGATGATACACGTTTCGAAATTCTCCGCATGATTCATTACGGTTTTAATACAAACAAAAAACTGAGCGATTTTTTCCAAATCTCGCCGCCGGCAATTACTTATCAAACAAATATTTTAAAACAAGCCGGACTTGTTGACAGCTATGGAAATGGGTTACTCTGTGTTAATTTCGAAAAAATAAAATTAGGTTTAAAATCAATAGAATTTTTATTTTTACTGGTAGGAGAAACCGATAATGAGGATAACACATAGTATCGAACAATAATATTACGATAAGTTATAAAAGAACTTAATTAAAAATTAAAACCAAGATTAAGGAAATATAATTCTAAAATCTTGGTTTTTAAATATCTAAAACAATTAATCTTTTTATTACAGTTGATTAATTCGTCCTTACTTTATGGCTTTATCCTATTCTTTAGCTGACAGTGCCGCCATTGTGATATAGTTGTAAGGTTTATTGAAGTGCGGTAAGAAGAAAATATCAGTTAATGCTAATTTTTCAATCGTTACTTTCTCTTGAATCGCTAGTGAGAATAAGTGTATTCCCATAGAAACATCTTCTTTAGATGCAATTTGTGCACCTAAGATTACACGGCTATCTTTATCATAAACAATTTTAATTTTTACTTCATGATTATCATGTTCAATAAATTCCGGTTTTTGTAAGTCTGTAAATTCAGTTACTACCGCATTATATCCGAAACGTTTTGCTTTTTCTAATGTAAGACCTGTTGATACCATTTTTAAATCATAGATACAAATACCGTTCGACCCTTGAACACCTGCCGATTCAACAACATCACCGTCACCACCGGCATTTAAAGCCGCAACCAAACCGGTACGCACCGCATTTGATGCCAAAGCAATATAATTTGTATCCCCTATTGCATTATCATATACTGTTGCACAATCTCCGATTGCATAAACATCTTTAATACTTGTTTCTTGTTTTTTATTTACCAAAAATGCACCGTTACGGAATAGTTCTATTTTACCATTTCCTAGCGCTGTATTCGGTCTAAATCCAACAGCTAGAACTACCATATCAACATCAAATGTTTCTTTATCGGTAACCAATCGTTCAACTTTACCGTCACCTTCAATAGCCTCTACTTTTTGCCCAAATGCCAATTTAATACCGTGGTCTTCCAAGTTTTTCTTCATTAAATCAGAAAATTCCGGATCATAGTAACCTGCTAAACATGTATTTACTAAATCAACTACCGTTACTTCTTTTCCTAAACGTTCAAATGCTTCCGCTAATTCAACTCCGATATAACCGGCACCAACAACTGCCACACGTTTAATATTCGGATTGTCATTTAATTTATTAATTACTTCTTCAGCATTTTGATATAATTTTACAAATTGTAAATTTTCCAACGTTGCTTTAAATTCACGATTACCGGGTACCAGTTCCGCGCCTTTTATCGGCGGTAAAATCGGTGTTGAGCCGGTTGCTAAAATCAATTTATCATATGATTCAACATGCTGTGTTTTTCCTTCCAATAACACATGCACCTCTTTTTTATCATAGTCAATTAGCTCAACGGGTGAATTCATATATACCTTAGCACCGGCTTTTTCCAAAGACTCTTTATTTGCGTAAAATAATCCTTCCGCACCTGAAATTTGTTTACCTATCCACAACGCCATACCACAGCCTAAAAATGAAATATTTGAGTTTTGATCAAAAACTATAACTTCATTTTTATCACCATATGTTGCTAAAATCTTATTAACACATGCTGTTCCTGCATGGTTAGCTCCAACTACTACTATTTTACTCATATCAAATACCTCTTTATTATTAAAATTTAATGATAATAATTATCATTACCGCCATTATACTTAGAATTAAATTCAATTACAAATTTACTGCTCATAAAAATAAGATAAATTTTAAAAAATTATTTTAATGGCATAATTTTGTATCTGTATTACTCCTGTATTAGAAATTATTTAATAATCTCATTATCTAAAACTATAGCTGTAAATAAAAATAAATTATCTGTATTATTAATTATTAAAATCTGTATTACTTAAACATTAAACCAACTTTAAAAAATAAAAATTTATTAATGCCAATTATGTTTAAAATTAAATAAAAAAGCAAATGATTTTTTGTATCATCGCCTTTTTGTGTAACTATTATGTCATCATGCTATTGTTATCATCAGATTTCAATAACTTTTCCAATTCTTTCGAATATTCGATTTTTTCTATATTATAAGTGTTTTCTCTTGGAGTGATAAGAGTATTAATGTTAAACCTAGAATTATTATTTATAATCAATCTGGTAAAAATTTTCTCACCAACACCTCGAATACTTTCGTAGTCTATTGTATAATTTTTTATCTTAGCTTTTGTTGTAAAAGCCTGTTTATCTTTTTCTAAAATTATTTTTTTATACAAACCTTTTGTATCAGCAGTTTTTACCGTCTTAATTATTTCTTTATACCTAGGGTTATTTTTCATATAAATAACTCCCCCAATAGCAACAATAAAAGCAAACGTTCCGACTATTCTTTTTTTCATATTATATCCCTCCTTACAATATTATTTTAATTTCAAAATTTCCAAATCTAATAAATGGTGAATTTATTAGTTAACCATTATAATATATCTTTTTTATATTTTTTTCAACTATTTTATTATATATTTT
>NZ_KI271845.1:5079-5535 GCF_000469465.1 Gemella bergeri ATCC 700627 | reverse complement strand
GGGTCGAAGGTTCGAGTCCTTCATGGCTCATTAAATAAAAGGCTAATCCATTAGCATTAGCCTTTTTATATTTTTGGCCCGTTGGTCAAGCGGTTAAGACACCGCCCTTTCACGGCGGTAACACGGGTTCGAGTCCCGTACGGGTCACCATTTTTGGAGGAGGTTTAGCTCAGCTGGGAGAGCACTTGCCTTACAAGCAAGGGGTCAGCGGTTCGATCCCGTTAACCTCCACCATTTATTTTATCGAAAATAGGGGAGATAGCGAAGAGGCTAAACGCGACGGACTGTAAATCCGTTCCTTAGGGTTCAGTGGTTCGAATCCACTTCTCCCCACCATTCATAGTATTATTGGGATATAGCCAAGCGGTAAGGCAACGGACTTTGACTCCGTCATTCCCCTGGTTCGAATCCAGGTATCCCAGCCATGAGCCATTAGCTCAGTTGGTAGAGCATTTG